>CAYMBG010000006.1:0-50929 GCA_964388615.1 uncultured Chitinophagales bacterium | reverse complement strand
TCTTGCGGGTGTTTTGGCCGTTTACGCCGCCGTCTACCTGAATCAGGAATTTATTGTTTTGCTGTTTACGCATCAGGAGAAGCTCACGCAGGCGATCATAACTGGCTTTGATAAATTTCTGTCCGCCAAATCCGGGATTGACGGTCATTAGCAGCACCATGTCAATGTCTTCGAGTATTGCCTGCACGGTAGTGAGAGAAGTCCCGGGGTTCACCGCTATTCCTGTGTGACAGCCTTGGTCACGGATCATTTGCAGAGTTTGATGTATGTGCGGGCAGGTTTCAATATGAACAGTGATAAGATTGGCACCGCTATCGGCAAAAACGGGGATATAACGTTCCGGTTTTTCCATCATCAGGTGTACATCGAGGAAGGCATCGGTAGCTTCTCTGGTGGCTTCAACAACCATGGGTCCGAAACTGATATTCGGAACGAAATGGCCATCCATGATATCGCAGTGAAGCCAGTTTGTACCACCTTTGAGGGCGTGATTAATGTCGCTTTCAAGATGGCGGAAATCCGCTGCCAGGAGTGAGGGTGCGATAACTGGTGGTGTGGTGGGAATCATATTGTGTAACCCCGGGTGGAATTATTCAAGACTTTGGATAAGATTTGTAATATGGGAAACTCAGGGTTCATCATTGTCAAAAACTTCCTCGGATTCGTCAGATTCTGAATCATCTATGATAACGGGGCCGCTCTCCTCTTCTTCCTCCTCTTCCGGACTGACGGAGATGATCAGATCTATGGCGGTTCCCTCATAGATGGCGGTTTCGTCATCGGGTTCATATCCCAGTACGATGTTGGGCTGAACTTCGTAAGAAGGCTCGAAACGTATGGACCCTACCCGTAAGCCGGCCTCTCTGAGGGTATTTTGTGCTTCGGTCAGATGCATGTTGTGGAGATCTGGAATCTCCACCATCGTGCTGCCCAGGCCATCACCCACTGCAACATCCACCATGGTATTTTGTTCAACGCGTCTACCGGAGGGGATCGACTGACGCAGGACGCTGTTACGAAACCGGGAGGATTCGTAGGTGATCTCACCGACCTGAAGTCCGGAGTTTTCAAGTTGGATGGTTGCGTTTCTCAGAGATAAATCTTCAATTTCGGGAACAACCACAGTAGGGGTACTCGTGGCGTTGACGGTGATATAAATTTTTCGGTCAGGTTTAACGAGCATGCCGGCGGCCGGGGTCTGGTCGATCACATAATCCGGAGGGAAAGCCTCGTTTGATCTTTTGGCCGCCAGTTCATGCCGCAGCCCCCGATCTTCAAGTATGGCGGTAGCTTGTTCAAGTGGCATTCGGTTTACATTTGGCACGGTAATACCTTCTCCGTAATTGGTATAAGCCGGCATGATATACCTGTCCATGACGATCAGACTTAGACCACCAAAAAGAATCAGACCGGAGAGCAGATAATAAAGCTTGCGGTCGGTAAAAAAATGATAAATAAAAATCAGAACTTTTTTCATGTTATAATATTACTGATTTCCGGACACAAAAGGAATATTCCGATGGGTCCGGGATAATATCAGTATGTTCATTTACCAATTAATTTTTAGAATTTTTCAGGGAGACGCTACTAACTAAAAACGATAATTCAGGCCGATTGTTGGACGAAGTCCGTGAGCCATAGAAGTTGTCGGCTGTAGGCGGGCCCGACGTAGTTGCTGGGTAAAATAGGCATCAAAAGCAGCTACAAAATGATTGACCACCAATAAGGTGACCATATTACGGGCAACACTGAGATCATCGTTGAAGTCATATCCGATACGTGCGTGATAAATAAAGTCTTCCGGCATCCTCTCTTCGTCAATGTTATGAAGTGTGGAATCCCATTTTCTCCAGCCAGGACCAAATTGATAATATTTACTCATCAATTCGTAATATTGTTGTGAGCCATAAGGTTCAACAGAGTGAGAAAAAGGGTTTCCGTTTGCGTATAAACTCTCTCGCTCAGCCACGTTAAGTGCATCGAGGTCAATGATATTCCATTCGATATCGGTGTCAAACACCGGAAGGGGGAGGCCTTCCGCATCATAATCAATGTGTTGATCCCAATCTCCCTGCAGAAATTCGTCGGTAACAATTTCTTCGAAACGCTTACCATGCTCATCATAGTGATTATTTACAATATATCTGGCATATTTGACCACACTCCAGTGCTCATCCCCGAACTCTTCGTAATACCTTTCCCCATCACGGCCCCGGTTTTCCCGGTGAAGGTATATCCCAATTGCCGTAGCCTCTGCTGCTACGAAAAGAGCGGTTTTCCACCATTGCCGGTTGGCGGCTTGTCCGAGTCCCGGAACTGCCAATGAAGCCAGAAAACCATAGCCGGGGTTTTCGCTGATCGTATTCATGAATCCGGAGTTCCAGCCGTTACCATTCATGTTGGCGGAATCAACGCGCAGCGGGTCGGAAAACCCTGTAGAAAGACGAAGTCCGGTGTTTTTCTTTGTTTCCGCAAGCTCTGGCGAAAAGTCTTTATGGCTGTAATATTTGCCGGAAGCGATGGTGGATGTCAAATCGGGTATATCCGGAGTATCACGTATCCCTGCCTGGTAACTGTGAGTGTAATAAGACGGATTAAGAAATGGAGCGGAAAAACTCTGCGCCGTTGTCCAATTGTTGTTGGAATCATTGGCTATGGCGACATGGGTAGTGACCATAATTACCGATATCAAGGCAGATATGAGTAATAGAGTGCTCTTTAGGAAAAGATGTCCGGTTTTTTTCATAATCATCAGAAAAAGGGGTCAACAATATAGTGTGCAAAAAAAATCAATCCATTAGAAGTCAAAATCGAACAACAAACCGAAATTAATCAATATTTGATTGCCATATGCTACTCTGCCACCCTGGGTATCAGTAATAAAAGCCTCAGGCAGTTGCAGGTCGTAGGAGTTGAAGCCATATGCGGCGCTGATGAAGAAGCTGCTGGGAAACAAATAGTATGAATTCATGCCAACACGCAACTCTGCGCCGACGCCGGTTTTAAGAGATTTATCGATATCCAGGGGGCCACCCCAGCCATTACCCGCTTCAGCAAACATCCGAAGAAACACTTTGTCAAGGGTTACTCGTCCCATTTGTTGGTAGATGTTGGTTTTGAGGGGTATGAACCAGGATAGCTGCGAGAAAGCGGTAGTTGTGCCACCCAGAGCGAAGTAGGGATAGCTGCGCATGCCGATCATTCCTCCGATATAATCGAGATAGAAAAATTCATCGGGACCGTCGATGTAGCTAAAAAAGCGGGTGCGCAAGTTCATTCGTTGTTCGCGGACTACAAAACCGAAACGAAGGTCAGCTTCAAAAGAGTGATTATTGTATTGGTCATAGACCGGGATCAGTGTTCCATCCCGGATATCATAGGAGTCAAGCAATTCGCTGGGTTGGTATCGATAGCGGATTAGGCTGCTTGCTCCAAGTGGTGCGATATCTCCGTGACGGTCCGGCATGGACAAGTCAAACATCCAGGAGGCTGACCATGTTGAGCCTTTGTAGTAACGGGAGGTGGAACCGGCGACTTCCTGTTGAAATTCACGGGAGAAGAACGAGTCGGTAGATACTTTGTAAGGGCTGTAGTAGTAGGCCAGTTCTACAAGGCTCCATCTATTGATCTTGCTGATGGCATTGACCTGAACCTCCCACATGTCGTAAGCGATATCTACCGAGGTGGTGTCGGGCATACAAGAGGTACACGGAAATTCTTCGACTTGTAAACCGTCGCTGACATTGCGTCTGATATTGAAGAAAGAGACGGATATGGTCGGTGACCAATGTCGCTCTATGAAAGGCAGCCCCGCGTACTCTACTTGCAGAAACAGGTCACGGTCGAGATCCACAAGCCGTCCCGGGTTGAAAAAGTTACTGATACCGTTGCTAGGTCGTGAACCGGGTCCGAACAGAGCCCCTCCGTAAATGCTGATGCGTTCGCGCATTTCCCTGGAAGCGAAGTAAGCTCCAATTTTCACATCACGCCAGAGATTATCTCCAAGATCTCCGAACCTGCCGCTGGTAAGCAGGCTGCTGTTGCTGCCATGGAGGCGTGAGTAATTATCGAACCGGATTACCGGGAAAAATTGAAAGGAGGTGAACTGATCTTCGTATCTATAAAACTCACGATCCGATGATGTCCCAATCGTGGGGAGGTCATACCGATAGATACCGGTATCGGCTTGAGCTATGGCTGTTTCGGGCAGGGAAGTGATATCGGAGTCATCAAAATGATTCAGCCTGCTGATGTTAGTGATGTCATTATCCGGATTCAGGAACATTCGGGGGGCATGCGGGCTGAATGAGAGACGATCCGACATGACGGGACGATCTGTACCGGGATAAGGGAGATGTTCGGTGTTTTGCTGGTATCCACTATCCACGATTCGGGAAGGGGTACTTTTCTGCTCTGAAAGGTCACGTTCGGCGATTTTATATCCATCGGAGACAAATTCAGAGTAGAGCAGCAATTGTTTTTCAGGGTGGGGATAGGGCATGAATGCCCCGCCGGCCACATTGGTGATTTGCTCGGTGTACCCTTCGTCAAGAGAAAGCCGGTATATGTTAAAAATCCCGTGGTGATCAGCGCTGTAGTATAGCCATTGGCCATCTTTGCTCACTACCGGATCCCGATAATCGACACCGGAGCCGGCCAATACCGGTGTTATGCTTTCGTGCCAATCCTTTTCATTGCCGTCTTGATTGCCGTAAAGGGAAGTTATGCCGTCGGCTTGGTCGATGTTTGGGATCGAAATTTGGTAAATGCCACGATGGGCGGTATCAGAATAAGCAAAGAAAAGACGGTCACCGTCCGGGTGCCACACGGGCCGGTAGATTTGTTCTCCATCCTGAAAGTGGGTGGCCCGGAGTAAAGTGTCATTTTCAAGGTCGAAAAAGTGAAGGTTCAGGGACCCGTCCTCGATTTTCCCGGCAGCGAGAAAATTACCACCGGGACTCCATGCGGGATCCTGAAGGCGGTTGCTGTGGGTCAGGCGTTTACTTTCATCTGACTCCAATTCGTAGGTGTACAGATCACGATATTGTTCACCCCGGGCATTTAGTTGGGCACGGCTGTAGGCGATTTGCTTGCCATCAGGAGAGTAGCTGAAGGATGTTTCAAGTCGCCATAGTTTCTGGTTGTCGAAATGGAGTGGCTCAGAGTGCTTGTTGCAGGTTTGTAACGAGTGATTTGTGGTCGAATGGGCTAAAGAGGGCGACCGGTCGTGTTGGTGCTTTTGTTTTGAAACATGACTCAGCGAAGGTTTTTCGAAGAGTCGCGCATCAAAACCTTCGTCTTGTTCATTGGTGTCGGCGTCTACGACATAGAGGGCCGCCAGTGACCCGTCGGTCATTTTGTTGGACAAGTAGGCGATATTTTTTCCATCGGGGGAGTAGGCAGCGTGAAAATTGAAAAAACCGACAGGTTCTATCCAACGGCGGTTGTCCGGTTCTGTTTCAAGTTCATCCGTCATTTGGGTATAATGGTCTTTCAATTCGGTTATCCAATCCTCAAAGACCTCCCTTCCGTCGATGCCCGTTGCTTGCTGAATCGCTTTACGGACATCGTACATGCCACGCTGACGGAAGGCGCGGGTGATATCGGCCACCACTTGTTGTCCAAAACGATCAACCAGATAATAGGTAAATGCAAAACCCTGGTTATAAACCAATTCCCTCTCCATGGAAGTTTTCGAGCTGAATGTACCCATGGTCTCAAGGTCCAGGTAATTGTCATCCAATATTCTGGTACGCAATAGCATGTCACGGTGGGAATCCCAGTAGTCATAAAAAATTTCACTGTGCATGAACTGCGCTGTGCCCTCGGCCAGCCAGCCCGGCATGCTTATGCCCGAGAGGGGATAGGAGATGATGCCATTGGGAAAACCGTAGAGTACATCGGGGCGCCGGATATCCTCGTATGACAGCCATTGCACGTAAGTGGCAGGCACCCGCCGGCTTTGTTTCATCGAGGCCTGTAGCTGTACAATGTGCGTAAATTCGTGGGTGATCACATTCCGCAGCCAGCTGTGTGTTCCCCGAAGCGGAGTGTCGAGGGAAGGAAGCCAGATTTCTATTTTGTTGTCGTAGAAAAATGCAGCTCCGTTGGAGTAATCAAGGCGGTCGATAATCAGTATATTGACCTTATGATCGGGCTCGTGGTCATAAAGATTGGTGATGGGATCGTAAACTTCTTCGGCTATACGGGATGCCACCTGGGCCGGACGGCTGTTACCCTCCTGGAAATGGATCAGGAATCGTTCGGATTCTATGGTGTACCACTCCAGATGATTGTGCGGATAGTTATAGTGGGCCGGGTTTCTCTGGGCATGGGAACTCTCCGGAATGGTGTATAATCCGGATACGACAACCGCCATCAATGCGACAAACAGGAAGGAGATCTTACGGGGGGGTGATTTGTAATAAGCTTGTGTCAATGCGTTACCACAATTTTTAAAATTTGGGTTTCTGATCCTTGTTCATTGCGAGCCCGTATACGTCCGAAATAGACTCCATTCCCCCACGAAGAGGTATTAAGTCTGATTTCCTCGGGAAAGCGACCTCTGGATTCGGCCTGTTTTTCAAAAATGACAGCCCCGGATGGATTGATGACGGTGATATCAATCTGAGCGGGATCGGCGGTTTCATACCGGATGTGGGTGTGATCATCGGCGGGATTAGGCCAGTTGTAAGTCTGAGCTTTATTCAGAAGGTCAAAAGCTTGCCGTTCATGTTCATGATCATCAACCGTTATTCCAACCTTGTTGCCGTCTTGAGGGCCATATATATGTCCCCATTCCACATCCCCCAGTTCGGTTAGTTCCCAGGCACGGACTTCTCCGGACGGGGAGACTGCAAAAAGATGGTTTTCGGCGATAATAAGAGGCAAGGCAGAAGTTTGGGGTGGTTTTATGTTTTCCTGGGATGATGACGCCGGTTCGGGGTCCATCGATCCGACCATAAGAGGAAAACCATCCACAGGGTTGAGGTTTCGGTCAAATGCATGGACCATAAAAGTCAGACTGTCTTTCGCTGCCGCTATGAGCTCATTTTGGTTGTCGCCAGTGATATCTGCCAGCAGGATGGACCCGGTAAAGTGCTGCCCGTTGGGTGCCGGTAATGGAAACCGGTCAACTATTCCACCATCCCTGTTTTTGCCGTGGATCGCTTTACCCCCGGCATCGGTTATAAAAATTTCCAGGGCATTGTCGCCCGTCCAATCGGCAAATGCAGGCCAGGAAAGCCATTGACTTTCAAAAAGGCTGTGTCGATGCCAGTCACCGTCATTCTGTTTGTCGAATAAATGGAGGCGGTGATCGGTAAGCAGGAAGAAAGAAGCCTCCGAGTCGGCGCTGAATCGCAAATTTCCGGTGTATTTACGTGTGGATGCGCGTTCATCCCGGTTAAGGTCATAGTGATAAGACGGTCCGGGCAGAGTGAGGCGGTCGTTTTCCAGACGGGCGGATGCACCATCGACCGATCCACTTCGTTGAAACGCCTGATCCTGTTGATCCGACCGCAGCGACCCATCGGCGGCATCCAGAAGAGTGGCGGTATGATCCAGGTGGATGACGTTTTGATTCTCAAGACTTGGGAAGCCGGGGCCAGCCGGCAGGTCTTCAGTAATCCAGCTTTGTGACCAGTGTCCTGTCTCGAAAATCCAGGATCCGACCATCTGACGGTCTGCCATGCTCCCCGGTCGATACTGTCCGGCCGTGAGCCTGTTTCCCTGGATAAGCGGAGTCGTTGGATAAGGATGTTCAATAAATGAGTAATCGCTCTGGCTGCCGTCGAGTGCTATGGAGTAAAAACCGGACAAGGTGGGTATGACCAGTTGCATGTCCGTTGATATGGGCTGACGATCGTTGTCAGAAAGCTGGTTGTTACGGCTGGAATAAGGGGCGCTTTGTGTCTGGTTTTTGGAAGATGCGTGTCCGGTTGCCACGAGATTCGGACTTGCAGGGTAGATAGCGGTTTCATCTGTCAGTCCGGGCGAGACCGGCAAAGCAGGCAATGGCGTGTCAGGAAGACGGGTATAAACATCGTCCAGAGAGCGGGCGTAGAAATAAGCTTCGACAATATTGTCGGAGAAATCGTAGAATTCAAAGAAAGAGGGACTTCCGGTGTTGCTTTCGTTAGAGGGCTGGGTATCGGGTCCGAATCGGTTTTCATAGACCACCAGGCTGTCGTTGCTGGCGGTGATGACTGTAAAATCATTACCACTCCACCAGAAATCGAAAGCATGTCCATTTGTGAAGCGGTCTTGTTGTTGTCTGGGAGGGCGACCGATGTCCTGTGCTCCGTCGGCTTCCATGAGTTGCACACCTCGTCGCTCGGTTTGGGCATTGACGTTGTTGTCGTCGATGGTCCTGCGGATGACCGCGTCGTCTATATGCCAAATGAGGATTCCCCCGTTCAATAAACGGTCCTCTCTGCTACTGTTATCATCATCGGTGGCGGTATCGGGACCGCCGGGCAGACTCCAATCGAAATTGCTGACATTGACAACAACACCCGGTTCGAGGATTTCATCATATTCAGAGGCATTAAGTGGATTAAAGCGCTCATCCATGGGATCGATTTCACGGGTTACATAATTTCCGTCGGGTGTACGTATAGTGATTTCCAGCGGAGTCTCTGAAGGATTGTCAGATGGGTTGCGATGGCGGTTTTCTATCAAAAAATACTCATCAGCTGAGAGGGAGTGACGTGCGATAGCCGGTTTTTGCATACCATTGCCACGGTAAGAAACGGCTGGAAGGTTAACAGGTTCTCCAGTGTCCAGTTGAATATCGAAGGGTTCCGCCCATCCAAGGTGAATTTTTTCCCAGGCTGAGGGTTCAGGGGGGAACATTCCGAGATAAGAGAAGATGGCGGCACCGTCCATCAGGCCGAAGCGACCGATAGCAGAGGCGCCGGTTTCGGTATTGAAAAGATCCGGTAATCCCAGGAAGTTGCCGATATTGGCGGCCAGGAGTCCGTTTATGGAAAGTTCAAGAACGTAATCATCGCCCACAACATCTTCTCCGGCGCGTGACTGGGTTTGGGGTAACAGGGCTGAGTTGGTTACTCGTAGTCCGCTATTGCCCAGTGCAAATCCGTTAAAATCGTTTTCTCCGTAATTCAAAAGCCGTTCCAGGGATGATGTTCCCAAATAGACCGATGGGATATCCTGTGGGGTTTTGTTCAGGTTCGTTCCCATAAGCTCGATATTTCGGCCCGAACCGGCGTGGAAAACGATAAACATCGTACGATCCTGGTCAATGTGAGAAAGGTCTGGCAAATCCTGTTCTGCGGCTGCGGACCATGCATCACGAGCCAGGTTGGCAAGTTTGAAATTTTCCTCATCGGTCTGACCCATAGGGGCGTACGTGCTCATGGGGTTATCAAGACCTACGATCTCGGGAAGCACCGTAAAGTCAATATTCAAAAGTCCGTTAGAAACGGTTTCAAAATAGTTTTTGGCAAACGAAAGATGTGCTTCAAAATAGCCCTGGTCATGGGGGAGCGGGTCAATGATAATGTCGTCACGTTGTAAATAAGGAATGTCAAAAGTGCCATTTCCGGAAGTGAACCGGTTATCCTCCTCCTGAAATTCAACCATCAATGCGACGATATGGATATCTCCGACTGAAAGAGGGGTATCCGGTGCTTCCGTTGCTGTAGCGTGAATTGAAGGCAAGATAGCATCAGACGGCGGGGAGGCCCATGCTGGATACGATGAAAGCAGAAGCATGATGAAAAAAATCACGCCTCTGCTTTTCCTGAATAAAAACGACATTCGGCTTATATAAGGGTTGCTTGCTTGGAAATAGCTATCAGAAATTGAGGGATGCGGTAAAACGGAGGGTATTGGCCAGTGGATGATCTTCTTCGATCGTATAAATATAACTAAAGTCCACTCCGAAAATATTATAGCGCAAACCGGCTCCGAAAGTCAGGAATTCACGGTTTCCGTTGTTGGGTGACTCATAAAAATAGCCGGCTCTGAGAGCGAAAAGATTATTATACCAGTATTCTAAACCGGTACCAATCATAATCTGGTCACCAAGAGGAACTTCCACGGTATTACCGTCGCCTACTTCCTGAGTGATTGTATCCCAGGAACTGACCAGAGCCTCAAGCGAACCCATTCCCCTTCTTGCCATAACTTTGGAATAATCATTACTCAAGGTAAGCGTGTTGAAACCACTTTGATCCAGGCTCATCTTGTAGGCCCATCCGACACGCAAGGTGGTGGGGAGGGGGTCTTTCTGTGCTTCATCGGTATACTGGATACGCGGCCCCATGTTAGCTAAGTTGGCGCCCGCACGAAGTTGTGCTTCGCGATTTGCAACTTCAAAAGGTTTGGATCGGTAAAGGGCAGCAATATCGACACCGACACTGGTTCCGTTACGAGTTTCCTGTTCACTTACCTGGATACCGGAAGGAACGAGGTTACTGTAGATAAAACGGATGCCGGTTCCCACCGAAAACTGTTCACTAAGTTTGAAACCGTAGGAAAGGCCGGCAGCAAATTCATAACTCGAGAAGGTTCCCAGTTCCTGGCCATCTTCACCCATTCGTTGTTGTTCGCCAAGGTTAAGATAAGTGATATGTCCGCCGATAGTACCGATACCGTCGAGATGATAGCGTCCCGAAAGGTAGTCATAGAACATGTCCACATTGAAATCCGGCAGCCAGTCTGCGTGAGTCAGTGTCACTTCATGACCTTCCTGGAAAGCCAGTCCCGCCGGGTTCCAGAAAGTAGCTGTAGAGTTGTCGGCGAGGGCAACACCGGAATTACCCATACCGGCTGTTCGGGAGTCAGGCTCGATTTGAAGAAAAGGCACGGCAGTGACTCCAACCTGTGCATGAGAGACTCCTGTGGCAACAAGAGTCAAGGCGGTTATTAAAAATAGAAACAGATAATTTTTGAAATTATGCATGGTTATAGAGCTCTTGGTTAGCGGTATGTTTGATTAACGTTAAAGTCACTGTAATATGACGAGTCTTTCGATTTTGTCTTCGGTCTGGCGGCCATTATCGGTTTCGGTACGAACCTGAACATGGTAGAGGTACGTTCCCGTGGCCAAACGGTGCTGATCATCGTCCCGGCCGTGCCAGTCAAGCTGAACCATGTTACCGGCCGAAATATAATGTTCTCTTCGGATTGTTGTAACCGGCTGTCCACTTAATGTGTAAATTCTTATGGTAATATCCATGGGATTGCCGGGCTGATTGTGTTCAAAGACAAAATGTGTAAAGTTGTGCATGGGATTCGGATAATTGTATACATTGCGAATTTGCAAATCCTGGCTGTCAAGGACCTGGAAGGTGATTTCGGATTCGCCCATATTGTTGAATACATCCCATGCCCGGATACGAAGCCGGTAATGTCCCTCATCCAGTTGACTTAAGGGATATTCGATTCTGCCGGAAGTAAAGTCGTCAAGGTTGCTTTGATAAAAGTCGTTGAGTGAGATTGTTTGCCGGTTTGCGGAATTGTCCAGGTCTTCAACGATAGCTACGATCTCATGACCAACACCGGCACCTGTGGTATTGATACCGGAATCATCAGATAGCAGCACGATCAGCGTGGGGGAATCATTCACAATGCCGCCGTTGGTAAACATCTCATCATTCATGTAAATGTCAATATCGGGTCCACTCTGATCCATTTCGTCTTCAGCGTCGGGGTTGCGGTCACTGATGCGAAACCTGGAAGTTGCTCCCACCGCATCAAAATCACGTTCCCGTGCGTACACTTGAATGCGTCCGGGGTTTTCAGAGAAGGAAACATCTTTCGGGATAATAAACTGGCTGTCGAAGCTGCCGCCCGAGACCGAGACCCGTCCGTTAAACAAGGCGTCGGTTTGCACATAATAACCACAGTCGTCCAGGTAGCAGTTTTCTGCTTCCACCCAGTCACGATTAGGGTAGCTTACCAGTCTTTTGGCGTCGAAAACCCGCACGTTGGCTTCTCCGTCAAAAGAGGTGTTAACAGAACCGTCGGGACTGGAAACGTGACCGCTTACGCTGACTTTGTCAAGGGCGCGAAGTTGAGCCAGCGTGTCGGTTGAAAGTTCATTGCCGTTGATATGGGTAATCTGAGCCTGATAGTGCGGTAATCCTATACGAAGTGCCGGGTCACCCAGTAGAATAAATTTACGCGAATTATCACTGGAACCAACGGGAGTCATTTTGGTTTTCCGGTAAATGTCGCCCAGCCTTTGTGGTCTTCCGTTCTCTTCCCGGCGCATCATTTCTTTTGTCAGTTCCCGGTTCAGTCCAAAATTCAGGCGGCTAGGATTGGGGGAGGTGTAGACAACACGAGATGTGGTCATGGTTGCGATAAGGCCACCATCACGGTGTAAAAGCATTTTTTCGGCGCCGGAATGATCGTCGGTGTCATCATAGCGTCCGAATGAGCATGTAGCGGTGACCATGATACTCAGGCGATCGCGATTGTTGAGCCGATCAATATCATCAGAGGTGAAAAGCCGTTGATCGGTCAGAAACTGTTCGGCGCCATGGCCTGAAAAATTGAAGACCACGGTTCCCTCATTGATGCGATTGATCATGGCTTGGGTAGCTTGAGGAACGCGTTGTCCGGCACTTGTACTTTCAAGCGGATAGGAGATCTGATAAATTTTATCAAGGCGAACACCACTGTCATCTCTGTCGATGACCTCTGCGGTTCCATCGGCATTGAGGATATGGAGGTCACGGTCAATATTTCTGCCGGCGAGGTCATCATCGGCGATAAAGGTAAATATACTGTTCCAGTCGCCGCGGTTCCGGGGGTTTTCATAGCGTTGAATCTTGTCTATAAGCAAGTCAGCATGTTCCGGGGTTTGCACTGGTAGTCTGCCGATACCGATGTCAAGCAGATCACGGGTGCCGGTAAGAGGCCACAGGCCCTCATGGTCACCCATGAATCCAAAGAAGTCATCGCTGCCATAGCTTCCTGCACGACTAACAGACTCCTCGCTCTGGTAAGTAAAAACAAGGTTTTGAAGAGCCGGGTTGGGTATTACGCCCTTGTAATCATAGGTGGCATCTCCCAGGAACAAGAGGTATTCCGGTTGTGCTTCAGCGGCCGCATCTCCGCGGTCATACAAGTATTTGAGATAGTCACGAAGGGCGACAAAGTCGGGTACCCCGCCATTGAACTCATTAAAAATTTGTTCCTGGGTAGCGATCACCGGCGTTAAACCATCACGGGACTGGCGGTAATCGGCCAGTCTCCGGGCCTGATCCAGCAGTGATTCATCAGTGATAATCACGTAATCCGGATAGATATCCGGATTTTTAAGATCCTGATTAGGTATGGCTTCACCAGGAGGCGGTGCCGCATAATTACTACTTGCCAGAAACTGTCGGGTTCGTTCAGAGGAATGAATTACCGAAAAATTACCATCACCGGTCTCGTTGCGTGTCTCCAGGAGTATTGGAGCAACGGGATCGGTGATATCGAGGACAACAGGCTCCTGATCGAATCCGGTTAATTGATAGCGTACCATGGAGCCGTCGCCATCCTCCGGAGGGTGGAATCGCAAACGGTTGTTGCTTGCCTGCAAGTTACGGTCGGCACGGACTTGCACCCAATTGACCCAGCCGCGGGCACTGCTCCGGGGATTGTTGTAAGATGCGCTGATATCGATACGTCCATTATCAAGTGAAAAGCCACTTAAGGTTTGTTGCCATTCACTAACCCTTGCCGAGGGACCAGTAGATGCGGTCAGACTGCTGATTCGGTTGATCTGCAATCCCGGCAAGCCGGTGTATCCATTCACATTGAATTGAAACTGGGAGTTACTTTCGGATCTGGCTGCCATGGAGAGGCGGATGTCAACGTCAGATCCGTTTATGTATCCTGCAAGGGTGTCGGTGAAAATAGAGGCAGAAGTAGAAGGAGAGAAAGGTTGGCCAAACCAATACATACCGGATTTCAACCGTGATTCCGACTTTTCCCGATCTTCTTCCAACCATCGGAAATCTCTGAATCGGTTAACATCCCGGGTTGGTGTTTCCGATGAAGGGGCGGCAGTTAATCGTAGTCCGGGTTCGTCTCCAATGGTCAGGAAAATATAATTTTCGTTGGCAAATGGATGAAGACGATGTTCAAAACGGTTGGTTTCATTATTAAAAAAGTGGCGGTCAGGGCCATTTGCAAAAAATAAAATCCGGTCTTCATCATCGAAACTGTTTGCGGATTCCGCATCCATTAACAGGGGGACTTCAGTAAGTTCGGGACGTGGATCACTGTTGCGCCGGGGAAGTTCGTATCCATTGGTCGTCCATATCTGGATGTTTCGGGGATCGACAGAAGCGACATCTATACCAAGCTCATCCAGGTATTCCGAATCAATGGTGTATATGTGGTCATCGGGAATTGGGATTTTGTACCAGTTCCCGGAAGCAAGCGGACTCCGGGTGGCCTGAGTAAATACATGGCCGCTCCGCGGCAGACGAGTCCCGTCCTGATCGTGATAGACCCGGATACGCATGTGCCGGACTACTTCAAATGAGGTGGGAGTGTTTTCGTGTTGACGTGCAATGTTGATCGTTAGAGGAGCCAGCATCTGACCGCGGGAGTATCCAGGCCTGCCAACTTCGATCAACGGGGCTTGCCGGTCGGCAATCCCGAAAAAGTCGGGGTTTTCCACGTAATGAAATTCCGAGGAGTCAGCGGTTACAGGGACGATCTCCTGTTCCATTACGCGGTAGCGGGCATTCCCATTTTCCCATGTAACCATCAGGTATTCCGGGGATGAAAGATGGAGCCGGTTGTTGCTGTATTCGAAGTCGGTAAACTCTTCGGTTTTGTTCACCGTTTGAAAATCCTGTCCGAATGCAACACAGGAAAGGCACAGGAGCAGTACGGACCCCAGATATCCCGATAAAAAAACAGAAGAGGTTTTACGAAATGCCATTGGCTGAATCACTCATGTGGTTACAGAACTTCTTTAGACAAATGCTTACGAAAAAAAATGGTTTATCCCGCGGTATCATTTTGAATAGAAAACCAACAAGCGGGAAACACTTGTTTGCCACAAATATGGGGATGTGGCTTCTGTAACCGTTTTGGCAATAGGCAGTATCGATTTGTTGATGGGTTATCAAACAAGTTACATTTGGTATCTCTTAATGTCAATCATCAAGAGCGGCTTTTCCATGAAAAAAAACTTACGAGCAGATGGTGACAGCTGACGCTTCGCCGCCGCCATTGGCGACAGATGCACAACCCCATTGTTTGTCATGGTGTTTCATTGCCTGAAGCAGTGTCACCAGAATTCGGGCTCCGGAGCAACCGATAGGGTGGCCCAGGCTTACGGCTCCGCCATGAATATTAAGGGTATCTGTGGGAATCTCCAACAGCTTCGTATGGGCGAGTGCTGAAACGGCAAAGGGCTCATTGATTTCAAAAAGGTCGATATCGTTGATCGATTTACCGGCCCGATTGAGGGCCTGTGATATGGCATCAGCGGGAGCGGTGATATAGTCTGCTGGTGGTCCGGCGCTGCTTGCCTGGCTTATCAGGCGAGCCATCGGTGTTAGTCCCAGTTCATTGGCTTTTTCTTCGCTCATCAGAAGCAGTGCGGCGGCGCCATCACTGATGGATGCGGCATTTGCAATAGTAATGGTTCCGTTTTTCTGAAATGCCGGTCCATATTTTGGAATGTTTACAAGGTTAACTCTGCCGGCTTCCTCATCTTCAACAATTACTTCGGCTTCTCCTTTATTGTTGCGCACTTTTACAGCAGTGATTTCCATGCTAAAAACACCTTTGTCCCGTGCCGATTGCGCTCGTTCATACGAGGTCAACGCGTACTCATCCTGTTCGTTTCGTGAGATATCAAATTTTTGGGCACAAAGCTCTGCGGCATTACCCATTTGCCAATCCTTGAACGCGTCCTGTAAGCCATCCTGAATGATACCGTCCTGTAATACATGGTGTCCCGGTTTGCTGCCGAATCGATGTTTTGGCAGATAGTAGGGCACATTACTCATACTTTCCATTCCACCGGCAACGATGACATCGCCATCACCACAGGCAATCTGATGCATGCCAATCATTACGGCTTTCATACCGGAGCTGCAGACCTTGTTAATGGTAGTGCAGGGAGTGGTATTTTTGAGTCCGGCCTTCAGTGCAGCTTGTCGCGCCGGACCCTGGCCCAATCCTGCGGGAAGCGCATTACCCATGATCACTTCATCAATCAGATCCGGATTCAGGCTGTTGTTTTTGTACAAAGCACCGATTGCCACAGAGGCCAGCTCCGGCGCATTCATGGAGCTCAGTCGACCGCCAAAAGAGCCAATCGGTGTTCTGAGCGCGTCAATAACCACAACGTTTTTCATTACTTGCCTTATATATCATATGTCGGATTCATCACGCCAGTAGATAAGCCGCCAGTTTTCGGTACTATCGCGACGTGTTAACCGGAAGCTCGCAGAGCCGAGAGCGCGAAATCGTTGGGATTGCGAGTCCATCAGCATCAAATTAAATCGACGGACGATTAATGCCTGGGTCTTATCGTCTTCGAGGATTTCACTGGTGATATTGTTCCATTGCAACTGGATGTCCTGGCTGTTAATGAACATGCTATATGTTCGATCCATCTCCTCTGACCGATGCCAGGTTCGGTCTACATTTCGTTCATCATCCCTGAAGGTAAAAGAAAAATCCGGGTGGATGAGGGGTCCGTATAACGTAGTATCCCGCAGTTCATAGGCTTTTTGGAAGCGGGTGTAAAAACCCTCAATGGTAGAAGGGTCACCGAGCAGGTCCGCTACCGGATCACCTTCCATCTCATCGGGTGCAAATGGATTGATGCATCCCGTCAAAGCGGGAAAGATGATAAAAAAAAGCCATGTGCAGGATCGACGCCTTAGCATTATCCGGAGGTATTGTGAAACGCAGTTTGAAGGTCATCTATCAAGTCATCTACATCTTCAATACCCACAGAAAGCCTGATCAGGGAATCATTAAGGCCGGCGGCTTTGCGAACATTTTCAGGTATGGAGGCATGGGTCATACTTGCGGGGTGGCTAATAAGAGATTCCACTCCACCAAGGCTTTCTGCAAGTGTAAAAATACGGGTGGAGCTCATAAAGGTATGAGCTGTTTCGATGGCGTCATTTTTCAGGCTAAAGGAAACCATTCCACCGAAATCGCTCATCTGCGACCGGGCAATATCATGACCCGGGTGGTCGGGGTGTCCGGGGTAACGTATTTCTTCAGTATCCGGGTGTTCTTTTAGAAATGCTGCCAGTTTCCGGGCATTTTCACACGTGCGCTCTACCCGCAGAGCGAGTGTTTTTATGCCCCTCAAGGCAAGGTAACAATCCATCGGGCCAGGAATGGCGCCGGTAGTTTTGGTCTGGAACAGAAGGTTTTCGAGGATATCGTCATGACTGGTGCATACAGCCCCGCCAATCAGATCCGAGTGGCCGCCCAGGTATTTCGTAGTAGAGTGAACAACGGCATCAGCTCCTAAGAGCAGAGGCTTTTGTAATGCGGGCGAGGCAAAAGTGTTGTCAACGATGGTAAGAATATCCTTTTTTCGAGCTATTTCGGAAAGTTCTTGGATATCAAGGATATTCAGCAAGGGATTGGTGGGGGTTTCTATCCACAGCATTCGTGTTTCGGGAGTGATTGCGTCTTGCACTGTTGAGAGAGAGCGCATATCAATGAAGCTGAAATGTATGCCCATTGGTTCGAATACCTGGGTGAACAAGCGATAGGAACCTCCATAAAGGTCATTTGTGGCAATGACATGATCTCCGGGGCGCAACATCTTCAACAGGGCATCCATGGCAGCACAGCCGGATGCAAAAGTGCAGGCGTGTTCTGCTTCTTCCAATCCGGCCAGTAGCTTTTCAAGAGCCGATCGTGTTGGGTTGGTAACACGTGCATATTCATGCCCTTTGTTTTTACCGGGTCCTTGCTGGGCATAGGTGGAGGTAAAAAAAACCGGTGGCATAACGGCTCCGGATGTTTCCTCGGGTTGTTGGCCGGAATGTATGGTTTTGGTGTTGAATTTCATCTGCTTAAATGTTTTTTTCAAGCGGTCACATGCTCAATGAACCGCGTAAGGGAAATGTCCATGGCGATTATGGTAGAAAGATAGTTTTTTTCCCGGAGATGAGCGACTAGAAGAACGGGAACCTAAAAAAAAGCTCCGCAGCTATAACTGCGGAGCTTGGGAACATATATACTTTGAAAACAAACCTTATGTAATTTCAGAAATCAGATCCGGTTTTTAGATACCAGCTTTTTCACGGGCTTCATCGGCTTTTTCATCCATTCCAAGATTGGTGTAGACACGGAATAGAGCCATCCAGTGTTGCTGGTTATCCTCATCCAGTTCTGCAGCTTTTTCATAATGAGGCAGAGATTTTTCCAGGTACTCCCGTGCCATGGCATCGTATTCATCGGCTTGTTCTATATCCTCGGAAACATTTCGCATATCCTGGTAGACAGCTGCACGATTTTGATAGACAATCCCCAATGTGGAATGGATCTCCGGATTTTCCGGGTCGCTTTCCAGGGCCAACAACAGCTCTTCCTCGGCTTCTTCGGAGAAGCGGAAAGAGTTTTCAATGAGTTCGTCGGCTTCCGCAAGCTTATCCTCTATTCTTTGTGACATCGCCTCGAGATCTTCCTCTTGGGCATCTGGCTGTCTTGCCAATTCCCTGATTTCGGAGCTAATATCGTAAACATCATCGTAGATATCGCGAATCTGATCATCCATTTCTTGTACGATCTGGTAGATCTGGGTGGCATATACCAGTCGGTACTGAGGATTTTCCGGGTCTTCCTCCATGAGTTCCTGAACAACCTCAATAGCTTCGTCCGTTGCCCCCATACGTAGATAGGCGTTGGCGATCTCCTGGGTGATTTCGAGTTCATCAGGGTAGATTTCCCGGGCTTCCTTCAGTATTTCTACGGCGTCTGCATCCCGGTCATCCTCCATCATATACAAGGCCAGACGGTAATAGTTGAAGAGGTCATCATCCCCAAGATCGTAGATCAGGTGACGCGTCACCTCTTCGGCTTTATCAAGATCATCGAGGGCAAAGTGGACTTCGGCCAACAGGTTATAGGTCTGTGAGCTGTCCGGGTTGATGGTTATGGCGTTTTGAAAATGAGTACGTGCCAGTGTGAGGGAATCCTGAGGGGAGCTGATGATGTCGTCAGTCAGTGGTTGAATACCCTCATTATGTTCCTGTCCCCAGAGATCCACGATAATATCGGAGAGGTTATCGGCTTCGTCGCCGCTAATATCCTGCTCATCATACATGCGTCTGGCTTCCATCAGGTTTTCACGTGCTATTTCATAGTCTTCGAGACGCTCCTCCGGTTCTTTATCAACGGCACGTCCGGCATAGGCAACACCGAGATAATAATATCCATGTGGGTTTTCCGGGTTGGATTCAATGGCTTCCTCGGCATGGGTTATGACCTCATCATAGTCACCAAGCTGAAGAGCAAGACGCGCAGATTCAATGTTGGGGTCAGGTGTGGCACAGGACCAAACCAGGAACATCAAGACAAGAGCGCTCAGTGCCTGTGGGAAAAAGTTGGTTTTCATTTGTCTGTTTATTTTTTGGGATTACTGTTGACAACAAACGTGGCATGTTGGGCATGAGAAACAATTTTAGCGCACTGGGTCCACAAATAATTTATTGTCTGTTGGATGTTATTTACTACGTTCAGGAATAACCTGATCCTTACGCATGGATATAAACTTTAAAAGATCAAAAAAAGTATATTTGTTGAGAAGGTGTATGCGTGTTTCATTTTTGTTAAATTAACAATAGGATATTGTATCCGCAAGATAAACGAATGAAGTGTTTCTGCAATTATGAATAAAAAAAGGGTTATTTCAACCAGTGATGCGCCTGCGGCTATTGGTCCCTACAGCCAGGCCGTAATATATGAGCAAACGGTATATTGTTCGGGGCAAATAGCACTGGATCCTGTTAGTGGTGATCTTGTTGGTGATGATGCAGGTGAGCAGATAGAAAGAGTAATGGAAAATGTAGGGAAAATATTGGAAGCCTCGGGATCGGAATGGGATAACGTTTTAAAGTGCACCTTATACATCACGGATATGGGAGATTTTTCTCTGGTCAATGAAGTATATGGGCGATATTTTCCTTCAGCGGCTCCGGCCCGGGAAGTCGTTGAGGTTAAGGCTTTGCCAAAGGGGGCAATGGTGAAACTCAGCTGTATTGCACATCAATAGGATTTGCTGACATTTCATTACTGTTCTTGTCCGGATTTTTGGCCTTGTCCGGGAAAAGAAAGAATGCATTATCAGTAAGCCGGCACATTTTCAAAATGTTTTTGTGTGGCATTTCCTGCTTTGTCATGAATCTCAACACGGATATCGTTGCGTGTTTTTGGTTCCCATTGCGGATGATGATATCGGAACAGATTCTTTTCAGGATCGTATTCCGCGATTCCACGCTCACCATTTACAATGAAGATGGCTGATTGATGATCTATGCCGGACAGGTCGTCTACCACGGCAACTGTGACATAATGTTGCTTATTGTGCTGCCATTGTCCGAATTCCGGTTTGGATATTTCCGGGCCCAAAGAATCTGTCATAAGAATGTAGTCACCGCCGCGATCCAGTTCGGCAATGAGCGTATTGCTTTGTGTGTCAATATGGGATGAAACATATTGGGGTTTTCCGGTTCGGTGATGTATTTGGTATAATCCAATTCCGTTGGTGTCAGCTGTTTTTTCATCCAGAAGAATCCGTACGGCAGCCGGTTGATTGAAGGGTTCGGAGTCGGGAAAAAGGGTGAAAGCCGAGTGGTCACCGGCGATTCCTATGGAAGTGGCCGAATACACCGCTTCTGCGGGAAAATGGATCCCGACTCGCATGTTATCATGATAAACAGAGACCGGGTGTCCTGGTTCGATTCGATGCAATATCCAGGAGCCGCCCTCCGCGACCAGCTCTTTTCGATCTGATTTATCCAACGGAAGGCCACGATTTACGGAAGCATATCCTAAGCGTTCCTTTTTGAAGGAACCAAGCAGACGTATCAGGAAAAGTTCTTCGGGATACGGTCTGAATGACGCCTTGTTATCTGTAATGGGGTCAATTTGATTTTGGTCATCCGTGGAATTAACCCAGTTTTTGTGCCAATAAAGATTTTTCGGAATTATGTAGTTTTTGTCACTTAATTCTTCTGTAGAGGTGGTTCGTTTGGATTGCTTTGAGGCGTAAGCCGGACGATTTCGGTTTATGGCATCTGGTGTTGTGATCAATGACCGTTCCGGGAGTGGCATGGATAGTTTTTGGAGTCCGGTATTGGAGTCCGGTTCAATTACCTGAAGGTTCAGGTTGGCTGCGGATTGGTTTCCGAAGTAATCCGATGCTAAAATGCGGATTTGATGATTTCCAGGCGGAAGGGACAAGCGTCCGGAGTGACCTGTATCCAAATAAAAGGGGAGGGTATTCCCATTTCTCACGTACAGACGCTGAAAGCCTTTTCGTTCCTGGTTCAGGATCGAATAAATCCGGTCAATAAACATTTGACGGGTTTGTCCATAGGAGAAGCTGTCAATTCGTGAATGGAAAAAAACGTCCCCGTTGACCTGCATCTCGAGTTCATAGACGGCATGCACGTTGTTGGATCCGTCGGCCCTGTCAAAAACATGCACGGCAAGTCCGATTTCTCCTGATGCTGTAATTGTGCCGAAATCATATTCACCATCCCGGCGGACCGGCCGGAAGCGCTGAGTACCGATTTTGTCATCTATTCTGGTGAGGGCTGATAATGGTTCTATGGCTATTTCTGAAAATTGGGGAGGGATGGAGTCTTCTATACGTATACCGGCCAATAGCGGATTAAAGGGAGTGCCATCGGGAGTTCTAAGTTCGAAATGAAGATGAGGTGGTCCCACTCCGGTAGAGCCACTCCAACCTATAAGATCACCCTTTTGAAAATCCATTTGAAAATCTTCCATGTTCCGGTCAAATGTAAAGCTGTAATCCTGCATCCTCAATGAATCCACCTTGGAGCGGATTAGGGGGTGGAAGTCTTTTAAATGTGCATAGAGGGAGATGGATTCGTCATCATGTTGCAGGTAGATGACATTACCATAACCAACGGGACCGATGCCAATGCGCTGAACTCTGCCATCCCGTGTGGCAAAAACCGGGTACCCCTCGTGTCCCCAGGTTCCAATATCCATGGCAGCATGAAAATGAGCCGATCGGGTCTCTCCGAAGGAGGATGACATGTAATAACTCGCGTTGGTGGGCCAGAGGTAGGAAACCTGATGACCCAGAAAAGCCGGCCGGGTTTGAGCTCCGGCCGATATAGCTGCCAGTGAGACGAGAGATGTCAGGATCAGAACAATAGATACCATTACCAGTTTGGGAGTGCACGCATGTGACCCGCGGTAGACGGTCTGAAAATGAGAAGATCGTTGGGAGTCCATTATTGAAATGAATGCGGAGGGAGTGAGGTTAAGAGGTTTTTTTAACCGCGATATCCATGGTAACCAAGCCGGAGCACAAATTTGCATGCAGCAGGTCACCATCATGCAACGGACCCACTCCTTCTGGAGTTCCGGTGAATATAAGGTCACCCGGCAGTAATGTTACAAACTGTGATAAAAAAGCGATCAATTTGTCAACAGGAAACAACATCAGGGAGGTATCGCCTTTTTGCCGTTGCTCGCCGTTGACTTCAAGGGTAAAAGAAAGGTCCTGGGGGTCGGTAATGCGCTCGGCTCGGATAAAGGAACTTACAGGAGCAAAGGTATCCAGGCCTTTGGCCAGCAGCCATGGGTGGGACTTTTCCTTAAGCTCATCCTGGATGTCACGAGCGGTAACATCAATGCCTAATCCGTAACCGGCTGCATATGACAAGGCCTCTTTCGTTGGAATATTTTTTCCCTCTTTACCGATTGCTACAACAAGCTCTGCTTCATAATGAGCCTTTTTTACGAAAGGGGGTATCAGAATGATCCCCTCCATGGTGAGACTGACGCTTGGCTTGTTGAAAAGGACGGGTCTGTCGGGAACAGGATTGTTCAGCTCCCTGGCGTGAGCGGCATAATTTCGTCCTATGGCATAAATATTATTTGCCTGGAGTTCCGATAAACCGGTTAAAATGGGATGATGCATAATAACGGGACAAAAAAAAAGCTCCATTGCATGACTGCATACGGAGCTTTGGAGGTAAATAAGGCGGGTAACTTAGTTTGCTTCTACAGAAACTGTTTTGCGGTCTTTGCGCCCTTTACGGAACGTAACGATACCGTCGGTTGTAGCGAAGATGGTATCATCCTTACCCATACCGACATTATTTCCCGGGTGGAATTTGGTACCGCGCTGGCGGATAATGATATTACCGGCACGCACGGTTTCCCCGCCGAAGCGTTTTACACCTAATCTGCTTGATTCGGAGTCGCGACCGTTTTTTGTAGAGCCGCCACCTTTTTTATGTGCCATGGTCCTATGGGGTTAAGCGGTTATTTTTTCAATTAAAATTCTGGTCAGATGTCGCCTGTGGCCATTTGTTACCTGATATCCTTTGCGACGCTTTTTCTTAAAAACGACTATTTTGTCGCCTTTGACATGATCGATGACCTTTGCATTGACCTTTGCCTTTTCGAGGGTAGGGGTTCCGATGTTGACTTTCCCATTCCCGTCTGATGTCAGCAGAACTTTATCAAGGGTAATTTTTTTATCTGTCTCAGCTTTTTGTTTGTCAACGTAAATGACATCGTTTTTGGCAACTTTGTACTGATGCCCGCTAATTTCAACAATCGCGTACATGATATTCAAGTTAAGAAAGTGATCAAATCTGTTACTGTACAAGATCTAAATATAATGCTTTTCAGAGAATGATAAAAGCAAAAATAAAAACCGAAATGAGGAGTTTCGCGATTTCTTTTGTGTCCGGGTGGTTGTTTCGATTGATATACGTCGAAAAGTGGTGTAATTTTCTAAAAACCAATAAGGTTTAGTAAAAATCAGATAGATATGAAAAAAAGTGATACTAATTGGACAACGGTGGATTTGCCGGATCTGCACAAACAGGCGTTGTTGGTGAAGAACCGTAAACGTCTACAGCACGACGGCGGCCGGGCCTGGATCAAAGATGGTCAATTGCATGAAGCGGTCAGGGGGCTTGAAAACCGTATCATGCATGGCAAACCAGTATCGGAGCGTCTCAGGGGTACAGGGCGTGAGGTTTTGGAACAAAGAACCGGCGAACTGATCAATAAGGCCAACTCTTTTCGAAAGCTTTAGGGCCTACAGCAGGTGAAGCTTCATCTTTAGCTGTGGCCATGTTTGAAAATGCCGCTGCGGTTAACATGACCGACATATTTACCCAATACCCGGACCTCCTCGAATACATCCGGTTCTACGATAATCTCTTCATACTCCTTGTTCGCCGGCTTAAGCTGTAGCCCGTTTTTACCATAATAAATCTGCTTCAGGGAGGTTTCGCCGTTGTAAAGAACAGCCCCGATATCACCATCTTTGATATCATCATCCATCAGCAGAACAAAGTCCCCGTCATTAATTTCGGCATCTTTCATACTGGAGCCCGATACCCTAAGTGCAAACATGCGATCCAGGTTTGGAAATAAAAAATCAAGAGTGATAGCACCAAGATTTGCTTCCACAGCCTCCTGAAGATACCCTGCGGCGATCATACCTTTTACCGGTATCCCGCCGGCCTCTTCACGAGGTGAATCATTATATTCCGGTGCCAGGTCATATTCTTCTTCATCTGTTTTAATAAGTACACCCTTCCTTACAAGAGCCTGCAAATTTTGAGTGACGCTATTGGGGGATCTGTAACCAAATTCATCCGCTATTTCACGGTATGTAGGCCAGATGTTGTGCTCTTTCTTATAGGCAACAATATAGTCGAAGAACTGTTTTTGCTTTCGGGTAAGTTGGCTGTTGTCCATGGGTAGTTGCTATTGGTATGTGTAAGAAATATGTGCATAATACAACAAAAACTGAAAGGTTGCAATGCATTTAAGTCGTACCCCTGGAATTCAAAGTTGAAATACTGAAAATTATGGATTAAAATAGAATAGGTATATATGCAATCAAATCAATAAGATTAGAGTAAATTAAATAAAACTACTTTAGGTGGGTAAAATGGCAAAAAAGGAAACCAAAGGTCATGGTGTCACTTCGAAAACGCCCTCGGAATTTATATATCCCGGCCGTGAAATCGTGAAACAGGCCAATTTCAAGGACTATGAGTCGCTTTATCAGCAGTCCGTGACAGATCCGGAGAAGTTTTGGGCTGATGAGGCCAAAAAATTGCATTGGTTCAAAAAATGGGACTCTGTTCTGGATGATTCCAATAAACCGTTTTACAAATGGTTTACGGGAGGAAAAATTAATGTGGTGAGCAATGCGATTGATCGTCATCTCAAAAACTGGCGAAGAAACAAGCTGGCGTTGATTTGGGAAGGGGAACCCGGTGATCTTCGCACCATGTCCTATCATGCACTTAGTCGGGAAGTTTCCAAATTTGCCAACATCCTCAAAAGCATGGGGGTTAATCGGGGAGATATCGTCACTATTTACTTGCCACAGATTCCAGAGTTGGCTATAGCTATGTTGGCTTGTGCCAAGATTGGTGCTGCGCACAGTGTCGTTTACGGTGGATTTAGTGTTGAAGCATTGGCTTCACGGATAGACGACTCGCGAAGCAGGGTGCTGGTGACTGCCGATGGAGGATGGAGGCGCGGTAAAGTAACCGACCTGAAAGGAATAGCCAATGATGCAATGAAACGCTCACCGACCGTGGAAGTCTGTATCACCGTAAAACGAACAGGCCACGAGGTATACATGGAAAATGATCGTGATTTTTGGCTTCATGACCTTCTGTCTCTTCCTATTGCCAATGCAAAATGTAAAACGGAGGAGATGGATGCCGAAGATATGTTATTCATTCTCTATACATCAGGGACGACCGGAAAACCTAAAGGATTACTTCATACCCATGGGGGCTATTCCGTTTACACGTCTACCACTCATCGCTATGTTTTTGATATCAAGGATGAAGATCGCTGGTGGTGTGCCGCTGATCCCGGATGGATTACCGGACATAGTTATATGATTTATGCGCCACTAATAAACGGTACCACCGTGATGATGTATGAAGGTGCGCCGAATCATCCCTATCCCAACCGTTGGTGGAGCATGGTAGAAAAATATGGTATCAACATCTTGTACACTTCGCCTACGGCTATCCGGGGTTTGATGCGGTTTGGTGAGCAGTGGCCTCAGCGCCATGATCTCAGTTCGCTGCGTCTTTTGGGATCTGTTGGCGAACCCATTAATCCCGAAGCATGGAAGTGGTATCATCGTGTGATAGGAAATGAACGTTGTC
Source organism: uncultured Chitinophagales bacterium (assembly GCA_964388615.1). Classification (GTDB taxonomy): domain Bacteria; phylum Bacteroidota; class Rhodothermia; order Balneolales; family Natronogracilivirgulaceae; genus SLLW01. The sequence goes on along the minus strand of CAYMBG010000006.1, from coordinate 24,533 downwards.
CGATTATGGACACCTGGTGGCAGACAGAGACCGGAGGGTTTATGATTACCCCTATGCCTGTGACGCCACTAAAACCGGGTTCGGCAACAAAACCGTTTTTTGGTATTGAAACAGCAATTGTTAATGAAAAAGCGGAGGAAGTCAAGCCAGGCGAAGAGGGCAATCTGGTTATTAAAAAACCCTGGCCCGGTATGGCACGCACGATTTATGGAGATCCGGAACGTTTTGTCGAAACTTATTGGAAAGAGTATGAGAAGCAGGGTTGGTATAAAGCCGGTGACTCTGCAAGGATCGATGAAGATGGGTATATATGGATTATCGGACGGATAGATGATGTGATCAAGGTCAGCGGCTACCGTCTTGGAACGGCAGAGGTGGAGAGTGCTCTTGTGAGTCATCCTGCGGTTTCTGAGGCTGCAGCTATTGCACTCCCACACGAGATCAAAGGAAGCGCTATCTACACTTATGTAATTTTAAGACAGGGGGTCGAAGGTGGCAAAGCCTTATCAGAGGAGTTGCGTCAGCATGTAAGTGATGAAATAGGGCCTATTGCGAAACCCGAGGATGTACAGTTTTTGGATTCATTGCCTAAAACAAGAAGCGGGAAAATTATGAGGCGTGTTCTGAAAGCACGTGCTCAGGGCCTTGATGAAGGGGATACATCTACGTTGGAGGAGTAAATGGTATCGCATTTTATTTATCAGCCTGCTTCTTGAATTTACTACAGGATTAAGCGGTACGCTTAGTAGGCATACCGCTCAATCCATAAAGCCGGAATTTTAAAATCATGAGTTGCCTGAACCTTTTAGACGCCTCGGGTTGACCGTTAAAACTGCGTTTTCTACGTGACGTACGACGTTTGAAGCGGTACTTCCCAAGCGCAGATACTCCAGGCCGGTTCGGCCAATGGTTGCCATGATCACCAAATTATAATCACCTTTGTGGGCATATTTGGTGATTTTTTCATGAATGGATCGTTGAGTGGACAGAACTTCTGTTTTGACCTGCTCACGCATGTCATCAAAACGCTCACTGACCAGTTCTTGCATCTGTTTCTTTTTGGTATCGGTTGCCGACTGAATCTGAGGTATACTTCCGAACTGTTCAAAACTGACGACGTGAATGATATCCAACTGAGCGCCGGTTGCCGTGGCAATGCTTCTTGCAAAAGGTATGGCTTTGTTCGAGTATTCAGAGAAGTCGGTTGTCAGCAAAATTTTGTTCATTGGTTTCACTGCAGAAGCCTCCTCCACCACTAAAACAGGTACTGGTGAAAAGCGAATAACTTTTTCGGCTACCGACCCCATAATCAGACGTGAAAATCCGGTCCGGCCATGAGTGGTCATTACAATCAGGTCAAAATCTTTGGCGGTTTCTACAATAGCGTCAGCCGGATTGCCGGCATGTACCATTCCGGAATTGAGATACTCTGCGTCAACTTTACCGGCAGCGGCATTATCAAGTTTTACTTTAAGTTTTTTTTCCAGCTCTTCGTGAGTTTCAGCGAATTTCTGTGTGGATGTGGTGTCGAGTTCTCCCATATCGCTCATAGAGATATAGGAGTGAAACGGTGTGATCGCACCATCAAAAGCCTCAGCAAAAACAGAGGCTGCCTCGAGCGCTTTCAAGCTTAGCTCTGAAAAGTCAATAGGGACGAGGATATTGGCGGATTTCATCATATCAGTGGGGTTATATGGTCTATGGTTCAAAAAATCACCGGGAGTACCGATTATTCTGTTTTGTTGTCCGGGTTAATACTAAGGACTGCGGTTTTGACATGCCGTGCGACACTGGAAGCGGTGCTGCCCAACATCATATAATCCAGACCGGTTCGACCTATGGTCGCCATGACCACCAGATTGTAGGAGCGGGATTTGGTTAGATGGGCAATCTCCTCGTGGACTGCTTTGTCGGAAAAGATAACTTCCGTATTGACCTGGTTTTTCATGTCGGAAAAATATGTTGCCTCAAGATCTTTGAGTTTGGTTTTTCGCTCTTCCGTATTATGATGAGCCTGGCCTAATGAATCAAATTGCTCATAACTCACGATATGAACAAGATCGATCTGGGCACCGGTAACTTCAGCAATGGTTGCTGCCGGTTCAAAAGCATACATTGAGTTTTCCGAAAAATCGGTGGTTAATAAAATTTTCTCAACGGGAACCAGATTACTTTTTTCTTCGACAACCAATACCGGAACATGACAGGTTCGCAGAATTTTTTCACAAATAGAACCCAGTATCAATCGTGAGAAACCGGTACGGCCGTGACTACTCATGACAACCAGGTCAAAATCCCTCCCAGTCTCTGAAATAGCGCGGGCAGCATTGCCAATTTTTATAATGGGCTCTCCTCGATATGCTTCATCGATATGCTTTTCTGACAAATTTTCGAGTCGATGGTACAGGGAACGTTCAAGGGTTCGCAAATCCGTTTCCGGACTGGTTTCTCCCATATAGTAGAAACCGTCCAATTCATTTACTTGCATGTAAGCGTGAAATGGAATCACTTTACCGTTGAATAATTTCGCGATTGCAACGGCGGCTGGAAATGCAAGTAAACTAAGCTCTGAGAAATCGGTAGGAACCAGTATTCGGTCAAATTTCATAAGACGTTCCGTTAAAATGAGGGTGTACTAAAAATGTAGTCAATCTGGTGAAATCTGACAAGTAAAACGGTTTCGATCAGAAATTTAAACCAATTTGAAACTCATAGATAAATCGGTGCTCCCTGCTACCGGAAAGTGTCATTTTCAGCGGACCGATGAGGGTGTCCCATCCCAGTCCGGCAGCCCATCCGATTCGTGGTGTTTGGTCAAAGAGTTCCAGATCAAGTTGCTCATAGGTTTCCCCGAAGTTGAAGCCGGATGATGCATAAAAATTTCTGTAAAACTGGTATTGAATGGCCGTGCGAAACACCACAAAATTAGTTCCATGCAAAGCATCCTTGGGGTAACCCCAAAAACTATCCTGGCCTCCGGTGTAAAATCGATAATGCAGAGGCGGTATGTCACCATAGAGATGACCACCCTGCAGCGCGTGCATCATGGAGAGCACCGGATTAATGCTGTAGTGGGTTTGCCATTTGCCTTCCAGCCGACCAAAAGTCACATCATTGTGCAGAAATTCAGGTGATAAATCAGCTCGCAGAAAAATACTTTGCCCCCGGGTGGGGAAATGAGTCCGATTCAAATTATCAAATTCGAATTCTCCAGTTAATAATTGAAGGGTGTTCCAGTCCACGGGTGCCTCGATCTCCCCGTAACTTTCTGTAAGATTGAAACGCTCAATGCGGTATCCGATTCCGGTTCTGACGACAGAAGCATAATGTGGCCCAATCATCGCCTCCGCGTGGATCAGATCGGTTCTAAGGCTGGCTTGCCGGAGATTATCCTGATAAATGTCAATTTCCCGCTCTTGATAACCGGTTCTGGCATAAAAGGTGAGTCTTGGTTCCAGGCCGATATAGTTGAAATACTTCATCTCAAACAGTGTTTCGTGACCCAGTCGCATGTTCAGACGCGCGTTGCTGGCAGGAAACAGCAAGTTGCGGAATGTTGCATTAAATAGCAGAGAGGGTCCGGTTTCACTGTTGTGATGAAACCCGGTTTGCACAAGGTTTGCTGTCTGCTCTTCAAAGAATATTTTTAGATCAGCTACTCCATCATCCCATGAGAGTTCGTAGGTGATTTGGTTAAAGCGATTCATTCCATATAGCCGTAGCAGTCCTTCGTTAAGCTGTTCACTGGTGATTACCGAGTTAGGGATAATCTGCAGTTTACTGTATATATGGTCGGCAGGGACGGTCTCCAGTCCTTCCAGGGAGATAGACCGGACCGCCACCTTGTTAATGGCCGGGTATTTTTGAACGGTTTTGTTACCGGGTTGACGCAGCTCCTGTAAGCTATCGGCAAGTTGCCGGATTTCATCAATTCGGGCTCTGGCAGCTGCTTCTCCTGCTGCTATAATCTCATCTATTTCCCCGAAACCCAGTGTGGAAAAGCGGTTGAGATCAGGCTGGATGTGAAATTGCGCCAACTCCTGCTGTTGAAGCATGGAGCTTCTCATACCAATTGATATGGTTTGGTTGAGGATATCAGGCAACGTCAGTAGTTCGTCTGCAGGCTTGAGATCGGAGCTCGAATTGACCGCGATAACATAGTCGGCACCAAGATCAAAAGCTTCTCTGACCGGCAAGTTGTTTAACACGCCTCCATCTACCAGATAATTTCCGTCGTACCAGACAGGCTCAAAATATGCTGGGATCGAAATGCTCGCACGAATGGCAGCAGGTAAAAAACCACGATCCAGAACTACCTGTTCTCCCGTCTCCAGGTCGGTTGCAACACAAATAAAGGGTCGCTGCAGTTTCTGAAAATCGGATACATCATGGTAGAGCCAGGTGAGCTCGGCTAATTTGTTAAAAATGAAATTACCTGACACCAGTCCCGATGGCAATTCTACTTGACGGTTTTCTACAGGGAAAGATACAAGAAACCGGCTGTCATATTGTTTGTCCTCCAATGGGAGGTAAGCTCGACTTGTGGGTTCCTCAAACAACTCACGCCAATCGATTTTTCGAACTTCACTTTCCATCAACTCAGGCGTATAGCCGATGGCATAAAGCGCTCCGATGACAGCTCCCATGCTCGTTCCGCTTACCACATCGACCGGAATACCGGCTTCTTCAAATACTTTAAGTACTCCGATGTGCGCCAGTCCTGCAGCCCCACCTCCGCTCAGTGCCAATCCGACATTAAAATTATCACTGTTGGGTGCAAGTATGCTATCTGCGATTACATCTTGCTCTGATGGTGTAGTTGTGCGTGGATCAAGGGAGTATGCGCTCCTGACAGATAGTTGTATTGCTATGAGAACAAGGCAGCAGCAGACAAAGTGTTTCATCGGTTTGGGTTTGTCTTTCAAAAAAAAGGAAGCGATATGAAATATCGCTGATCCATGATTTGAAAAAGTAGGCGTTACGCCGTAATCTCCTTCTCAGTTCCAATATAGGAAGGAGTAAACGATTTATCCTCTCTGATCTGCAGACTTCGGACTATTTTACTTCCCAGGTTTCTTCCCCTTTCAAAAGCTCATCAAGATCGGTATCACCGTGATGTTCTTTGGCGGTTTCGATCTGTTCGTGCAGTAAGCTTTCGTAGGTAGGCTCTTCCGCTGCCAGTAATACTCCAAATGGTCTTGGAATGCTGTTTTCCCTTTTGTTGTCATCAAACATAGACGACAAGAGCCAGGCTTTGTTCCGATCTGACTCATCATGTACCCATAGATCATCAACAGACCAGCTACCGTCTTCGAGATCAACTACCTGAGGCTGGCAGCCATCCAGCCGGATTCCAAAACGATCATTTTTCCCGAACTGCATGGGCTTACCGTTTTCAAGGTACAGGCTGGTATTATCGCGTATGCTCTTATCGGTATATGGACTGAAAGCGCCGTCATTGAATACGATACAATTTTGATAGATCTCAAGGAACGCGGTACCCTTATGATTATGAGTACGTTCCAGCATAGCCTGCAGGTGTTTGGGATCACGATCCACGGTGCGGGCAACGAACGTCCCCCTGGCGCCAAGTGCAAGGGACAACGGATTAAACGGGTTATCTACTGAACCCATGGGGGATGAACTGGTAATGTGACCGGGATGAGAAGTAGGCGAGTACTGGCCTTTGGTAAGGCCATAGATTTCATTATTAAACAGCAGTACATTCAAGTCCATGTTGCGTCGCAACATATGGATAAGATGGTTTCCACCGATCGACAGGCCGTCGCCGTCACCGGTTACAACCCAGACACTCAGTTCTGGTCTGGTGGCCTTAAGACCGGTTGCGATAGCTGGTGCGCGTCCATGGATGCCGTGGATGCCATAGGTGTTCATGTAGTAAGGAAACCGGGAGGAACACCCGATACCGGCAATAAATACGATGTTTTCAGCGGGTACATCCAGCTTGGGCATGAGCGTCTGGACCTGTTTGAGAATGGTATAATCACCACAACCGGGGCACCAGCGAACGTCCTGGTCAGAGGCGAAGTCTTTGGCTTTGAGATTACCATTTTGAGTTGAGCCATTAGCAGTTTTTGGGGTACTCATAGATTTTTGCACGTAAATTTTTTCAGGTGTGATTTCAAAAGTCAGGATTCGGAGGAGTGTTTAATGATCACTTCCTTTAGTTCGGATACCGATAGCGGGGTTCCTTTGATACGGCTATAGCCTTTGGCAGGTATTAGAAAATGATCGCGAAGGATCTTGACCAATTGGCCGTTGTTTATTTCCGGTACCAATACCTGTTCGAAGCGTTGTAGCATATCGCCGAAATTATTCGGGAAGGGACTCAGGTACCGAAGATGAGTGTAAGACACATCATGTCCCTCTTCAATCGCTTCTGTCACGGCTGATTTTATGGAACCATAGGTGGAACCCCATCCAACAACCAGTAATTTGCCGCTATCCGAACCCTCTTCTATCTGTTGCCCGGGTATGAATTGGGCAATCGCATTACGCTTATCCTCACGGATATGAGTCATATACTCATGGTTATCGGGATCATAGGAAATGTTTCCGGTCTCGTGCTCTTTTTCCAGACCACCTATGCGATGTTCAAGTCCTTTGGAGCCGGGAATAGCCCAGGGACGAACCAGATTATCGTCCCGTTTATAAGGAAGAAACGGCTTGTCCTGCCCGCCGTTTTGCCGGGCGCTTTCATATTTTACATTTACAGGCTTCAGTTCTTTAGCGGCTGGAAGTTTCCAGGGTTCTGCTCCATTTGCAATAAACCCGTCACTGAGGACCATCACCGGAATCATGTGCTCCACTGCAATACGACATGCTTCGTATGTGATATCAAAGCAGTTAGCCGGTGAGGAGGCGGCAAGAATAGCAACAGGGCATTCGCCGGCGCGTCCATAAAACGCTTGCATAAGATCCGATTGTTCGGTTTTTGTGGGGAGTCCGGTAGAGAGTCCGGCTCGCTGGACATTTATCATGACCAGTGGGAGCTCTAACATGGTTGCCAACGCAATAGCCTCGGATTTGAGGGCTATTCCCGGTCCGGAACTACTGGTTACGCCCAGGCTTCCTCCAAAGGAGGCGCCTATGGCTGATGTTATTGCCGCAATTTCATCCTCAGCCTGAAACGTGGTCACGCCGTACTGCTTGAGGCGTGATAGCCCATGTAGAATATCGGATGCCGGTGTGATAGGGTAGGACCCTAAAAAAACGGGGAGATCCGATTTTTTTGCAGCTGCTGCGAGACCCAGTACCACGGCATCGTTACCGGTGATGTTACGATAGGTGCCGGGTTCAATAGGTGCCGCGTCAACACTGTATCGTTCGCTGAAAATTTCGGTAGCGATGGCATACGTGAAGCCATCATTGAGGGCCTTGATATTAGCTTCCGCGATTTTCGGTTTTTTCGCGAATTTTTTCTTCAGGAAGGTAATAGTAGAATCCATTGGGCGGCTGTAAAGCCAGTAAAGCACCCCCAGAACAAACATGTTCTTGCTTCTGTCAATATCTTTGGTCGACAGGCCGGATTCTTTCAAACTCTCACGGGTCATTTTGGTTACGTCAATTTCAATGACCGTGTAGCCGGACTGCCGGGCATCTTCAAGCGGAGTATCTTCAGGGCCGTATTTGGCAAGAGCAAGATCTTTTTTATTGAAACCGTCGGTATTCGCGATGATGATTCCACCGGATTTCAGATATTTCAGATTGGCTTTTTGCGCAGCGGCATTCATGACCACCAGGACATCACAGGTGTCACCGGGAGTATGAATCGGTTTGCTGCCAAAGTGGATCTGGAATCCTGATACACCGTGGACGGTACCGGCCGGAGCACGTATTTCCGCTGGATAATCGGGGAATGTACTCAGGTCGTTACCTGAAAGTGCGGTTGTGTTACTGAATTGGGAGCCGGTCAGTTGAATGCCGTCACCGGAGTCACCGGAAAAACGGATTGTGACCTCTTTTTTGGTTTTTAGTTGAATGCTCATAGGTGTCGTGACGCAACAGGTAATTAATTGATTTCGGTTATTTCATTAGGGTGAGTGTGGGATGATCTTTAATAATAATTAAGTTGTTACAGAAGGGTCCCTACTACTGTTACGCATAGACATGGAAACCCGTTCCTGAGATGTGGAAATATTTAGTTGGCCGCATCCTGCTTCAATATCTTCTCCATAACACCATCGCACATCCGTGTTGAATCCGGATTCGTCAAGCTTTTTACGGAATTCCTGCATTTGGGCTACTTCTGTTTGCTTGTTATTGGAATCGGCTATGTCATTGAACATGATCAATGTGATTTTTGCGGGAAGTTGATGCAGGTACTCAACCAACTTCTCTGCATCTTCTTGACGGTCATTTATTCCCTGCATTAGCAGGTATTGAATAGTGACAGGATGTCCGGTTTGGCGGGTGTAATAAATAAGTGCATCCCGGATTTCCGCCAAACCGAGTCGTGCACTGGCCGGCATGATCTCTTTACGGACTTCTTGATCGGCAGAATGGATTGAAACAGCCAGATTTACCTCCGGATGTTCTTGTGCCAGCATCCGTATTTGCCGGAATAATCCCACGGTGGACACTGTAATTTGAGATAACGGGGGGCCGGGGGCTGATGGATCACGCATGATGCTAAGGGCATCCGAGATAGCACGGTAGTTGTGCATCGGTTCACCCATACCCATGAAGTACAGGTGTGTGATATCGGTATTTAACTCTTTTTTAACCACATATTCGGCTTCACGTACCTGATCGAGCAGTTCACCAGTGGATAGGTTTCGATGGAAACCCATTTTCCCGGTGGCGCAAAAAGAGCAGCCAAAAAAGCAGCCCACTTGTGAAGAGATACTGACCGAGCATTTCGTCAGCTTGTCATCACTCCACTCCGGAATGATGACCGTTTCCGTTGATTTGCCATCATGCAGCCGTAATGTAAGCTTCCAGGATCGATCTTGACTCTGTATCAACGATTGTTTCGTCGAGGCCGGGAAAACAGTGATCTCATCTAATTGGTTGCGCTCTTTATCGGTCAGTGAGTCAATCTCTTCAGAGGAAGTGATGTTTTGATAAAAGATCGCCTTGTAAATATTAGCTCGAGACGACGCACGGAATCCAAGATAATCGAACAGATCTTCCCACTCTTTGAGCGCCAGATTTTTAAGGTTAACTGGTAGTTTTTGAAGAAGATGATGGGCAGAACTCATAATAGGGAAGAATAAGAAGAGACTATTATAAACACAATAAAAATAATGGTTATATGCTAGCCCGATGGTAAAAAAACATTTTTTAAAAATCTTGACGTATCTGGACAATAGTAGGGCCCTTTGGAAAGTTAAAGGGACAGATAAAAGTTTTTGCCACAGAATCATTGTCCTGCAAAAGGTTATCCGGTACATCCATTTATAAAATGGAATCTTTGGAAAGTTGCTGTTGCAAAGGGTTTCCAAATCTATTACAATAAAAATAAATACCAACTCCAAACATAAAAATCAGAGGGTGCATATGAAGGAAAATGAGCTTCTTGACGCCGCTGAAAGCGGTGATTTGTCACTGGTAAGTGACAAAATAGAAAGTGGTGCTGATGTAAACACGGTGGATAGTCACAACAGGTCAGTTTTACTTAAAGCTTCCAAGCATGGACACAAAGATGTTGTCGATTTTCTATTAGAAAAAGGAGCTGACATCAATTTGCGTGACAATCGCGGCACAACGGCAGTCTACTGGGCGTCGGTACGTGGCCACAAAGAAATTTTAACCCTGCTTTTGCAAAATGGCGGAGATGCCACTTATGCGGATGACCGGGGCTGGACAGCGATGGATCATGCGAAGTCTAACCAGGATAAAGAGATGATTGCACTGCTGGAAGAAGCTTTGAGCATTGGCAAAATCGCATAAACTTTTTATTAAGTAGTTGTTTATACGCTTTCAATAGCGAAACCTTTATTATCATTATTATTATTCTGCCCGCCGCTTTTTGCGAGCGGGCTTTTTTTTATGTTGCTTCTTTTTGGGTGAAACTCCCGGTTGCATTTCTTTAGAGCGTGACTGTGATTTTATAGCCTTGCTTTTTCGAGTTGAAGAGGCTGATTTATGCTCGGATTGATCCGAAAGAATCAAGAAGATGGAGGGTTTATGGGTCAGGTCAGGTGGATGCATATGCCATTCTGATACTCTTCGGGTTATTATCTGTTCATCCTCGAGCGTCAAGTTGGAAGCAATACTCAGAAATGTGTCCTGATCAAGTTCCTTTAACAGTTCGGCAAGGAGGTCGTTATTACGGAACGGTGTTTCCATGAATACCTGAGTCGAACTGTTACGGGCGGACATATTCTGGAGTCGAAGAATGGCTTCAGTGCGTTCAGGCCCTGGTTTGGGCAGGTAACCATGGAATGAAAATGCCTGGCCGTTCAATCCGGATGCCATGACTGCCAATAAGATAGAAGAGGGGCCCACCAAAGGGGTCACCGGTATGGCGGAATGATGTGCAAGCCTGACCAGTTCGCTGCCAGGATCGGCAATAGCGGGACATCCTGCCTCCGATATTATGCCGGCCTGAGTTCCCTGTTTCAGAAGTGCAAGCATTTCAATCATCTCAGTGTAGGGCGTATGTTTATTTAACTCATAGAAACGACAACGATAGTCGGGTATCGGATGCTTGATCCATCTCAGAAATGAGTTGGCCTGACGAATGCGTTCAACAAAAAAGGTATCCAGACGGTGAACGGTTTGAATGACATAATCCGGTAATACCTGATTAGAGGGCTGTTTTCCAAGGGGGGTTGGGATCAGGTATAAATGTCCGTTCGATGAGTGTGATGGATCTGGCATATCAGGTTTCCATGATTTCAAATTTTGGGCCTTCCTGCTGAGTTGATTTCAGTTTTCTCAAGGCGAACCGGTGGGCCGTCCATGCCACAAAAAGCGTGAGTAGTATGGATATTATGAGCACAGACAAATTTACAAGGACCATTTTTTTGTGAAACTCATAAATAGGGATTAGTACAATGGGCTGATAGCTGTTTTCAAGATATCGGATCGGCATGAGTTCAGATGCTTGCAACTGTGCGGCATTCTGGATGGGTTGTGATAGTTTACGTGTTATATCTTCTCCATCGTTGGTGGTGAAGTCTACCGTTATGCTGCCGTTGGTCTGGGCGGCAATTTGCTTGATCTCAAAATGAACGACATCAGCAAGGTACGTTTCTCCGGTCTCATAGGTTTTGTCAAGGCCCTGGTAAATAGCCCCCATATGAACGGCCATGCCAGTTAGATACAAAGGTAGCAGCCAGGTCAGAAACCAGAGGTAGGTTAATTTGCGTTTATGCAAGGTATTGAGCAGATATGCTTGATTTATGGTTTAGGTAGCATATCATTTAACACCAAAGCTTGATGAATCAATTCCGCTATTTTGTCAGCATCGAATTTGCAGTTGTCAATGACCATGTGGTAATGACGCGGATCACGCACGTCTTTGTGCGTAAATTCATATATAAACTCAAGCCGCCTGTTGTCTTTATAGTCAATGCGGCTCCGAGCCTCCGATTCGGAAATTCCCAAGACTTTTTGGACATTTTTTACTCTGCAATCAATGGGAGCCTGAAGCCGGATATGGAGTGCATGTTTGATATCGGCGGTAAGGATAGCCGAACCGGCGCCCAGTATCACGGTTCGTCCTCGAAAACCCAACACACGAAGGGTTTCAGCCATATTTTTATATAATTGGGCATCCGTAGGCTTGCGGGTAAACAGATGATCAATATACTGCTGGAGCAATCCGCGATGCTCATGCAAGATATTTTCGGAAAAATCTTTTTTGAATAGTTCTGATTCTGAAAGTTCCGTGATCAGTTCTCTGTGAAAAAGTACATACGGACATTCCCTGGTGCTGAGTTTGTCAATGAGTTTCAGAGCGACCGGAACTCCTTCGCATCCGTACTGTCTTGATATGGTGATACAAGGGAATTGGTGTTTTTGTGTTCTTTTTTCTCCAATACCCAAAGATTTTAATTGTGCCCCAATGTCGTGGTCGATTTTCTGAATAAGGTTTGAATACATTGCATTATCGTTTTTTTGAATTGTTGATTACGTATTGAACCTGTTTGTGGTTCATAACCCCATTGACTACCGATTTTTTTCTCTGTACTGCAATGCCTGGTGATGCAAATTAATAATTATATGTCACACTGTTTTCTACGTTGAGTATGCTTCTGGTTCGATTTCGAATATTTTCATCATAAAGCATTCTATGATGAAAGTCACGTATCATGAAATTACTGTTCATATGAAACCAGAGTCCGGCTGGAATATCGGAAAAAAGGAAGACCTGCACGGTGATGTTGTCTGTCTCAACCGATCTGGCGACGGTCCAACCACTCATAAAGCTCATTCGCTCATCAAAATGGGCGGCATAGTCTGAAATATGCCCTTCCAATAGCCTGTCGCCGGGAGATCGCCGCAGAAGGTTTTGCAAGGTTGTACTTATCCGGCTATTTATCAGGTTTCCATTCCAGATATCCATGAGTACATCTGCATATTTCCGGGGCTGCACTTTGGGATAAAGATTGTACAGCATCCGTTGGGCTGTAAATGACGAAATAGCCATTTCGACGGTATCATCCGGATGGTCCCATTGTTGCTGAGCCAGATTGTTTGCTTTACGGAACAGCTCGTCCCGGTCCATGTTTCCGAGCTTTTCAAGGTGCTCTGTAAGGTTGGAGGAATCCGTAGCCTGTTGCAGTGCCAAAGACCGGATGCCGAATTGAGGAAGTGGAGGCTCTATCAATCCATCACCAAGGAGGTGGGCCATCTCATCAACCTGCCTGGGACCCAGTAAAAAATAAAGGTAATCTGCAACAGCCGGATCATTGTTCCGGATAAGATACGTAATCAAATCCCTGATTTCGGGGGGATTGGCCTTGTCGGAGGTCCACTGCTCCAGCCTGCCCCGATGTTGATCATCAGCCCCCGCAATATAAAAGGACTTTATTTTTTCAATATCTACTCTGGTTTCGGGGATGATCTTGCCGTTTACTACATGATTGGCGTATGTAATGTAGAGAAAAAGATTGGAAAGTGTACCGGCCGGAAGTTGACGATCAGCCTGAAAAAAGATGGACTCTTGTTTGTTTTCGGAGACTGATGATAAAGCGGTATGCTGCGGTTGTTCGTCAATAAATTCGATCAATCCTGCCAATGAATAAGTTTTTTCAACCCATTCGCTCCCTTCAATAATGGCCTCCCGGTTTTGAAAAACTGTTATGAATGTCTCGCGGTTGATCCAGAAAATGGAGCCGACTACCAAAACGGCGACACCGAGAAAGATTAGAAAAAAACGCAGAAGACGCATAAGGCTTTAGTCTGTGAGCGGCAGTAGTATTATTTCTTCGAATTCCAGTTCACAAGCATCGAAAATAGGACCAGCATTTTCTTCAATGACTTTCCCGGATTTGTTTTTCAAACTTTCGAGCTCAATATACAGGGTTTCGGATGACTCCTCATAATGCCACCTGGAATCACCATCACCGAAAACCTCCAATAGCTGCGCAACAAGTTCTTCAATCTCACCTTCAAAATATTCCGGGGCTTCAGGGTGTATCTCGTTGTTCATTTCGTAATTTTCTTTGGATGATTTTGCTTTTAGACTTATGATAGGTTAGGTCGCGCTGTTAATCAATGATTATTGTAAAAAAAGGGAGTTATGAATCCATTTCTAAAAAAACTGCAACAAATTTCAAACAAAAACGAACGCCGTGTCATCGGCCTGATGTCGGGCACATCCATGGATGGACTGGATATCGCGCTTTGCCGGTTTTCAGGTTCAGGCCGGGAGACATCTTTTGAACTGGAACAATTTACCTCTATGCCCTACGAAGAGACCGACAAGCAACAGTTGATGGCACTTGTGCGCTCACCCAATACGGAGTCTGAGACTATATGTGTATGGCATACCCGGGTGGCCCATATTCATGGAGATATGGTAAATCGCGCCCTGGAGGATTGGGGGCTTGTCCCGGACGATATTGATTTATTAGCCAGTCATGGCCAGACTTTTCATCATGCACCACGTCACAAACATCAATTGGAAGGGATGCCGGATGCCACCATGCAGATTGGGGATGGCGATCACTTGGCCCACCGCACGGGTATGGTTGTTATCAGTGATTTTCGTCAGCGTGATGTTGCCCGTGGAAACGAGGGGGCCCCGCTTGCGGCATATGGGGACTATCTGCTGTTCAACGATGACCGGTCGAACAGAATTCTACTTAATATTGGGGGGATCGGCAATATCACCTGGCTACCGGCAGGCACGAACTCGTTTCCGCCTTACGGCACCGACACAGGTCCGGGCAATACCCTGATCGATGCGGCAACCGCGGAGTATTTCGGAGGTATGTATTATGACAAAGACGGCGGACTTGCGGCACGCGGCGAGGTACATGAGGGGCTGCTGGCATGTTTAAAGGAGCATCCCTTTTTCAGGGAGTCCTCACCAAAAACAACCGGGTTTGAAGTATTTCATCTGACCTGGGTGCATGATTGTATCGTCAAATCGGGATTTGACCTCCAGCCGGAAGATTTACTGGCAACACTGACCCGTTTTACGTCGGATACCATATGTGATGAGATTTGGAAAGTGATTCCGGATGGTGCAGACACGGAGGTATATGTCAGCGGCGGAGGTGCCTACAATGATACCATGATGAAACAGATTGAAAGTAATTTATCACCGGTTCCTGTTCAGACGACAGAAAAACTGGGTATTGGTGTAGATGCTAAAGAGGCGGTCCTTTTTGCCGTCTTTGCGAATGAAATGGTTTGTGGTGAGGATACGAGGCTGCATCTCGGCAAAATTTCATTTCCGGACTAAACAGCGGGTAGTGTATGTAGTATTTCGGATGGCGAGGGCGGCGCTGGTCATTCTTATGTAATAGCTGTACCTTTACTCCGAATATACTTCACTTAAAATGTAATTAATATGAACCAAATTATTACCCAAGAGCATATTGATAAATCCATGTCATATGCTGCATTTCGCGATCTTATCAACAGTTTGCTGATCGAACGAAAAACAACGGGACCGAATCAGTCCAAGGAACTGGTTCAATACACCCGGCTCAATGCCCAGCGAATGGACCGGATGGATAAAAGAACCGAGATCAATCCCGAGCTTCTTGAGGAACTTAAAGCTATCAAGGAGAATCAGATCTGGTTGGGGATCGTCGAGGGTTGGTGCGGTGATGTTCCGCATTCTATTCCACCTATGGTAAAAATGGCGGTCTCGGTACCGAAGCTTAGCATGAGATTGCTTTTACGGGATGATAACCCGGAGGTTATTGATAATTATCTCACCAATGGTGGTCGTGCCATACCCAAGGTGATCGCACTCAAGAAGGATACTCTTGAAGAACTGTGGTCATGGGGGCCTCGTCCGGCCCCGGCCCACGAGCTTTATCTTGATATGAAGGAAAAAGGCGAACCCAAAGCCGCAATCGCCGAGGCGCTTCAAAAGTGGTATAATAAAGACAAGACCCGGACTTTGCAGCAGGAGCTTTTGGAACGGGTTCGTTCTGTTTGATCAATTATTTTGACCGATTGCAGTTTTGCCATGGCACAATCCGGATCTTCTACTGATAGGAATGCGTTTTACAGGCATATCGCCCAGACCAGTGACGGTCCGATGGGCCTGGAAATAGATAGTGCCGAAGGAGTGTGGTTTTACACTCGTGACGGCAGGCACATACTTGATTTTATATCCGGCATCGCGGTTAGCTCACTCGGTCATGGTCACCCCGAAGTGGTGAAAGCAGTACAGCAACAGGCTGCGCGCCATATGCATGTAATGGTTTACGGGGAGTTTGTGCAGAGGCCGCAATCCGCTTTTGCCGAACTCCTCTGCTCGAAAATACCTTCGGAACTGGACCGGGTCTATTTTGTGAATTCCGGGACCGAGGCCAATGAAGCTGCGCTTAAACTTGCCAAAAAACATACTGGCCGCCACAAGTTTGTCGCATTTCGGGATGGTTATCATGGTGATACCCAGGGAGCCCTAAGCGTTACGGGACGCGATGTTTACCGTTCCCCCTACGAACCGCTTCTGCCAGGTGTGCATTTTTGTGATTTCAATGATTCATCTGCACTGAAGCATATTACCGGGGAGGTGGCCGCCGTTATATTGGAACCGATACAGGGAGAGGGGGGCATCATACCAGCCGATATAGACTGGCTTCGTTCCGTACGCAATCGTTGCAGGCAGACCGGGTCACTGTTGATATTTGACGAGATTCAATCGGGTTTTGGCCGCACCGGCAGTTTATTTGCTTTCGAACATTATCAGGTGGTTCCGGATATTCTTACGATGGCCAAGGCGATGGGCGGCGGGATGCCGCTTGGCGGTGTTGCCTCGTCATCGCATATTTTTGAGTCATTTATGTATGATCCTCCACTGAACCATGTCACCACTTTTGGCGGACACCCGGTCTCCTGCGCTGCCGCCAATACATCGCTGCGGGTTCTTCTGCGTGACGGACTTATGGAGCGGGCTGCAATTATTGAAGCCTATGCCAGACAGATACTGCAAGGCAACGGTATCGTGGAGGTGCGTGGAAAGGGTGCCATGCTTGGTCTTCAGCTGACGGATGCTGAAATCACCCGAAAAACGGTGGAAACCTGTTTGGATGAACACGGTATTCTTCTCGGATGGACCCTTCACTCAGATACTTTGATTCGGCTTGCTCCACCGCTTATAATTGAAGAAACACTACTTGTGGACACTCTTGAAACCATCAGAAAAACAGTCGCCCGCTTTGCCTGATATGATGATTTCGCATGAGCAGATTAAGCAAACATAACGATCAGATGCGGGGCCGGGGTTCCGTCGACAATCCTGCCAACCGGTTTGCCCGATTGGAGATTGAGCCGGATCCTGATTATGCTGACGGTGGTATTTCCCCTCAGACCCGGTTTTACCATGATGACGCCGCCCGTGTAATTGCACGCAATGATAGCCCCGACATTCCTTTCGAGGCAAGTTTAAACCCCTATCGCGGATGTGAACACGGATGTATCTATTGTTATGCCCGTCCGTTTCATGAGTATCTGGATATGTCACCGGGATTGGATTTCGAGACCAGGATCATGGTAAAAACCGATGCTCCACAGAGGTTGCGAAAAGAACTTCAGTCGCGTTCGTGGGAGCCCCGGACATTATCGATCAGCGGTGTTACCGACCCCTATCAGCCGGTAGAACGAAAATTGGGTATCACACGTGCTTGCCTGCAGGTGCTTCGTGATTTCAGAAACCCCTTTAGTATCATTACAAAGAACTATCTGGTAACCAGGGATATTGACATTCTTGGTGATATGGCGAAGTACAATGCCGTAAGGGTCATGATTAGCATCACTTCTTTGGATTCTGATCTGATTCGTATCATGGAACCGCGTACCAGTCGACCCGATCGAAGGCTGAAAACTATCGCTGAACTTTCTAAAGCGGGTATTCCCGTTGGTGTCATGTTTGCCCCGGTTATTCCGGGTCTTACGGATGAAGAGTTGCCGCGCATGGTCGAAGCTGCGTCCGGAGCCGGTGCTTCGTTTGCGAACTATGTCTTGCTCCGATTGCCGGGACCGGTGTTGCCGATGTTCCAGGACTGGCTTGAGCGGCATTTGCCATATCGAAAAAAGAAGATCATGAGTCGTCTGAAGTCCCTTCGCGGTGGAGATGTGAACGACAGCCGCTATGGTCACCGTATGCAAGGGGAAGGGGCCTTTGCCGACCAACTGCAACAAACTTTCCGGATGGCATGCCGGAAACACCGATTACGTGATGCCGGCGCTCCATTGTCGATTGATTATTTCAGAAAAGTACCCTCGCAGGGTGAACTTGGTCTGTTTTGATGATATAATGCATTCTTCTACACGTAATGCCGGTATTGTGATATTCCACCACACTTTTTTACACGGGATTATCTTTGTCCGATGACCTCCTTCATGTATTGAAGAGTTACAGAGCCACCGGACGTGGTCAATTCGAGGTTCTCCTCCAGAGAGAGGACTTCCGCATGGATGGATCCACCGCTGGTCCTTTCGAAAAAGGAAGAAATGTTGTCAACTGGTGAACTGAGTCTCTGTTTGCATTGTTTTTGATTACAAATTTACCAAGCACAAAAGGGGTTTATGCTCAAAATTTGGTTTGTCCTGATTCCCGCAATCTACTTGCTTTCAGTTTTTCACGTGTCGGAAGCGCGGCACCTTCCTTCTGACACTCTGCAATATGAGCTTGAGGAGATCGAGATCCGTGCCACACGTGACACGGAAACGGCTGCCAGTGCACCGTTTTCCATTGCTGTAAAATCACGATCTGTATACGAGCAGGATTTTGAGCCGGCTATCAGTTTTGACCGGGTTGCGTCCGGTTTGCCCGGCCTTTGGGTGAATGATCGTCAGAACTATGCTTTGGGTGAGCGTGTATCTATCCGCGGTATGGGTTGGCGAACCGCTTTTGGTGTTAGGGGAATATTTGTAATGATGGATGATATACCGCTAACGGTACCAGACGGACAGACCGTTATGGATGTTCTGGATCCTGCCATGGTGAGACAGATGGAGGTTATACGTGGTCCCAGTTCTTCTTTTTGGGGTAATGCCAGTGGTGGAACACTGTTTTTGTCAACTCGTCCTGCATCCTATGAGCCTGCGCTTCGGGCGCGATTTTATACGGGTGCATTCGATACTTATAACACTCAGCTAAGCGGAACCTACCAGGAGGGGCCAAGAAGATATCATTTAAATATGTCATATTTGAGCCGTGATGGATACCGTGATCACAGCCGGCATGAGTCTTATCGACTCACCGGCCACATGGGATGGGATTTAGGCCGGAACACCGACATATTGGTCAGCGGAGCATTTGTAGAAGCACCGGACACTCGTCACCCGGGATCGCTTTCGCAACAGGATCTGGATGAAGATCGTCGACAGGCAGCTACTATGTTCGAGCTTGCCTCTGCAGGTAAATCGTGGCGACAGGGACAGCTGGGGTTGACCCTTCAGAGCGATACAGATATGGGACGCTGGCGGGGTACGGTTTATGGAATCTCGAGATCACTGCATAACCCACTGCCTTTTGCCGATATTGAAGTGGACCGGTTATCTGCCGGTTCCAGGGTTTCCTTGATCAATGATGATAACTTTTTCTCCTGGGGTGTTGGTTTCGATGCGGCCATTCAGTCCGATGATCGCCGAAATTATGATTATATGGAATTTGAGACTAATGATAACACCTTCCAAACATTCCGAAGAGGGGCAAAAGTCATAGATCAACAGGAAACGGTTGTCAATAGTGCGCTTTTTGCGCGAGCCGGAACCGGGTGGGAGCGTTTTAATCTATCCGGCGGTATTCGCATGGACCTGATTCGTTTTGAGACCGATGACCGTTTGGTGACGGGTGGAGAAGATCAATCCGGAGACCGCGCATTTACAGCATTGAGTCCGCATATTGGCGCCTCCTTGCAGATCCGGTCGGCCCTGGCCTATGCCAACTTTGGCACTTCTTTTGAAACCCCGACTACCACCGAGCTGGTGAACCGTCCGGATATGACCGGTGGATTCAATCCTGAAATAGATCCTGAACGGGCGATCGGGTTCGAGTTGGGTTTTCGTGGTGCTTGGTCTGATTACCATCTGCGCTATGATTTGGCCTTGTTTCGTATGAATGTGCGTGATCAGTTGGTGAGTTATCGTACGGAAGAAGGGGGGCAGCGGGATTTCTATCGAAATGCAGGCAGTACCCGTCATGACGGTGCAGAGGTGGCTTTGCAATGGCGGCCCCAGAGTTGGCTGGAGTGGTCGGTAAATTACCACTGGAGCGATTTTACATTTCATGAGTCGGTGGATACCGATCAAGTAACCTTTACCAGTGGCAACCGGTTGCCCGGTATTCCGGAACATCGTTTTTTTTCAGAGATAACAGTGATGCCCGCAAGTTATCGCCTGAGCCTTTCTGTGGAAAAGCTTGACAGTTACTATGTGGATAATGCCAACACTTCTGAAAATCCGGGGTATGAAGTATTTCATCTGCGTCTGGGGCACAATGGTTTTGGAATTGCGGATCAGTTGATTTTAAGGCCATTTCTAAAAGTAGAGAATCTCACCGATGTTGCCTACAACAGCTCGGTAAGTATCAACGCTTTTGGTGGTCGCTATTACGAGCCGGCTCCCGGACGTGCTCTGTATGGAGGGATCAGTCTGGAGCTTTAGGCCTGATTTCGTTCACCTGATCCCTTATCTTTCACCAATGAAGCAGGAAAAACCATACAGTGATTACTTCAGTTATCTGAAGCGCCATCTGGGTGCGGTGACCTACAAGGTTTCCGTGGATGGCGGTTTTACCTGTCCGAATATCGACGGTTCACTTGCTTTGGGGGGATGTGCCTATTGTAACAACCGAAGCTTTGTTCCCAAGTACCTGAACCGTAAGGAATCCATACGTGAGCAGGTGGATCAGGGGGTCACTTCTCAGAGGGAACGTTATGGAGCCGAGCGGTTTCTGGCCTATTTTCAGGCTTATTCGAATACCTATGGTGATGTCGAAACATTGAAAGAGCGGTACTTCGAAGCACTTGATCATCCTTCCATCAACGGATTGGTTCTTGGAACGCGCGCCGATTGTCTGCCGGAGGAGGTGGTCGAATTGCTTACAGTACTGGCACGTGATTACTATATCGCTGTGGAGATTGGTATTGAATCGATCTATGATGAAACGCTGATGCGAATCAATCGCGGGCACGATTTTCTGGCCGTTGAAAAGGCTTTTGAACGTCTGCAGGGACGAGGCATCCATCTTGGCGCTCATCTGATCCTGGGTTTTCCGTGGGAGACACGATCACAATGGCTGCAAACAGTGGATGTGATGTCCACTCTGCCACTGGAGTATCTGAAGATTCATCATCTTCAGGTGGTCAAGGGTACGGCATTAGCGGAAACCTATCATAACGACCCCTTTCCGGTGTTTGAATTCAGGGAATGGGTGGAATTGATTTGTGATTTTCTTGAAAAACTGCCTGAAGATATTGCTGTAGCCCGATTAAGTGGCAGTGCTCCACCTCATATGCTGATAGCACCTCATTGGGGGCGCAAAAAACACCCCGAAGTGATCAGCGAGGTGATGGCGGAGCTGAAGCGAAGAGGGACAACACAAGGCAGCAAGGCCCGGCAGCATATTTCCTGACCCTTTGCTGATGGTATCCGCAGATCTGAAATATTTCCTTATTTGACTAATGACATGCGACCGGTTTGGGTCTGCATCCCGGAGCGCAGCCGGTACAGGTAAATTCCACTTGCCAGACCCGATGCATCGAATTGTGCATAATGAGTGCCGGCCTGCTGCACTTCATCCACAAGAGTGGCTACATGTCGTCCGGTTATGTCGATTACTTCCAATTGAACATGCTCTTTCCGGGCGAGGGAGTAGGGTATTGTGGTCTGTGGATTAAAAGGATTGGGATAGTTTTGCTGCAATGCGAACCGGTGTTTTGTTGATCCGGGTGTGACAGATACATCTTCTGTATCATCGTTTGCAGCTATACGAATGGGGATGTTTTGTTTTGTATCAAAAGGGTCGTTGGAATGAATTGCGATATCAAACTCATAAAAACCACCGGGCAGATCATCTGCGTAGATTTGCATATGGGTTTGTTGCACGTCACCGGGAGCAACGGCCCCCGCAGGTTTATGAGCCTGAAATCGAAGAAAGTCGGATTCAGGAATTGTTTTGATCGACAAATTATCCAGGTCAAATGTCTCACCGGTGTGATGGTTCAAATGCGCAAAGGTGATCTGCTCAGGAGCCGTTCCCGAAAAAAGTTCTGCTGTGTCAATAAATTCGCCATTCACCAGGTACTGGATCCATTCATTCAGGGGGTCTATACGTATTTCAAACTGGAAATACTCTCCGGCTTTCCAGAGGGGTTCACCAGGGTTGCTGTGATTCCAGAGTAGAATAAACCGGTTGTCTCCGGTGGCCTGGTTTTGCACAATAATTTCCCCGTCGTCAAAAAACACCCAGGCCGTGTTACGGTTGTTGGATGGTTCATCCAGAAACAGGTGAAACTGATTGTCAGATTCATCGCTGCTAAAACGCAAATCCATTGAAACCGAATAGGGTTGGGTAGTAAGTGCACCGGAGAACGGAGCCCTGACGCCGGTATATTGGTTTTGATCCATTTTGGGATTTGGAGATAACCGCAGATGCCCGTTTCCGCTGCCGGGGTTCTCCGAGGAGATTCGGAACGTGTTAAGGCTGTCCCGGGGTTGAGCAACCCAGCCATTCAGGATGAGATGGTCTCCGGTTTGGAACTGCTCATCGGACTCAAAACCGGTTTCATAGATAATATCATCCGCGTCTGATGGAAGAGTCGATAGAAACGGTTTCTGAACGGACCGGTGATCATCAATGTCATAATGGAAAGGGATCCCGCCGATGGGTGCCGGCTTTGGTGGGCCGTCGTAGCGAACCATTTTTTGGGGGCTGATGGGGTTATTGGCACTACGGACATCGGTTTTTGCCAGCGGACCATCATTGAAACCGGCGTTGTCATAGCCAATATCGGCGGTCCAATGCAGGGTGCTGGTTCCATCGTTACGAATCTGAAGCGGAATCTCAATAGACTGCCCTGACTCAATATCCATTTCAACAAGATTGTCACCAACGGTTAAGACCGGGGGATGATTTTGGGAGGGGCGATACTGGCTGACAATATGACGGCTGTAACGCATACTGCGAACATTGTCGGCCGGTCCTGTTTCTATTGCATATCCACCTATAGGTGTATTGTTGTAGTGGAGTTCCGGGTTTGAAAAGTATGCTATGCGCCGGCTGCCCGGAACCTGCTCGCGATAAGCCATTATGGTAGCCACCGAGGTGTCGGACTCAAGAGTGAAACGCTTGCCGGTGGAAAAATCGAACAGCCCGCCAAATATATTTGCCGGCTCACGTTGTTGATTACGGCTATGTGCATTACCAAGATTGTGACCGATTTCATGTACAAATGTAAACGTATGGCTTACTTGCTGGATGCGGTTTATTGAAAAGCCGAGTTGGGGAGAGCCGCCCAGCTCCGATAGCAACCAGGCCAGACCGCCCACGTCGTCCACTTTGGCCAGCATGGCTACCAGGTCAGCTCCGCTTTGGTTTCTTAACTCGTGTATTTCGGACATGTAGCCTTCATGCTGAGAACCCAGAGAAAAATCGGGGGAAGTGGTGAGCTTGTGCAGATCCCCGCTTGAGTCGTTTCCATCCTCCTGAAAGTCGGTTTCGTGCAAATGGACAATGCGTAATTCAATGTCTGCATAACTGTTGTCAAACGCCATTTGGGATTTGTTCATCATTTGACTGATCAAAAGTTCAATCCCGCCTTCATGTTCATCTGCCCAGTCTTTTGCATCTTCGGTGTAAACAATCATCAGGTCAATCGGGACACCGACATTCTGCGATGATTCCTGAATATCAAAAGGAGAAACGATATGGCTTTGGCCGTTCGGGCCTTTGTGGTGTGATTTTTTGCCGGTAAGTGAATGCTCATCGGTGACCAGTCCGCATTCCAGAAAATCGGAGTCAGCAGAGTCATAGAGGGTGAGAAAATGCCGCGATTCATCTGCCAATTTTGATTGATGAACGCGATCGGATTCAGGTAATATCCGATAGGATTTTGTTGCTTTATGATGTGCGAAATCACCCAGAAAACGCCCGTAACCGTAGGAAAATGTAAGTTGGTCATGGTCGTCATTGATGTTTCGGGCTGTTACCGATATATAGCCATCTACAAAACGGTTGACCTGGGTTACGCGATAAGATGCTGATGAGACAGGGAGATCGATGACCTGGCCAACTTCAGGAGGATGTGACAGTAGCTGATGATTCAGATTTACGGGAATCCGTTTTGTATCGGAAAGGGTCGCTGGCTCTTTGTCAGATGCCACGAAAAAAAGCGGTTGGCTATCTGTGGATGCGAAGACCTGGCCAAATGAGATGGCGATAAGAAAGCAAAGTACGATGGTACTGTTCAATGCCGGAAAAAAGGAAAGAAGAGTGTTTTTCATAGAACCTGACATTATAAAAGGGGTATAGTTCGGAAATAATCAATCTAAGTCATCAAGCGCCGGATGATCCGGGTCCATGTTGCCAGGATCAAGCTGGAAAGATACATATTTGATGGACAGCCCCTTTTCCAGATGCTGGCGCTCGTAATATGTCTGGATATTGTGTTCCTCTTTTCTATCACGAAACCTGTACATATTATTATAACATTGATTTACAGGTAAGTTAAAGATATTAATAATTTTCCTAGTAAACTCAAAAAGACGATCGCTATCTGTTTTCAAATGAACGATACCGTCAGGTTTCAGTATTTCAGCATATTTTTGCAGAAAGAGAGGATGAGTCAGTCGTTTTCGTTTTTTTCTTGTTTTTTCGAAAGGATCGGGAAAAGTGATCCAGATTTCATCGACTTCAGAAGGTG
>CAYMBG010000005.1:46160-50988 GCA_964388615.1 uncultured Chitinophagales bacterium | reverse complement strand
CTTGGGACTGTAGGGGATTTCCATGAGAACGGGGGGTGGGCTTCCCACTTGCATCTCCAACTATCCATTGAAAACCCCGGAAAGGCTGACATGCCCGGAGTGGTAGCTGAAAGCGAGTTGCCGGATGCTATTCGTCGTTATCCTGATCCTCAATGGATCACAGGCCGGTTTTATTGAGGCTTTTTTCCTCGTTTTTTCGGCATGCATAAGCATAAGAGGAATATCTGAAATCACATATTATCCATGTTGGTATTATGAAATTGAATGAAATCCGAAAGAAACTCCATAGTTTGGCGGAAACAGCTCACCGTGAGAAGAAGACCGCCCAATTCGTTGCGAAGTATCTTCAAAAAGCAGGAGCAACCACTTTATGGGAGGGTGTTGGCGGATATGGTATCGTAGCGGTTTGGGATAGCGGTAACGACGGACCCTCGGTCTTGTTTCGGGCGGAACTGGATGCACTGCCCATTGATGAAACTATTGATCTTCCATATGCTTCCAAACAAAAAGGGGTTTCCCACAAATGTGGTCATGATGGTCATATGGCCACTTTACTTGGACTGGCGGATCAGCTGAAAAAAAAACCGATACGTTCAGGCAAGGTCTATTTGCTGTTTCAACCCGCCGAAGAAACAGGAGAGGGGGCTTCTCTCATGCTAAAGGATGAACGCTGGCCGGATATTGCACCCGATCACGTTTTCGCTCTGCATAATCTGCCCGGTTTTCCCAAAAATTCCGTGGTTTTACGTGATGAAATTTTCGCTGCCGGGTCACAGGGACTCATAATACGTCTTACCGGCAACACGTCACATGCGGCTCACCCGGAAAATGCAAGAAGTCCGGCCTCGGCAATCGCGACATTGATTAATGATTTACAAAATCTACCCCGTACCGTAATACCATTCGACCGTGCCGGTTTGCTGACCATAATTCATGCCCGCATTGGGGAACCTGCTTTTGGTACCACGCCCGGTTATGCTGAGTTGATGGCGACTCTACGGGCACATCAATCCGAAGATCTGCAGATGCTGGGTGAAAAAGCGGTGAGCCAGGCGGAAGCCGTTGCTTCACAGTGGGACCTGAGTATGGAATATGAATGGACCGAGATATTCAAACCTGTCTGTAACCATAAAAAGTCGGTTGCTTTGGTTGAAGATGTAGCTCAAAAACTGGTAGGAGATGAGAATAAAAAGGATTCCATTAAAATACGACATATCCCAAGGCCGTTTTCATGGTCGGAGGATTTCGGCCATTTTACAGAGCGCTACACAGGGGCTTTGTTTGGCATAGGTGCCGGAACAGATCATCCCCAGTTACATGATGGCCGATACGACTATCCCGATGAACTAATTGAAACGGGTTGCTTGTTGTTCAGTGGCATTATTGATTATTTGCAAATGCGCTGACATCCGGTTCCCTTCGATGAACGACTTGTCAGTGATCGTCGCTGACCACTTCTGAATACTGAACAATACTCTTTAACTTTTGCAATTACGAAATAGATGTTTTATACCTCCTATATTGAGATCAACAAGTCTGCGCTCAAATCAAATTTACGTTTTCTGAAAGGACTTGCCGGTCCGGGTGTCCGGTTCTGTTCCGTAATCAAGGGAAATGCCTATGGGCATGGGATTGAACATTTTATCCATCTGGCCGAGGCGTGTGGCGTGGAATATTTCGCGGTTCACAGTGCTGATGAGGCTTTACGCGCCCATATGGTAAAGAATGAAGAATCTCATGTGATGATCATGGGGATGATTGATGATAATGAGCTGGATTGGGCTATCGAAAACGATATCTCCTTTTATGTATTTGAATTTGAGCGGCTTGAGGCTGCCGTCAAAGCAGCAAAAGAACAAAAACAAAGAGCATCTATTCATCTGGAACTGGAAACCGGCATGAACCGGATTGGTTTTGCCTGGGAGGACAGGGAGAAACTGGCCGGTTATGTATTGGACAACAAGGAACATTTGCATGTGATGGGTATCAATACTCATTATGCCGGCGCCGAGAGTATCGCCAACTATCTTCGTATTCAAAATCAGATTGCCAATTACAATCGCTACCAATGGTATCTCAGGAAAAAAGGGATCACCCCGGATATGTGTCACACGGCATGTTCCGCACCGCTCATATCCTATCCTCATACGCGCATGGATATGGTTCGCGTCGGTATTGCACAATACGGGTATTGGCCCAGTAAAGAGACTCATATGCAATATCTGACACAGAATGGCCGAAAACGGATGACAGATAACCCGTTAAGGCAGATTATCAGTTGGAAGACCCGGATAATGAGTATCAAAACGGTTGCATCCGGTGATTTTATCGGCTATGGTACGGTCTACCAGGCAACTAACGAGACAACGATTGCAACGGTTCCGGTAGGTTATAGTCATGGGTTCAATCGGAGTTTAAGTAATCTTGGGAAAGTGCTGGTGCAGGGACGGCGGGTTCCGGTAATTGGCATGGTCAATATGAACATGCTTATTGTAGATGTATCCCACTGTCCGGGAGCCAAACGCGGTGATGAAGTAGTACTGGTTGGTAGTCAGAGAAATAACCGTATCACCGTATCATCATTTAGCGATCTCACCAATAATGTTAATTACGAAACACTTGTGAGGTTGCCACGTGAAATACCGCGCTTTGTGGTGGAGTGAAAAACAAGTATTCCGCTGGTCATGAATAAAAGAATTAAACTTAAACGGCCTGTTTTTCGTTATCATATTGAATCTAACCGGGCAGATGTTTTTATTTAATATATGAGATACGGGAATATCATAATTTTTTTTCTGATTCTGACCGGGTTGGTCTCGGCTTGTTCAAGTGCATTTGATCCCGAAGTCAGAACCGGTTCCCACATTCGTCCGGCAGATGGCCATCCTCAGGTTCTGGTTTCTGCGCTCGCTCTTATTGATGAAGAGAACCGGCCGGTTATTGATGTGCATCTGGATATTGTTTTGGGAAGTTTGATATACCGTGAGCAGGAAGAGGTTTTTCACGCTGAGGTGGGGATACGAACCGAAGTTTATCGCGTCATTGATGAATCGGAAGACCAGTATCAGAGAGTAGCTCAATCCAGGGAGTCGAAAAAGGTCGAAAGACGGGATCGTGATGTTGTCAACAGCCGGGAAGTGCTTACTCACGAAGAGCGTATTCCGGTTGAACCGGGAAGATACCGGGTTTTGGTTACCATAACCGATCAGGATTCTGATAAATCCGTTTCCCGCAGTGCCAATGTAACGGTTTACAACCCGGAGGATGACGAACCCAATCTTACACATATTCAGGTGAAAGGGGAAGATTTTTCAGATCAGTCATTCGAGTTGCCGGTGTCGAGTTACAACATCCCTGGAAAGGTGGATACGGTGCGGTTTGAGTTTCAGGTAACACGTCCGGAAGGTACCGAGCCACTCTCGGTATCCATGGATCTCATCCGTTTCGAATCGGATACACTCACACCCAGGCCAATGTCCGGTGTAACACCCTCCCGTGGTTCCATACAGTATCGTGGGATAAATTATAATCGTAGCGAGCTTATTGAGCGGCAGGAGCGGGTGTTGGATCAGGAGTATGGTACCATTACCATCGAATATCGTACCGACCGGCCGCCCCGGGGAAATTATCGTTTTGAAGTGTATGTCAAACCGCAGGAAGGTGATGACGAAGGGGAACTTTACAAAGCGCGTGACTTCGCATCCATGAGTGATAATTTTCCAAATGTGGTTACTGCCAGGGAGTTTGCACGTCCGTTGGTGTACCTCATGCGAAGAAGTGATTATCGTGACATGATGAATATCGAGGATCGCGACTCCCTCAAAAGGGCAATCGACCGTTTTTGGCTGTCTCACCTCGGCGATAAGGAACTGGCTGCAAGAGTTATCGAAGAGTATTACCAGCGAGTAGAGGAGGCAAACAAACAGTTTTCCAATTTCAAAGAGGGATGGATGACGGATATGGGAATGGTATACGTATTATTTGGATCTCCCTGGTATGTCGAACAGTCATTGGACAGGATGGTCTGGATCTACGGGTACAACCGATCGGATCCACGCAGGGTTTTCTATTTTCAGCGTACCCGGAGAAACAGCGATCATCATCCCTTTGAGCACTATATCCTTCAGCGTAATACGCAATATCATAGCGTAGAATACGATCAAATCCAGCGTTGGTTGTCCGGAACCATACTGACGCGACCCATCTAACTATTGCTTGGGGGGTATGAAGATGATCAATGTGAGGATGGTTCGGGTTGGAATGTGATTTTCTGTGTGCCCACATGGATCAATCCGCTGTTTTTGGTAAAAAAGTCAAAAAAAGCAGAAAAAATATGGTTTAAACCCCAGTATTAACATATTGATAATGTATAATCCGTTTTTTTTCTGAAATAAATTAGGTTGCATGTGGTGGGGTAAGAAAGATTCTAATGCAAAAGCAGTGTTTTCGCCCTGTTTATAGAGGAGTTTTTGGATTAAAGTTCGATTTTTATTTGCATTCCTGTTTTAATATATTACATTCTTGTTATCTATGGTACCATTCTGAGATATTGCCATATGAAGTGCTTAGATAATTCCTGCTTAGAGGTAAGTGGAGTCTACATGTCAACGCCCGTCATCGGACTGGACGGGAGGTGCTTCAGGTATTTCTAAGGAAAGGTTCGTTTTAACAATCCTGAATCAAACAAAAACACAACAAGCATCCTTATGAAAAAAGTGATACAGATACAGATTCTGGCTATGCTTTTTGCGGTCTCCGGGGTTTACGCTCAGGGGTCGCTAACAGGTGTAGTCAACGACGCGCAATCTGGTGAGCCTCTGCCAGGTGC
>CAYMBG010000005.1:42070-46060 GCA_964388615.1 uncultured Chitinophagales bacterium | reverse complement strand
GACCAGCTTTCAACATCCATTTCCAGGGTATCGGCGGATGAAATTTCGGATGTAAGTGCCGGAAGTCCGGATGCTTTATTGCAGGGTGCTGCTGCCGGTGTTCAGGTGGTTCGACAATCGGGTGCTCCGGGCGGAGGTGTCCGGGTGGATATCCGGGGTCAAAGCTCTATCACTGCCGGCAATGAGCCGCTATATGTGATTGATGGTGTACCCATTACTTCCGGTGATTTTTCCAATATCAATGTGGGTAACCAGGGTCTGAATGCCCTTTCTAACCTGAATCCCGAGGACATCGAATCCATGGAGATCCTTAAGGATGCTTCTGCTGCCGCTATCTATGGTGCGCGTGGTGCCAACGGTGTTGTACTTATTACCACCAAACGTGGTGCCGCTGGTCCTACTCAGTTTGAGGCAGGATACCGGGTTGGCGTCAGGGAATTCACCAATGAAATGGATATGATGGGCGGACCCGAATATGTTGAAGCTATCGTTGAGGGGGCCTGGCTTGATTATCAGGCATTTGGCCTGCCGCTGCAGTGGGAAGGTTCCACCTATGACAGCCGTCTCGAGGATGTTCGGGAATGGACTCCAGCTGTGTTTGGTGCTCCTTTCGAAGCTGTTCTGGGAATGCCTCATGTATCCAATCACCTTGATGACCCGTCCGGTGCTCCGACTACCGACTGGCAGGATGAGGTGTTTGAAACCGGCCGGACCCAGAACTTCTATTTCAACGCCAGCGGTGGTGACGATGTAACCCGATTTTATGTGGGCGCCACCTATTTTGATGAGCGCGGAATTATGAAAAATTCCGGGTTTGAGCGTCTGAGTGGCCGTCTCAATCTGGATCATGCCATCTCCGACCGGTCCAATCTCACCGCTAATGCAAGTTACCAGCGCTCGGAAAGCAACCGCCTGGAGAATGACAATAACATTTACGGTGTACTGACCAACGCGGTTCTTTCGTCGCCTACGGCTCCGATATTTCTCGAGGATGGGCTGACCTATAATCCCAGTGTTTCTTCTTTCTCTAATCCCGTTGCCGCGTCGGAAGTGGTCAACGACGCATTGGATACCCGCTTCACCGGTAGTGTTGAATTGGATTATGAATTGGTTGATAATCTGGTTGTTGCCGGTAAAATGGGAATTGACCGGTTTGACCTTCAGGAAAATCAGTTTGCCCAAGGCTTTACCAACCAGGGATCACCTCTGGGTACCGCGTTTTCGAGTATCCGGTTGAACCAGACCTGGCTTGCAGAGTTGCAGGCTCGATACAGCAATGTGTTCGATGATGTCCATTTTCTGGATGCTGTGGCTGTTGTTTCCTATCAGGAAAACCAGAATGAGTACACCGCTTCCGATGGTGATAACTTTGCAAGTAACGACCTGCAAACGGTAAATACCGCCGCGGTAACTTCCGGTTACTCCTTTGGCACCGCCTATGGCCTGGAATCCTACACCACTCGCGTCAACTACGCTTATGACAACCGCTATGTACTTTCCGGCTCCGCCAGGGTCGACGGTTCCTCCCGCTTTGGCGATGATAACCAGTACGGTGTATTTCCCGCCGGTTCTTTTGCCTGGAGAATAGCCAATGAGGAGTTCATGTCCGGTTTTGACGTGCTTGAAGAACTGAAGCTTCGCTTATCCGTCGGTATCACCGGTAACCAGGATATTGGTAACTTCAGCCACCTTCCGCTATTCGGTGTGAATAGCTATGGCGGTTTCCCCGGTCTGGAGCCTTCTCAGTTGGCCAACCCGGATCTGAAGTGGGAAGAAACCACGCAATACAATGTGGGACTGGATGTGACGCTGTTTGACGACCGCATCTCCGCGACAATCGATGCTTATATGTCCGAAACGGATAATCTGTTGCTGAGTCGGCCCGTACCGGCAACCAGTGGTTTCACAACCTTTACCAATAACATTGGATCACTGGAGAACAAAGGGATCGAATTCAGCCTGCGGACGGTCAATGTCCAAACACCGGACTTTTCCTGGGTTACCAATTTCAACATCTCCCGTAACCTGAACGAAGTGACCGCACTTCACCGCGATGAGCCGTTTAGTTCCGGCTTTGCCAACCGGGTGCAGGTAGGCGAACCTCTTGGTGCATTCTATGGCTACAAAACCGATGGTGTCTGGGCCAGCCAGGAAGAAATTGACAATTCCGGCATCGATTTTGCCAGCTCCAACACCGATCCGGCTCCGGGTGATATCCGCTTTGTGGATGTTAACGGCGACGGTGTGATCACGGCAGATGATCAAACCATTTTGGGAGATGCCAACCCCGATTTCCAGGGTGGATTGCGAAACACCTTCTCCTATCGCGGTTTTGAACTGATGGCCTTCCTCCAATTTTCATATGGAAACGACATCTTCAATAACTCCCGTGCATTCTATGGATTCCCCGGTTTCATTCCGGGTTGGGGTGTTTTTGCGGATGCTGAAGATCGCTGGACCCCGGATAATCCCGATGGTGACGCCTTTGTACAGCGTGCCTCATTGCTGGATCTTGACAATGCTTCCAGAGATTCCGATTTCTGGATGGAAGATGGCTCCTATCTGCGTCTCAAAACCCTGAGACTGGGATATACCTTTACGGGTGGTATGCTTGAACAGTACAGCCTGCGTAGCGCACGTATCTACGTGATTGGCCAAAACCTGCTTACATTTACCGACTATACAGGCCTTGATCCGGAAATGAATACGTTTGACCGAAGCAACACCGCTTTTGGTACAGACTTCTTCTCCTATCCTCAGTCTCGCAGCATCGAGGTTGGTATCGATCTTGGATTCTAAATTGAAAATTTCTAATAATCAGCAATTATGAGATATATTAATAAGCTATTAATACTGGCCGTCGCTGTTGGCTTTCTGAGTTGCGACGTACTGGATCAGTCACCACGCCAAAGCATGGACAGTGAGCTGGTCTTCGAAACCGAGCAAGGTGCTATGAATGCACTTAGAGGGACTTACGATGGTGTTCAGACCGCCATCCAGTTCCACTTGATGTTTTCCGAACTGGCTTCGGATAATGCTACCCATACAGGTTCATTTCCCACCTGGGGACAGGTAGATAATAACAACGTTCTGACAGGTAACCTGACGATTCTCCAGGATCACTGGTATGATCAGTACGAGGTTATGAACCGTGCGAACAACGTGATCGCTTACACCCCCGGGGTGGAAGATGAAGCCTTTACTCAGGCTCAAAGAGATATAGTCGTGGGCGAAGCGCTGGCTATTCGTGGATACACCGCGTTTAACCTGGCCAAGTTCTACAGCAGTAACGAACTGGGCATACCCTATCCTACCGAGCCGACCGTGGTCATTGATGAAAGTGTAAACATCCCGCGGGAAAGTTTGCAGGGTACATTTGACCAAATCGAGTCAGATTTGCTTCAGGCGATCAATTTGCTTGATGGCAAAGGTGTTTCTTCAGCCTCATCCAGTATCAACAAACGCACAGCGCAAGCTCTGCTGGCACGCGTGTACCTTTACGGTGCGGATATTGGTGTCTACCCGAACGGATATCAGGGTGCATTGGATATGAGCGGCGAGGTAGTGAATAGTG
Source organism: uncultured Chitinophagales bacterium (assembly GCA_964388615.1). Lineage (GTDB taxonomy): Bacteria > Bacteroidota > Rhodothermia > Balneolales > Natronogracilivirgulaceae > SLLW01. The sequence goes on along the minus strand of CAYMBG010000005.1, from coordinate 42,486 downwards.
GCGTTTATGCTTTGGAAGGAAGTTACAATGAGATCTTCCAAGGTGCGCAAGGCAGTGGTGAAGTGATCTGGGAACTCTTCTTCTCTAGTGAAGAAGACAATGCCTTGTCTTTTTATGCACGCCCCAACGGTCAGGGTGGACGTTTTGAGTACGGCCCCACCGGACCTTATGCCGGCATCTTTGCAGAAGACGATGAACGTGGTCCTGTGAATGTGATGGCGGTTAATCCCGAAGACGAACAGCCTTTTAACCATCCTGTCCTTGGTAAATACTACAAAGTGGATGGTAGCGACAACGTTTCGGTTACTCGTCTTGGTGAAATGTATCTCATTCATGCCGAAGCTCTGGTTCAGCTTGATTTCAATGCCAACATGCAGGCAGCTCTGGATCTTGTAAATGCTCTGCGTGAACGTGCC
>CAYMBG010000005.1:33355-41970 GCA_964388615.1 uncultured Chitinophagales bacterium | reverse complement strand
ATAGCAGATCAGGATGAGATGCTTGAGTTGATCTGGCACGAGCGTCGTCTTGAGCTTGGACTTGAAGGACATCGCTGGCATGATCTTGTTCGTTCCGACCTTGCCATAACCGAGCTTGGAATAGGTGTAGATGCGACACGATGGCCGATTCCTGAGCGTGAAATGGATGTCAATCCGGAATTGGAGCAAAATCCCGGTTTTTAATCTGTCAAAATCACTTTCTTGAAAGAAAGCCTCTTCCGGTTTCGGAAGAGGCTTTTTTTTTAGTGCGCCCGGCAGGGCGCATTCACTGTTATTTTAGCATCTGGAAAGTTGTTATCTTGGTAATACTGAACAAACTATTGTCTCATAATTTTCAAAGAACGATGATCTGATACCTATGGAAGTTAGCTCTCGCAGAACCAAGCTGGTTTGTACCGTCGGCCCGAGCACAAGCACACCGGAGATGATTGAACGGCTGATCCGGGAAGGAATGAACGTAGTCCGTTTAAACTTCTCACATGGTACGCATGAAATCCATAAACAAAACATCCAGTACATCCGGGAGATTTCAGAACGCCTTGGGGTTACGGTTCCCATATTGATGGATCTTCAAGGTCCTAAAATCAGGGTTGGAAGAATGCAGGGTGATGGCGCCATGCTCAAAACAGACTCCTATGTCAAACTCACCCCCGAGGATATTGAAGGGACAGATGAGATAATTCCTATAGACTATCCCAATTTATCACAGGATGTCAGGCAAGGTAACACGATCCTTCTCGATGACGGGTTGATGGATCTCAAAATTGTAAAAATTACAAATGGTGACATTATTGCAAAGGTTATAAACGGTGGATTCCTCAAGCCTCGCAAAGGGGTTAATCTACCGGATGTTCAAACTTCCATTTCCGCGGTTACGGAAAAGGACGTAAAGGACCTGAAATTTGGGCTGGAGCAGGGGGTGGACTTTGTGGCCATTTCTTTTGTCAGGTCAGCATCCGATGTACAAAATTTAATTTCCAAGGTTCGGGTTTTAGGTAGTAATGCCGGTATTATCGCAAAAATAGAGAAACCGGAGGCCCTGAATGAGATCGCGGATATCATTGAACAGGCAGATGGCATTATGGTGGCCCGTGGTGACCTGGGTATAGAAATTGCCAGTGAAAGGGTGCCGCTGATTCAAAAAGATATCATTGACCGTTGCAAAATTGCAGGTAAACCGGTTATTACAGCCACTCAAATGCTTGAGTCGATGATGAACAACCCGCGGCCCACCCGTGCAGAAAGTTCGGATGTGGCAAATGCCGTTTTGGATGGATCTGATGCGGTCATGTTATCAGGGGAGACGGCCGCCGGAAAATACCCCATAGAAGCGGTTCAGCATATGGATCGAATATGCCGCAATGTTGAAGCAAAAGGAAAGAAAATTTATCAAACACTCGAATTTGTACAGCCCGAATGGCAAGAAAAACAGATTGTAGAATCATTAAGCTATTCATGTGTCACAATCGGAGAGGCGGTTGAAGCAAAAGTAGTTGCCACAATTACGCATTCCGGTACAACTGCGAGAAGAATTGCAAAATTTCGGCCGAAAGTTCCCGTTATTGCATTTACGGAAAGCGCTGAAGTGCTAAGACAGCTCATGTTAGTCTGGGGAGTCACCCCGGTTCGTTTGGATGCCATATTCGATACGGACATAAGCGTTAAGCGCATGGAAAAATACCTGAAAGATGCCGGATTGGCCAAACAGGGTGATCGGGTGGTTGTTGCCACCGGCATGCCTGTAGCCAAACGGGGCAGTACAAATATGATAAAAGTCAGTACCATCGAGTAGGGATGTATACGAAATAATTTCATGAATCGATTGGTTCGGCTATTAGGAGTTTTAATGCTGCTTGCAATGGCTTTGCAAGGGTGTTCAACAACACTGCAAAGTGCATGGCGTGACTTTAACGGCTACTTCAACACCTACTACAATGCCCGGACCAGTTTTGAACGCGGACTGGAAACCCAGAAGCAACAGTCCGTGGATATTAATCCGGAACGCCCTATACGGATACATGTCACTCCAAGGCAAGCCGGCCAAAATGATTTTGCATATGCTGCAGAAAAGGCCGCCGATGTGATCCGGTTTCATGCACAATCACGATGGGTGGATAATGCGATAAAAGTCATTGGAATGTCCTTTTACTATCAGCAGCAGTACTTTTCCGCTGATCAGAAATTTGTTGAACTGCTTGCCACGACCCATGACCCCGATATGCGCCAATCAGCCATAATGTGGCGGGGAAAAGCGAACCTTCAGCTTGGAAACCATACCGAAGGAATTAACCTCCTGCAATCCCGCCTGTTTTCAACCGAATTTGAATGGGATCCGGCTATCGAAGCAGAAATCAAAATGCTGATAGCCCAAATGTTTGTCAGCAGAGAAGAATATGAAGACGCTGATGTATATCTTGCGGAGGCCCTTCCGGATGTCGATGACAGAGGTAAAAGGATGCGGGCTTATTTTCTACATGGTCAGATACTGGAGACATTGGAGCGATTTGATGAGGCTTTTGCCGCTTACGAAGAAGCCGCTCATCGGTCCAACCCCTCGTATGACCTTATTTATCATGCCGAGCGTAAACTTGGGATCATTGCCAGGAAGCGTGGAGACCATGATTGGGCCTATGACCATTTTGTCGACATGAGCAGGGATGACCGACATTTTGAGTACCTTGCCGCTATTGAGTATGAGATTTCACGCACCTTGCAGGAGCAAGAACGATTTACCGAAGCCCAAAGAAATTACAAGCAAATACTGGAGCACCGCACTCTGAATCCGACAAGCGAGGTTCAAGCACAAATTTATTATGGCCTGGCGGAAATTTACCGTGATTTTTACCAGGATTATTCAAATGCGGCGGCTTATTTCGACACGTCTTCCCAGCAAGTTGCCAGCACGGAGCGTATGCCGGAACAGTTTGATGCTGACTTGATGGCACAGTCCTATGGCGAGTATTCAAGACTTCAAACGGAAATACATCGACTTGACAGCCTGTTATGGCTTGGATCCCTTTCACCTGTCGAGCGTGATTCGGTGATAGAGGAGGTAAGGGCCCAAAGAATTGCAGAGCTGGAGGCGCAAGAGCGACAAAGCAGAAGGGATCAGATGGTTTCTATTGATGGTATAGAGGAGGCGGGGGCACAAGCGGATGAACACACCGAAAATGGGTTTTTGAATCATCTGAATCCACAGATGATGCAGCAAATGAGTCAGGCTTTTCAGGCTTACTGGAATCAGCGTCCGCTGGTTGACGATTGGAGACGTATGGAGATGGTACGTGTCAATATTGTCAGAGAGTATGAGGAGGAAGGGGAAGAAGTAGACGATGTCGATGAAGTGCTGGAGGAGCTGGCGGAGGAGCAGACTCCCATGGTAGAAATTGACCTTTCAGACATTCCTGTCACTGAGCAGGAACAAGAGGAGACCCGGCATACGATCGCTTCTTATGAATATGAAATTGGTAATGTTTTTTTTACAGCCTTGGCAGAACCCGACAGCGCGGCTCATTATTTTCGTAGCGTAATGGGACGATTCCCTGACTCCGAATTGGCTCCGCAAGCTATTTACTCGCTTTCGGAATTGTATCAGGCAGAAGGTGATTCTGTTAATGCGGTACAATATGCCATGCAATTGGCTGATTTTTATCCCGCTACTATCTATGCTGAACGGATGGCCGATCGCTATATGCTGGACCTGCAGCCCCGTGAGGATACCCTGAGTCTGGAGGACAGCCTTGCAACGGTCTTCAAAGATATAAGCAACATAAGCCAACCTTTACGCAGAGCGTCTGAACTGCAAAAGCTGGCTTCGGAATATCCCGGGTTTGAAAAAGCACCGGAGGCTCTGTTCCGGGCTGCTCAGATCTATATCAGTACTGCCCGCGATGATGAAATGTATGAACTGCAGCTCAGTGATCTTTCCTTTTCACGATATATATGGCGACAAGAGCAGGATGCGTTTAAGGTCTTCCAGGATTCGGTTCGTGCCATGCTGGCAGATTCTACTTTCATGGCTATGGTAAATGCCCATCCAGTTGCATTGCCCGTTCAAAACCATGCGGAGCCGGAAGATTCTGATGAGGTAAATTTGGAGATACCTGTAGCCGATGACACGTTGTCTGCTATTGAAGTCCAAAGGGTTATGGATGATCCTGAGGTTATGGATGATCCTGAGGTTATGGATGATCCTGAGGTTATGGATGACCCTGAGGTTATGGATGATCCTGACGAAGAGCCTGACAGCGTGATAGACGCCCAAAATCCGGAAGCTGATACCCTCTCGGTTGATGACGGTGAAGAAATATCTGCGGATAGTCTGGATATTGAGGGTAGGGAATTAGAAGCCGATCCCCCCGAGAAGGATACGAACAGTGGTGATCCGCCCGACGGGGATGAAGAAGCAACCGGGCCGAAAAAGGTAGAAGCTCATTTTCAAGCGATTCTGGACCACTCATTGGGAGCTCCCGATTTTAAAGATCGGTTTCCATACGAAGGCGCTTATTGGGACAGTGCCAGGGTTGCATTACTTAAATTGCAAAAAAATCATCCCGATTTTACTGCAAATCAGCAGGTTCCTACTCTTGCCGAAGAAATTGAAGCTCAGCGGGCAGAGGTGTTGCTGGTAGATAGCACCCGTGTTCATGATTGCTCTGAATTGGATGCAAGGCCCGAAATTATTGATGGTTCTGATGAATTTCTTGAACAGTCAGGTTTGCAGGCAATTGTCGATACGGCCATGATTCACTGGGATGTCACCCTTTCTGTAGTGATGAATCGGGAAGGCGTACCGCAAGAAGTTCGAATTGCAAAACTGGAAAACCAGCATTTAGATGAACAGGATGCGCAATCTGAACAAGGTGAAAATGATGAGACTACGGAGGAGGGATCCCTGAGCCCGGATCAGTCTGAATCAATGGAAGGTGAGGGGGAAGCGTTGGAGCGTGAAATATATGAGGATGTTGATTATCCGGAGATTCCGGGAAACCTGGAGCAAAAAGTTCTGGAGCAAATGCGGTTTGATCCACCTGTAAACAACGGTATAGCGGTGCCGGCAGAGTGTGAATATCATATAACCTTACAAGCACGGGAGCAGGAAATAGATCAAGGCCAGGAGGAGAGTCAAGACCAGGAGCAAGAGCAGGAACAGGACCCGGAGCAAGAGCAGGACATAGACCTGGAGCAGGACCAGGACCAGGAAATGGAGCAGGACCAGGACCAGGACCCGGAGCCGGAAACGGAGTAGCATTTAAGCGCCTATCAGTTGTTTTCCCGCATGCGTCTGTGGAATAAATTTTCAGGCCTGAATTTACGGGTGATGCATTTGCAACCAGGAGGAGATAGATGAGGCTCCCTCATTTTTAAGAACCTCACCCAGATGATGGTAGATGGAGGGAATCAGAGACGGTCCCTGATATACAAAGCCGGTATAAACTTGAAGTAAATTTGCTCCGGCTTTAAGCATTTTCACCGCTTTTTGCGGGTTATCGATACCGCCGACACCTATTAGGATTTTGTGGCCTGGAATTTGATTTCGAATATGGCTGACACGTTCCAGGCTTTTTTCAAACAAAGGCGCACCGCTCAAACCTCCCGCACCCATTCTATCGGTGACGGTCCTCAGGCCGGATCGGTTGGTGGAGGTGTTGGAAATGACATAACCTGCAACAGGGTAGGCTTCACAGGTTTGGATGAGGTCCTCAATCTCTTCCAGGGTGTTGTCGGGGGAGAGTTTGACGAAAACAGGGGGATCTGTGGGCTTGTGTATATGCATTATCGCATCCATAAGAGCGCTAAGCGCTTCCTGGTCTTCAAAGGTTTTACCTTCCCGGGTGTTGGGGCACGATACGTTCAGTGTGATGTAATCGGCCACCCTTCTGGCCTCTGTGTAACTGTCCATATAATCGTGGATTGCGTCCGTGCCGGTGATATCCGGGTCATGCGATTTGGCAATATTCAATCCTGCCGGAAAGGAACGAAGGAAGGAGTAACCATGAGATTTAAGTGTTTCAATACGACGACATATCGGTTCAGCACCCTCATTATTCAGGCCCATGCGATTAATCAAAGCCTGGTCATCAGGAAGACGAAACAGACGCGGGGTTGCGTTTCCCGTGGATGGCTGGGCGGTAATACTCCCGAATTCGGCAAATCCAAAACCACAATAACTAAGCAGATGCGGATATTTCGCGTTTTTATCAAAGCCAGCTGCAACGCCCACTGGCAGAGGGAACCGGATACCCAGCAGCGTTTGCTCTAACTCTGGCCATTTACCGATATATCGCCGGGTCAAATAACGTCTAAGGACAGGAAGGGCACAAAGGGTTTCACCGACGCCGGTTGTAAGGTGATGAGCTCTTTCCGGATCAATACGAAAAAGGATGGGCTGCAGAAGCTTTTTATACATCAGAGGAGCAAATCTACTAATGGTTGGAATAATTAAAATAAAATATGCGAATTTGGTCACAATATACGATATTCGAAGGCAGATCTTAGCGGGAATTATGTAATTACCTTCATGACACGATTTCAATTTTTATCCGATGTACAACGTTTCCTCGATCAACTGCCATCTTTTCAGGCGCATGGTGCGATAGCGGCCCGGCTTGGACTTGATCCGATCCGCTCATTTTGTGATCAGATCGGAAATCCGGAACGCGATGTTCCATTTGTCCATGTGGCAGGCACCAATGGCAAAGGAAGTGTTAGCGCCATACTTGCAAAGGTTTATCAGGAGGCTGGTTACAGGTGCGGAGTTTTTACTTCTCCCCATCTGGAGCATATTTTGGAAAGGTTTCGGATTAACGGACAGATGATCCCGGAGGATGACTTTCTGCAATTTTTCGAAATGCACGGGCAACGTGTCGTTGCGTTGAACCTCAGCTATTTTGAAATTACTACCGCTCTTGCATTTTGGTGGTTTTCTAAACAGAAAGCCGATATTGCCATTTTAGAAACCGGTTTAGGCGGCAGACTGGATGCAACGAATATCATAAACCCGGAAGTCTCGGTTATTACCTCGGTTGGTTATGATCATCGAAATTTTCTCGGGCATACAGCGGCCCGCATTGCAGAAGAAAAAGGCGGAATTATCAAGAAGGGTCGTCCTGTGGTTATAGGCCAATTGCCCGCCCCGGCACGAAAGGTAATAACATCCATCGCTCAGCAAAAAGGCTCGGAACTGCTGGATGCACGCGATATGCGTCCGAGGTTTCAACTTGAAAAAAGAGGAGATGAAGTAATCGGCAGGATTCGATTTACCGAAAATGGCAGGCGAGTGAGCGTAGCGACCGATCTTCCCGCTCCTGTACATCGGTGGAATGTTGCTATTGCCCGACTGGTTACACTGGCTAATTCCGGTAGATTTTCCGTTACACTGCCGGCATTTCGACGTGCTTCCGGTGCCGTGGTTGCACATGGCTTTCTTCCAGGGCGTTTTGAGCGGCTGGACCGCTCCCTGAATTGGTACTTTGACGGGGCGCATAACAGTGAAGCCGTTAGAGCACTTACAAAAACCATTGAGACACAAGATTGGCAAGACAGTCCCGTTATAGTAATGAGTTTTATGAAAGACAAAGCGGAAAAAAAAGTTTTGAAACCGTTTTCTGTTTTTAAAAAAAACTACTATTATAAGCTTAATACTGAGAGGGCAGCAGATATATCTGAAATAAAGCCTTATTTATCCAATATCAAAAGTTTGCCCTCCCGGGAAGAGGATATTACAAAATTTCTTGCCGGACTAACCGAAGAAGTAGTAATTTTCACAGGAAGTTTTTATTTTTACGGCGTGGTCAAAAGATGGATATCTCGAATCATCAAGGCCTGAAAGCTGTATCCTTTCCCCGAAACTTGCGTAACATTTCTGCCAATAGTATTGGGTAACATCCGAAATGCCGTATATCAATTTGACCTCACCTAAAAGGTAAACGCGTTTAACAATGTGTTTGGCATTCGGAGCACAACATCTACATCCATTTAGATGGAACAGAGCTAAATAATTTGGACCAATTACATAATAAAACCTTAAAAGAATTACAGGATCTTGCCAGGAAAGCAGGCCTGAAACCGGTAACCGGACTGCGTAAACAGACATTGATTGACCGTCTGCAAGAGGATTCCGATCAACAAACGCAGCAGTTGTTTACTTTCGAAGAGCAAAACGAATCTGCCGATCCTGACATCACGATGTACCGTAAAAAGGACCTTAGTAAGTACAAAAAGTCACAGGCAACGTCTTCCGGCGAAAAGGAAAGATCGGGTACCGCAGGTGGCTCATCCAATGACTCCGGAGAGCAATCCGCTCAAAAAACTACTCGAAAAGAGGAGGCGGCACCGAGGACTTCGGATTCGAAACGTAGCTCTGGTTACACTAATCATGATTCCGCCAGGCCCAAAAAGAAGGTTCCGGCTTATTCATCGGCATCGGCATCAGACCATAAAAGTAATTATAAGAAGTCGGCCGAGCAGCAAAAAGAACCTGATGCAACCGGGAAAAATGAGGGTTCCAAAAAGGGGCAAGCTCCGGCAGCCTCTTCCAAAAAACCTCAGAAGGATCGTCCGGAAAAACAGAAACAGTCGCAGGAGGGGAAACA
>CAYMBG010000005.1:0-33255 GCA_964388615.1 uncultured Chitinophagales bacterium | reverse complement strand
CAAAAACAATCGCAGGAGGGGAAACAGCAAAATCAAAAATCCGCTTCCAACACCCCTAATAACAGGAAGAAGAATTCACATGACAAGTTGCCGGAGTCTGATGCGGAAACTTTGGAAGAGCGTTTGAAAGAGATTGAACCAAAACTCGAAGGCTATCTGATCAATGAAGGGACATTAGAGATATTGCCTGACGGATACGGTTTTCTGCGTTCGGTGAACTATCACTATTCAGCAAGTCCGGATGATATTTATGTTTCTCCATCTCAAATCAAAAGATTTTGTCTTAAACAAGGCGATAGTGTTATCGGGGTTATTCGTCCGCCCAAAATCGGGGAGCGCTATTTTGCACTGCTCCGGGTAGATGGCGTAAATGGCCGGGTTCCATCAAATATGGATTCCCGTGAAGATTTTGATGATCTATTACCGGTTTATCCCGATGATCGCTATGTCCTTGAGTATAAGGCATCGGAATATACATCCCGCCTCATTGACTTGTTCTCTCCCATAGGCAAAGGTCAGCGCGGCATGATTGTCGCCCAACCCAAAACGGGCAAAACGACAATTTTGCGCAATATCGCCAATGCCGTTGCAACAAATAACCCGAATACCAAAATCATCATCTTGTTGGTGGATGAGCGTCCGGAAGAGGTTACCGAGATGAAGCGGAATGTCAAAAGTGCTGAAGTAGTGGCTTCCACATTTGATCAAAAACCGGAAAATCATATCAGTCTTGCCGAAATTGTTTTTGAAAAAGCCAAGCGGATGGTGGAAAGTGGGCACGATGTCCTGGTTTTGTTGGACTCGATTACCCGGCTTGGTCGTGCTTACAATATTTGCTCCAATACCGGCCGGACCATGTCCGGTGGTGTGGATGCGGAAGCTCTTAAAAAACCTCGTAAACTGTTTAGTTCTGCCCGAAATATCGAAAACGGGGGGAGTCTCACTATCGCCGCTACTGCCCTGGTTGATACCGGTTCTCGTATGGATGATGTGATTTTTGAGGAGTTCAAAGGTACCGGTAACATGGAGTTGGTCCTGGATCGACGGCTATCCGAACGCCGTATTTTCCCATCTATTGATGTATTTAAGAGTGGCACAAGAAGAGAGGATTTGCTGGTGGAAGAAGCGGAACGCGAGAAAGTGATTCTGTTACGACGATACCTCACGACTATGACTCCTCATGAAGCAATGGAGTTTCTGCTGGATAAAATCAAGGGAACCAAAAGTAATCATGAATTTCTTCTCTCGATGAACCAGTGACAGACAGGGTGTCGCTTCAGTAGTAGTTCAGGTTGAATCGGAGGCGGGAGAAGCTTTTGTTAGAAAAAAGCAGGTTTTGTTTAAACTTGTGCGGGTGCTTCTCCGAAAGGTCATTGTTTCGTCCGAAGGACAAATTTACGGTGTTTGTCCATTGTGACTTTCCCGGCTTTATGATATACCGAATGATAGAATAGAAGGGTTGCCTGATCCCGATGCGCTTCCTGCATGAGCAGTATCCTGGCCTTTCGGGCTTTTGTGGTATCCATATCCACTTTACTAAGGACGTGGTGATTGAGATAAAATTCGCTGGGAATCAGATCACCGCAGAAGTAAGCTGTTTCCTTTTTGTCACGGATACGCACAACCTGGTGTCCGGGTGTGTGGCCACCGGTTCGGATGATCGTCAGCCCCTTCAGGATCTCCTGTCGCTCTTTTTCAAGAAACACAAAACGATCGTCAGCTACCAGCCGGTAAAGGTCGTCGGGATCATACCCGGCCTCCCGGTTTTTTTGCGGGTCGGAAAGGCTTTGCATGGCGGTATTCCACTCCTCTTTTTGAACATAAATCCGGGCATTGGGGAGCGAGGCCGCTATGTTACCATTTTGGCTGGTGTGACTGAGGCCGGCAACATGGTCATAATGAAGATGGCTTAGAATCACATGGCTGATATCTTCGGGGCGATAGCCCAGGACGTCCAGATTGGTTAAAAGATTGGAAGTGTTCCGGTCCGGTTCACTGTTGTCCAGTCCCATGCCGAGGCCGGCATCCAGCATCACGAGGGTATTACCCGTATCAATTAAAACCGGATCCAATCCAACCCGTTCCACGGAAGGAACCGCCGGTTTTGTAGCTTGGTGATCTCTCACCTTCTGGATTGCTCCCCCTGAGGATATCTCAAATATACCTTCACTGAGTTGCTCTAACCGGAAGTTACCAATCTTCATAAACTGATTATAGTGCTAATGATTTTAGATTAATGTATCTGATGGTCAAAAGGAATACGTGCGATGGCAGTTCGCGGATCGTGCTTGAGCATAAAAATTATGGGATCAAGAGCTTCGAGCTCTTTCAGGCCCGGGTTCATCCAATAGCGGACACGAGCCTGAGTGGAACCTGTAAATAGCTCGAACAGGCTTTTGGGTTTGGGAAACAGTTCAACGGAGTATTCTTCAATTTCCGCTTTATCCGCGGCGATGTCAATGGCGTGATTCAATTCGCCGATAATATCAACAAGACCGACATCCAGCGCGTCAGGTCCGGTCCAGACCCGCCCCTGCGCTACTTCGTGGACTTCATCGGTGGTCATGTCCCTGCTTGTGGCTACTCGCTCCAAAAAGGTTTCATAAAACTGATCAATGAAATGCTCGAGGGCACGTCTTGTACGCTCGTCGACCGGTTTATCCGGTGAGGTCCACAGTGATTGCTCATGGGACGTAACTTCATCAAAGTAAATGCCCAGTTTTTCGTTTAGAAGTTCCTGCATGTTCAAGTAGGCACCAAACACCCCGATAGAACCCGTGACGGTATGCGCGGATGCTACAATGGTGTCGGCAGCCATACCGATGTAGTAGCCGCCACTGGCTGCTACTGACCCGAAGGATGCGATAACCGGTTTTTTTTCCGCGGCTTTTTTGATTTGATGCCAGATAAGGTCGGAAGTGGAACCGGCACCACCGGGACTGGTTATTCGCAGCACGATCGCTTTTACATCCTCATCTTCCAGAGCGGAATCCAGGTTTTCTCCAAATTTTCGAGCTGTAATATTGTCTGAGGATCCGGGAAACGGCGAGGGTTCGCTCAGTTCCGGCATAATATTACCGCTGGCGTAAATCACGGCGATTTTATCACTGGTTGCCGGTTCGTCAATACCTGCCGTTGATTGTTCAACCCGGTTGTACCGGCTGTATTCGATAGTGTGGAGTTCACGGTGCCCTTGTTCTATGATATACTCCTCAATACGGGATTTAAGCTGATCGGGATAGAGGAGTGCGTCAATGAAACCGGCTTCAAAAGCTCCTTTGGAGGTTATGATGGGAGCTTCATTCAATATCTGGTCCAGTTCGGTACGTGTTTTACCGGTGCGTTCGGTTACTGCTTGCAGGAAGATGTCGGCGGTGTTGTCCACGAGGGCCTGCATTTGTTCCCGATTCTTCTCTGACATATCATCCCGGAAAAGGGGCTCCATAGCGCTTTTGTAAGCACCGGCCCGGAATATTTCAGCTTCAACACCGATATTGTCAAGGAATTCGCTGAAAAAGACGGATTGAATAAAGAAACCGTCAAACTCAAAAAAGGTCTCTGGTGGTGAAAAGATAGAGTCGGCGGCTGTAGCCAGATAGTAACTTTGTTCATTAAAACCAATGTCATCGGTGGACACATAGATGAACTTTCCTGATTCCTCACGAAATTCCATCATCTTGGATCGTAATGCAATGAGGTTGTTCCACGGGCCCATCAGGTTGTTGACTTGTATCCATACACCCTCAATACGCTCGTCGACCGCAGCTTTTTCCAGGTTCTCTTTAATACCACGTAAGGTTACCGGTGTGCGGGAGCTTTCCTGAAAAAGAATACTGAAGGGATCATCCGGGGGGCGTTCGTTAAGGACGTTTCCCAAGCGTATTTCAAGAACAGATCCATCCCGGACATAGGGTTCGTCCTCTTTTTGTGAGGATATCACGATAATTGTTCCAACCAGAAACAAAAAAAACAGCGAAACAAATATGGCTAAAAGCGTGGCGAGAAATGTTTTAATAAAACCCATCGGTCGTTGGTTATTTTGGATAGAAAGTGAGCGTAGAAGTTACGATTTTTACATAAAAGAAAACCCATAACGTGGAATAATAATTCTCATGTCATACGGCTTTCTTCTATAAATGTTGCATATTCCGTGGGTAATCAGCACGCTATCCCTAAACTGCAAATGATTTCTTTTTTTATAGCATCTGAGACCACCTAATAGTCAAGATATGTTTGACGTAATTGTTGTTGGATCGGGACATAACGGGCTTGCATGCGCCTGTTATCTGGCCAAGGCCGGACAGAAAGTATGTGTGTTGGAACGCCGGGATACTATTGGCGGGGCCGTTTGCACGGAAACGATGTTTCAATCTGCGGAGGCGCCGGACGGATACCAGATTGATGTGGGCTCTTCCGCCCATTTCATGATTCATCAGACACCGGTTATACAGGATCTTGATCTGGAATCATTTGGACTGGAATATATAGAGATGGATCCGTTTATGTCGTATCCGGTGCCGCGAGGAGGTGTTATTCATTTTCATCGTTCTGTGGAAAAAACAATGGAATCCATCGCAAAGGTCTCCGCTTCGGATGCGGCTGCTTACCGTGATTTTATCAATTTTTGGAAACGTATCAATGACGGCGTGCTCAAAACCTTTCTTGTTCCCCCGACCCCCGGCGGAATAATTGGAGAGGTTTTAAAGGGGCAGATACGTGATGGCTCCATGTTTCAAAAAGGTGAACAAGTTGATGGAATACGCAAGATATTAAGTAGTTACGGGCAGGTTGTGGATGAGTATTTTGAAAGTGAACCGGTTAAAACAGCGCTTCTGTGGTTTGCCGCACAATCAGGACCGGTTCCGGACCAGACTGCCACGGCCGATTTTGTTGGCTGGCAGGCCATGTTACACGAAAGTGGGGGCAAACGTCCGAAGGGAGGCAGTGGGATGCTAACCCGGGCAATGGTTCGCATGTTGGAAGCCAATGGAGGAGAGGTCCGATCGAATGCACCTGTGGCGAAAATTCTGGTTTATCCGGATCGCAATGGTGTCAAGGCGGGTGGGGTCCGGTTGGAGAGTGGTGAAGAGATCCTGTCGAAGAGAGTGGTATCCAATGCGCACGTGCAGACTACGATGCTGAATATGGTAGGGCCGGAGCATCTTTCTCCCTCATTATTCAAACGTGTAGGTGACATTAATGTAGGAAATGGTTTTGGTATGGTTATTCGTTGTGCCGTTGAGGAATTGCCTGAATACGATGCATGTCCCGGGGATCCGTACATCCATAATGGCTTGCAACTTCTTGTGCCGTCCCGCGAATACATGAGAGCATCGATTGGTGATTACATGGCCGGCAGGCCTCCGGATCATCCATCCGTTCTTGCGATGACTTTCACAAAAATAGATCCTTCACTGGCGCCGGAAGGCAGGCATTTGTTGTATGCGTGGGCGCAATGGCACCCATACCGGTTGTCAGGCGGACGTAAATGGGAGGAGATCAGAGAGGAAGAGGCTGAAAAAATCTACAAGGTCGTGACTCAGTATGCCCCAAATATGAAAGACAAGCGCATAGATTGGTATATCCAGTCACCAAAGGATATTGAGCGGAAACACGGTTTACTCAAGGGCAATGTCATGCACGTAGAGATGACCTTCGACCAGATGTTTATGTTCCGGCCTACGCCTGAACTGAGTCGTTATAAAACCCCGGTAAAAAATCTGTATCTTTCCAGCGCCTCCTGCCATCCGGGGGGTGGCGTATTTGCTGCGGCGGGGTACAATGCTGCCCATGTTATTCTTAAAGATATACGAAAACAAAAAAGATGGTTTGGAAAGAGTTGAGCAGGTTAGTTGTTTAAGGTGCACACTCATCGCCTGACATATCGTTCGAGGCCGGGGCACCGGTACAGTGGTTTGCGGATTACCATAGATCCGTTGTTGCCTCTGGTTATCATTTTAATCGCCTGGGTGCTTAGTGCACGTTACTTCCCTCAAATTATGTATACCCAGGCTACCTGGGTCTATTGGACCATGGGTGTCGTCTCCTCTGTATTTCTAACATTGTCAATATTCTTTCATGAATACGGTCATGCCCTCGCCGCACGATTACTTAAGTTGCCCCTTGAACGTATTCACCTCTATCTGTTTGGTGGGATGGCTGAGTTGAGACAGCGTCCCACGCGTCCTTATCAAGAGATGCTGATTGCACTTGCCGGTCCGTTGGCTTCCCTCTTATTTGCCGGTGCTGCATGGGGGCTGTCCAGGATTATTCATTATGATCACAATGAAGCTTTCCTGGTGTTGCAGTTTGTGTTTTACATGAATTTGTTGCTTTGCGTTTTCAACCTGCTGCCGATATTTCCGCTGGATGGTGGCCGTGCACTTCGCGCTGTTTTGTGGCAGGCCAAAAGGTATTATTACAGAGCCTCTATCCTCACTTACTACATCAGTATCGGCGTCATTGTTTTTTTAATGATCTTTGCGGTGGTGCTGACTATTATATCGGGTTTTAATACCTCTTTCTGGGCCGCGTTGCTGGCGGGCTATTTATGGTACACGGCTTACACTGGCCGGGATGAGCTGATCTATCAACCCGGATTTGAGGATCTCGTTTTTCGCATTCACGAGGATAGGAATCCGGCCACTATCATCCGGCAGATTAATCGTATTGATGCCCGTTATTTGCCTAATGCTGTCATCCCGGTCCCATCTGAAGGAGAACTGGAGTCGATGGTTTTAGGCCGTGATCTCAAAAGGATTCCCAGGGATGATGAAGAACTGAATCATCTTTACCGACCGCTGGAAAAAGGATACTATGTAGATGTGGAGGATGAGTCTACTTATAGGCCGGGTTCACCCTTGAAAGCAGAGTTGGTGCCTGTTTTGCAGGATGGGGCTATTCTTGGAATGAGTGATGCCAATGAAATCCGTTTCTGGTTGCTGCAGCACAGCAGCGGGATTGTTGCATCACAAAAGGATGGCGACAATGCGGTTAAGAGTGGCGGATAACTTTTTTGTTCGGAAAGCCAGGTCTTTTTCTTGTCGCGGTGAGCTTTGGCTTGGCGGTGAACATCATTCAAATTTCTAACAGGCAGTGAATCTTGGAGATACCATGCCCCGTTTTTCATTCAAACACTCTTTTGTTGAGATAGACCGTGAGGTATTACGTTCCAATGCCCGGATACTTCAACGAAATCTAAAGCCGGATGTTCGGACCATGGCGGTGGTCAAGGCCGATGCCTATGGCCATGATGCTGGCATTGTGGCAGCTGCATTAGGTGACTTGTACAGTGCTTTTGCAGTGGCAAATGTCGATGAAGCGATTATGCTCAGGGAGGCGGGGATTACCCACCCCATTATGGTATTCGGTGTTCCCTGGCCGGAAACGGCCGATGCCTATGTGGCCTATGACCTGATCGCCGTCGTTAGTGCTGCCGATCATTTTGATATTTTGAAGCCCGGAACCCGTTATCATGTCGAGGTTGATTCCGGAATGGGCCGACTGGGGTTTTTGCCGGATTCCCTGGAATTTCTCCGGGATACTTTAAAACGAAGGTCACATTTGTATTGTGAGGGGGTTATGACCCACTTTGCCACGGCAGATGAAACAGACTCCGGACATCTCAAACAACAGAAATCCATCCTTAAGGAGCTTCGGTCGTGCTTTGGAAGTGAGTTGACGATACATGCCGCGAATTCCGCAGCATCACTTGATCATCCTGACACTCATGCGGATATGGTGCGTCACGGTATCGCACTTTATGGCTATGATCCTACTCCGGAACCATCAGCTGAATTTATACCGGCAATGCGCTGGAAGTCATCGGTGGCGCAATGCAAACCGGTTAAAAAGGGTATGTCATTGAGTTATGGTGCGACATGGGCAGCGCCCGTTGACGGATGGTATGCGGTCATACCCTGCGGTTATGCCGATGGGTATCGACGTAATTTATCTGGCCGGGTGCCGGTTTTAATCGGTGGAAAGTGGTATCCCCAGGTTGGCACAGTGACCATGGATTACTTGATGGTCTGGCTGGGATCCGACCGGTATGATACAGGAACTGAGGTCATGGTTATGGGAGGTGCCTGTAACCATGCCGGAGTTATGGCAGATACAATCGATACCATTCCCTACGAAATCTGCTGCGGAATACATCCAAAAATTCCCAGGGTGCCGGTTTAAACGGATCACTCAGTATAACCAACCGGGAAACGGTCAATCACGATTGGTTATCGCCAGTATCTCGATGTCGAAAATCAGGGTATCTTGATTTAAAGAGTGGGATGATCCGCCGTAAGCCAATTCCGGTGGAATAATCAGTGTGCGCTGACTTCCCTCCCGGGCGTAATGATGCCGTTGCCCGTCTTCATCCACGATCCCGACAATACCCTGAAAAAAGCCCCTTACCATTCCGCTTCTCTGTACGGTCATGTCCCTGGGACTATCGAGGTCGTTGCGATAGGTGCTGTCAAAAATATCGCCGTCGGTAGTTCGTCCGGTATACCGGATACGAACAGTGTGTACCTCCTCAACAATCTGATGTCCGTCACCTTGCTTGTGTTCGTAAATGACAAGTCCCTCGTCCGTTTCAATTCGCTCGGCATTGGAGGTATCAAACGGGCCGATGTCCTCAAATGTAACCGATGTAATACCGTCGTCATCGCAAGACGCGAGAACAACCAGGAGTAATAGAATGAACGGAATAAAAAATTTTGATTTCTGTAATGTTTGAGTGGTCATAAAAGTTTTTTTTGTAGCTGATAGATCAGAATCGGATTTCATCAAGTTTATGCAGAATAAACGAGAAAAGCGCCTGTCAAGTTGTGCGAAAATCATAAAGCAGACAGGATCATATCCCGGAACGTATCCGGTGTTTGAACGGGTTTCTGGCATTGGAAATCCCGGCATATATAAGCTGTTGTTGCACCATTTAAAGCGATTTTGTCGTTATAGAGTGTTTCAAAGCCGGTATCGGCAAATGATTGTCCTTCGGAAATTCTTACAAGGTAAGAGGAGGGGTCGTAATGTTGCTGCCAGGTTTTGATCATGTCTCTTGCAACGGGATCTGTCGAGGGTGTGGTTCCGGATTTGCTGACGATGACAATTTCGTTTCCCGGATAGCAGTGATGGTGCATGATTTGCAAAAGATTTCCAAAAGCCTGGGCATGAGAGGCGGCCGTTTCGGAAAGTGGTTTCATCGCGTTGACGGCTGTTTGTACCCATTCAGGCCGCCCCGCCAGCTGTCCTATCCGGTAAAGCGCCTTGATTGCGGCGGAAGTTCCACCCGGCTGTGCATTGTCAAATACATCACGTGTACCGGCGATAAGCGAACCTTGATTCATTGATGTATAGTGAAAGGCAGCTTTTTCTTCGTCATAAAAGTTTTTGATGATCAGATCAGCAAGGCGGACAGCATGCTGTAGCCAGGCAGGATCACCCGTAATTTCAAAAAGTTGTGAAAAACCGTCGGCAAGTAACGCATAATCGTCAAGAAAGCCCGGTTGTTTTGCATTTCCGCTGTTATCAATGATACGGTAGAGCGTATCATTATGCAGCGTGTTTTCTGCAAGGAAATCACCAAGTTGCAGGGCCTCCCCGGAGGTACGGTCCAGCAACTTGGTGGCCTGACAAAGTGCGTGAAGCATCAGGGCATTCCAGGATGTAATGATTTTGTTATCCAGGCCGGGCCGTGTTCGTTGCTCCCGGTACTCCAATAACCGGGATTTGGCCTCATGCAGTTTCAGCCGGATCGTTTTGTCATCGTATTGATGTTTTTCCGCAAGATCCTGAAGTGTGGCACTCTGATGAAGAATGGATGCTCCTTCCCAGTTGCCGCCTTGTTTGACTCCGTAGCGATCCGCAAACAGGGAAAATAGATCCGGTTCCAGGATGCTTTGGATTTCTTCGAAGGTGAACGTATAGAATTTCCCTTCCACACCGTCGGTATCCGCATCGAGAGCTGCATAATAGGCGCCATCAGGGTGTCGCATTTCACGATTGAGGAAATCGATTGTTTCCAAAGCGGTATCTTTGAAAACCGGCTTTTGGCTGATTTGAGCTGCTTCAGCCATGGCCGGTATCAACAGGGCATTATCATACAGCATTTTTTCAAAATGGGGAACCAGCCACTGTTTATCTGTGCTGTAGCGGTGAAAGCCACCCCCCACGTGGTCATAGATACCACCATGAATCATTTTTTCAAGACTGTTCAGGGCCATTTCATGAGCGCCGTAGCGGCTATTGTCAACATGAGATGATTCGTGGTGGTGTGATGACCCGGCATCGTGTGAAGTGTACGGGTTTTGATGATCGCCGGGGATTTCTGTTTGTCTGGAACCCGGTTTATGCCCATATCGCAGCAAAAATCCGATACCCATGGCCATAGGAAATTTGGGTGGTTCTGAGAAACCACCGTCATTTTCATCATACGATTCCGAATAGGCCTCGTATGCTTTGTCTAATTGCCGGGTTGTAACAGCAGCAGACGGAAGCCGATCATACAGGTCCTGGTTAAGAGCTTTACGCATCTCCGCAGCCTGCTCTTCCACTTTGTCAGGATTGTTGCGGTAGACATCTGCAAGCCGGCGGATAACCGTTGTGAAAGCGGGTCGACCGTGAATGTCCTTTGGTGGAAAATAAGTTCCCGCGAATACAGGGGTTTGTTCGGGTGTCAACCAGATGTTCAGCGGCCATCCGCCCTGTCCGGTCATTAACTGCAGGGCTTCCATGTAAACAGCATCTACATCCGGCCTTTCTTCGCGATCTACTTTGATGTTGACGAAATGTTTGTTGAGCAGGGCTGCGGTGTCAGGATCTTCGAAAGATTCGTGTTCCATGACATGGCACCAGTGGCAACTTGCATATCCGATACTCAGAAATATCATGCGTTTTTCCTGGCGCGCACGTTCCAGTGCTTCTTCGCCCCACGGATACCAATCAACCGGATTGTGAGCGTGTTGCTGCAGATAAGGTGACGATTCGTGTATGAGTCGGTTAGGCATTATTCCGGTTTGCCTTCTTCACCCCAGATCTCGCGGTCCCGCTTTCGGTTCACTACTTTACTGATGTAAATGCCGAGTTGATAGAGAAGCAGGAGTGGCACAGCGATGATAACCTGAGAGACAGGATCAGGTGGCGTCAGAAAAGCGGCCAACAAGAAACAGACGATAATGGCCCATTTCCTATGTTTTCTGAGCAGTTCCGGAGTGAGTAGTCCGATTTTTGAAAATACATAACTCACCATCGGCAGTTGAAAGATAATACCACAGGAGAGGCTCCACATGGTGAGTGCAGAGAAATAGGCGTTGATATCGATGTCGTTACGCACCGATTCCGATATCTGGAAATTGCTGAAAAATTGAACTGCGAAAGGTGTGAGGATGAGGTATCCGAAAGCCACTCCGGTGATGAAGAGGACGGTCATATAGAATACGATCCACCGGGTTCCCTTCCGCTCATGCCGCTGCAGTGCGGGGGCAATAAATGACCACAGCTGGTAGAAGAAAACGGGCACACCAATAATGAAACCAACGACCAGCAGCGTCCCCCAGTACGTAAAAAACTGACCGGGAAGGCGCCGGTTCTGCAGGTCGAGGTCGGATGCATTAATTCCGACGATATCATAGACAAAGAAATCCCCTTTTGCAGGTCCAAGCAGGACTTTATCCATGATAAAATCGGAAAAAAAGAAGGCAACAATAACTCCTACGAGGATACCAAGCAGACCTTTGAGTATGCGCCAGCGGAGCTCCTCAAGATGGTCAAGGAAAGACATCTCCTCAGGTAGTCCGGGTGAGGAGGCTGTTGGAGGAGAGTCTCCCATGATTTGGCGTCCGGAGGTTTCAGTTGTTGCCATATCGGGTATTCAAATTAAGCAATGACAAAATCGTAGAGAGGAAACTGATCACACATTTCGTGAACTTCTTGTTTCGTCTGCTCTATCAATGTTTCGTTTGCAGGGTTGGAAATAATTTGATCCATCAGCTCTGCGATACGCACAAATTCCTGGTTGCCCAAACCGCGTGTGGTCATAGCCGGTGTTCCGATACGGATACCGGAGGTTACAAAAGGACTTTGGGTATCGTAGGGGACCATGTTTTTATTTACGGTCAGCTCCGCGCGTCCAAGGGCTTCTTCGGCCTCTTTTCCGGTCACGCCTTTATTGCGAAGATCCACCAGCATTAAATGGTTATCTGTCCCGTCACTAACCAGGTTGTAACCCATCTCCATAAATTTCGCAGCCATCGCTTTACTGTTACTAATCACCTGTTCCTGATAACGGACAAAATCTTTTTGCAGTGCCTCTCCGAATGCGACCGCTTTACCGGCAACAACATGCATTAGTGGGCCTCCCTGGGTACCGGGGAACACCGCTGAATCGAGTAGTTCACTCCAGTTTTTGGTGCGACCGGATTTTGGGGCCACTTTTCCAAGTGTATTTTCACTGTCGCGACCGATCAGGATCATTCCTCCACGCGGTCCCCTAAGTGTTTTATGGGTAGTGGTTGAAACGACATGCGCATGTGGGAGCGGATCGTTCAGTAATTTGGCTGCTATGAGGCCGGCGGTATGCGCCATGTCCATCCACAGGAAAGCGTCCACTTCATCGGCAATTTGACGGAATGCTTCGTAGTCAATGTCGCGCGGGTAGGCGGAAGAACCGATAGAGATCATTTTCGGTTTGATCTCCTTTGCTTTGTCGCGAATTTTGTCCATGTCCATTCTTCCCGTCTCTTTTTCAACACCGTAAAACTGGGCGTTGTAGGTGATTCCGGAGAAGTTGACAGGTGATCCATGTGTAAGGTGTCCGCCATGAGAAAGATCAAGTCCCAGCAAGGTATCACCGGGATTCAGAAAGGTAAGGTAAACCGCTGCGTTGGCAGTGGCGCCGGAATGGGGCTGTACGTTAACCCAATCAGCACCATAAAGCATTTTTGCCCGGTCACGTGCCAGGTCTTCGACGATATCGACATAGCGGCAACCTCCATAATACCTTTTTCCGGGAAGACCTTCGGCGTATTTGTTAGTGAGCGAGGAACCCATGGTCTCCATAACTGCTTTACTTGTAAAGTTTTCGGAGGCAATGAGTTCTATGCCCATGTTCTGCCTTTCGGTCTCTTTTTGTATAACACTGTAAACTTCAGGATCCTGGTCTTTTAGATGTCTCATCAATAGATTTTGTTTTTGTTACTAATGATCATTTAATCATTCATGTGAAAAATTTATTCCTGTCTATCAGGTTTTCTGCAATGAATGATGTGATTTTAGGTCATAAATATTAGAACAAGCGAGACTACAAATGTATTTTGTGTGAAAACAGATTTGTACTCTGCCTGTCCGGCACTTCATAAAATGAGCAGCCCGGAACGCCTATTTGGGCCTTGATTTATCAATTTTTTCGATCCGTCTTTGATGCCTTCCTCCGTCAAATTCCGTATTCAGCCAGGTGGTGACGATCTCTTTAAGTTCCTGTTCATTGAGGTACTTGCCGGGAAGGCAGAGGATATTGGCGTTGTTGTGTCTGCGGGTTAATTGAGCCATTTCCTCGTTCCAAACCAAAGCAGCTCTGATTTTCGGATATTTGTTGGCAGTGATGCACATGCCTTGTCCACTGCTGCATACCAAAACACCCATGGCGTGTTCACCATTGTTCACGGATTGCGAAACCAGATTTGCGAAATCGGGGTAATCGACGGATTCACTTGAATCCGTTCCATAATCGATGGTGGTCATATCCATATCATCGAGGATACGTTTCACGATCTCCTTGGAATCGAATCCTGCGTGATCCGATGCGATCGGAATAATCATGTTGTCAGTTTTAGGCGTTATTAAATCCGTTCCAACCGGTTTCTTTTCATCCTCTAAAGATGCACAAAAAAAGGATGACATTAAAGTCCCAATATCGCTCAATTTTCATGGGTGAAGGCATAAACCAGAAGATTAACTCCCATCTCAAGGGCGTTTTGAACGATGTGTTCGGGGATTTCATGAACATCATGGGCCCAACCATCCGCCAGGTTACTTTCATATGTGTAATAAAGGACAAGCTTTCCATCGCGGAAGATACCAAAGCCCTGGGGAGGTTTTCCGTCATGTTCATGAATTTTGGGCAAGCCATCGGGAAAATCAAAAACCATGGAATAGATCGGGTGCGATGCGGGTAGCTCGATCAATTCCTCATCGGGAAAGATTTTTTCAATAACCGGTCTCACATAAGGATCAAACCCGTAATCGTCGTCGATGTATAGAAATCCGCCGTTGTCCAGATAGTCCCTCATATTAGCTGCCTCGGTAGCATTGACATCAATATTTCCGTGACCGGTCATAAAGACGAACGGATAGTTGTGCAGGTCCCGGCTACCAATAGAAACGTCATTATAAGTGCGCTGAATGGAGATCGGGATTTGATCTACGGCAAAATCAATAAGATTGGTAAGGGCGGAGGGATCGTTGTACCAATCCCCGCCACCGCGGTATTCGATCCGCGCTATGCGAAACTTGTCTTCTTCAGGGACAGCGTTGCGGGTACTGGTTTGTGATACTACTTGAAGCGGTATGGCAACAAGTAACAGCAGAATAAAAATACGATGCATCATTAATATGATATTTCAAGGAATTAGGACGATGAGAGGAAATGTCAGTGATATGTGTTAAAAACCAAATGGTATAACGCATTTCCACACGCTAACCTTGTGGTACGATTTTTTTTCAATTATGGAAATCTTCTTCTATTTTGTAAGGGCTTACATTTAAATCCCCCGAGAAAAAAATCCCCTGAGAAAAAATTTTGGAGAAACAATACGTCTATGTTTGGAAAAATGGTTATCGCTTTTTTGTTTTATCTGCTGGTTTTGTCACCGGGCACCCTTCAGGCCGGTGAGCCCGATCGTGTAGAGCCGCCGTTCTGGTGGACCGGTATGAAAAACCAGGAGGTTCAGTTAATGGTTTACGGGGAGGATATCGCCCGTTCGCGTCCCTCAGTGGATTACCCCCACGTTTCTCTGGAGCGCATCACATCCGTGGAGAATGCGAACTATCTTTTCCTGAATCTGGATATTGGTCCCGAAGCCGAGCCGGGAACCGTGGAAATACGTTTTGAACGTGATGGCGAGGAGTCGGTTTGGCTCTATGAACTCAAAGAGCGGCGGAGCGACAGAGACCGGCATCAGGGTTTTGATCCATCAGATGTTATCTATCTGATTATGCCGGATCGGTTTGCCAATGGCGACCCGTCCATCAGTAAAATCGATGGAATGTATGAGGGCGTGGATCGTGATGAACCGTTTGCCCGGCATGGTGGGGATATTCAGGGTATTATTGACCATCTTGACTATATCAAGGACCTCGGCATGACGGCCATCTGGCTCAACCCCATCCTTGAAAACGATATGCCCTATGACTACAGCCAGCAGATCGGGTTTTACCATGGATACGCTGCTACTGATAAGTACCGGGTGGATCGCCGTTTTGGTTCCAACGAAAAATTTGTGGAATTGGTAGACCAGGCACATGAGCAGGGTATGAAGGTTATCATGGATATGATCCACAACCATATCGGGACGCATCACTGGTGGATGGATGATCTGCCGACCAGCGACTGGATTCATGACCAGGACGAGTACGGCAATACTTCCTTCCGGACCAATACGATTATGGACCCCTATTCTTCTCAATCCGACTACGAAACTACCGTTAAAGGCTGGTTTGTCGATGAGATGCCGGATTTAAACCAGCGGAATGAACTACTGGCCACCTATCTGATCCAGAACACCATCTGGTGGATTGAATATGCCGGTATCGACGGCATACGCATGGATACCCACCCCTATCCTTATAAAGACTACATGGCCAAATGGACCCGTGAGGTTCTCGAGGAGTATCCTGACTTCAATATTGTTGGGGAAGCCTGGATGCCGAATGTCCCTACAACCGCATGGTGGCAGTATGATTTTCCGACCGAGAGTGGATATAACTCGCATCTGCCCAGTGTTACCGATTTTCCGTTATACAGTGCCATCACAGCCGGTTTAAACGAAGATCCCGGTTGGGATACCGGCATGAACCGTATTTATCTGACACTGGGACAAGATTTTCTGTACACCGATCCGTTTTTGAATGTGATATTTGTCGACAATCACGACCTTGACCGTTTCTATTCTTCCATTGGAGAGGATTATGATAAATTCCGTCTTGGAATGACCAAGATCTATACCACTCGTGGGATTCCGCAGATCTATTATGGTACGGAGATTCTCAAGACGGGTGCCGGTCCCGATGGTTTGAAACGAAAAGATTTTCCCGGAGGTTGGCCGGATGATCCCGTTGATGCCTTTACAGAGGAGGGACGCTATGAGCTTGGTGATGAGCGTGATCAGCCTGTAGCAGATGCTCATGAGCTGGTGCGCACTCTGAGTTGGTGGCGAAAAGATAAACCGGTCATCCACGAGGGCGAACTAACCCATTTTCTACCAGAAAACAACACCTATGTGTATTTTCGTCACGATGATAACGATGCCGTGATGGTAGTGTTGAACGCTTCGGACGAGGCAGTCACACTGGATTTGGACCGGTTTGAGGAGATACTGGATGGGTATCAGGTCGGATACGAAATCATCAGTGACAGCCACATCGATATGGTTGGATCGCTGAGGGTCGGTGCGATGACACCGATGGTTCTGGATCTGATGAGTGACAAATAGCTGCTTTGGAGGGGAATGGTTCAGCGTCCTGGTGGACGAATGACATTTACGTCTGTCTTAAGGACGGACATTCCACCGAAAAGTCCGATGCCGCCATCGATATGGTAAATGATATTTTGAATTTCACCGGGGGAGAGTGTTCCGCCTCCTCCGGTTTGAACCGGTTGTGATCGGAAATAATCGTAGGTGTTATCGTCGAGTGAAAAAGTCGATATGGTGTTTTTGCCGTAGAAAGCGATTCCGATCCATGGCATGCGAAGCGTAAGTGTTTCATCGGGATTGAGGTCGAAGTTTTCTTCGTTTACGATGGTTGTGCGGATCTGGATGGCATCATTCATGTCATCCACGGCATCATTCCAGAAGGGTGTTATGTTCTCTTCGGAAGGTTCCAGCGATTTGGTGGAGTATATGTAATATAGTTGCCGTCCGTCGGTCCGGTTGCGTGTGATGCGAAATTCCAATTGTTCCGCGCTTTGATAAACAGCCTGGTCGCGAATGATTTTCTGTACCGAGAATGTGTCCGGTATGATGGTTTCCGCTTCGAGCCGATGGTTATCTCCATTCTCAAGAGGAATATCCACCTCCAAACGGTAACGATGACGGGGCATGATCCGATTGCTGGTGTCCTGGTCAGATGGTACGTAGATACCCTGGCCATTTTCCAGATATTGATACACCGATGGGACCTTTTCCGTCTCGTCGTAATGGTACAGACGCACATTGGCATCGGCAACCGCTCGTTTTTCAAAATGATAACCTTCATCAAAAGGTGCGGTAGTAGAGAGTCTGATTTCCGGGAGTGGCTCCTGGGCAATAAGATAACTTTCCACCACAAAATCCTGCTGATACCGGTCCTGCTCATAGAGGTTGCATCCAGCGAGGCTAAACAAACCCGGAATCAGGAAGATAAATCCGGCGAAAAAAGCTGATAGGCGGTGTTTGAATAAGTATGTATTGATATGCATCGGTAGATGATAATGGAGTTAGAAATCAATATGGTAGCCGATGACCGGAATAATGGGAAGCATTAGCGCTTCATTTCGATCCACCGGGTTTTCGTCAAAATCATACATGTAAAACCAAACATTTCGCCTGGAATAAAGGTTGATTAACTGGAACTGCCACTCGGTGTCGGTCAGCCCGAAAAAAGTACTCTTTCGGGTAAAGCCGATGTCAAGACGGTGGTATGCGGGAAGTCGCGAGGCGTTGACACGACCTACGACGATAGCGTCTATTTCATTACCGTCAAACGGGTTGGAAGTGAGAGCGGTTCTGCCCAAGGGCTCGGTATATGCCTGTCCGGTGGCGTAATTAAAAACAGCCGAGGCGGTCCAGCGGTTGCTTAACTGGAAGTTTGCGACCAGGTTTATATCATGAGTTCGGTCATATTTCGGGGGGTAGTACCGGTTTTGGTTAAATTCATCGAATTTTCGCCGGGTTAGTCCCCAGGTATAACCTATAAAGCCATGAAGCCTTCCCCGGGTTTTTTCAAGGAAGAGCTCAACTCCGGCGGCGTAACCCCGTCCGAACCGGAAAAGTTCTGCGTAATCCAGACCGGCAGGATCTCCCAAAAAGGGGTCAAATTCAAACAGGTCACGCATGGTGCGGTAATAAACCTCGATTTCTATGTTATAATTGGAAAAGGAGGTGTTTTTCAAGCCCGCCACAAACTGATCCCCATACGCGGGGGGTACGTGATTATCCGTAATCAGCCACAGGTCGAAAGCCGAAATCGCCTCGTTGGTCAGCAATGTCAGGAATTGATGATAGCGTCCGGCCGCGGTTTGCAGGCGGGTGTTGCCGGATAGCCGGTATTCGATGCTCAGACGAGGGTCGACCCGCAAGTAATTGCCGCTGTCATAGTAATTAGCTCTGAGGCCGGCGTTTATCTCCCACCGGTTTCCCGGACGCCAGAGGTTCTGCAGGTAAACAGATCCGTAATCGGCACCAATCTGTTCATCCATGGTCATTTGATCATCAAAATGATCCTGCAGTTGAAAAGATTTGCGCCCTCCCCAGAAACCGGCCAATAATTCAAATTGTGATGAAGGAAGCCACTCGAGGTCCGCTTTCAGGGAGACATCATAAATGCGGTTACGCCGTTCGAAAACAGTGCCTCCGAATTCGAATGCCGGATCGTTAAAATACTGGGAGCCGGTAAGGGTGATATTGGTAAAAATGCGTTGCGAAAGCAGGTGGGTCCAGTCGATACTTAAAGTCCGGTTGCCATAATGCAGGTCAAACTGGCTGTCATCAGCAAAAGGAAACCGGACATCATCGGTTCCGGTGTAGGCAGCGATACTCAGCCTGTTGTTACTCCATTGATCATAGTTGATTTTTGCATTGATATCATAGAAGTAGAAAGCATCGGGGACGTTGTCGACCGAGTTTCGGAGGATAGCCAGTAGTGGTTCGAGGGTGGATCGGCGAATGGCCAGCATATAGGAACCACCGGGATAGGGCCCTTCTATCATGGTGCGTGATGAGAGCATGTCGATACTCAGAGAGCCCTGGGTATTGTGCCGGTTTCCGTCTTTGTTATAAATATCCAATACGGATCCGAGGCGTCCGCCGTAACGGGCGGGATAGGCTCCTTTGTAAAGTTGTACATCCTTGATTGCATCCGGGTTAAATGTGGAGAAAAAGCCAAAAAAATGTGAGGGGTTGTAGACCGTTGTGCGATCCAGGAGGATCAGTGTCTGATCGGGGCCACCGCCGCGGATGTAAAGGCCACTTGAGAAGTCCGATGCGGCTTTGACTCCCGGAAGGAGTTGTACCGATCTGAAGACATCGGCTTGCAGTACCGAGGGTACTCCTTTAATCAACTCGGTTGATACAGAGGCGGTGCCGATATTTTGGCGTTCATCGCGGCCGGCCTCTGATTCCACCACGAGTTCATCCAACATGAAATCGGCAGGGGTAAGTGCAATGTCGAGACGTTTGCTCTCACCGGCTTCCAGGGTGATTTCCCGACGAATTTCAGTATATCCCAGATAGGAAAAACGAACGGTATAGGTCCCGGCAGAGATGTTGTTGATGATATAGTAACCGGAGTGATTGGTGGTGCTACCCAAGTTGGTGCTCATTAACAAAATATTGGCACCCAGCAAAGTTTCGCCCGTTTCCGCGTCACGTATAAAACCATTCAGCGACGCCCGGTCCTGTTGAGTTGACTCGTTGGTAAGGATATTTTCGCTGCCAGGTTTTGCCGTTACGTCAGATAACGTTAAAGCAGGAAGGGAAAAAATAATAAAAAAAGCCCACTTGATTAGATACATAAACCCGGGTTTAGCAAGAATACTATGGAAGACTAACCATGACGTTACGAAACCGGATTTGCAAAGTTACACGCACGCTTGCAAATCCGCTTGCGGGATTCGAAACTCACACAATATGCCAATTTTTTTGTACATTATTATGTTATAATTGTGGAGTTATAATGACCTGGCGACGGGTTGCTGCCCTGCATTTGGGGTAACCGATGGTTTTTCAGGCAACCTGGCGCCGATTTTGCCAATGGCCCATTTTTAAAAGACGCAACATGAAGATATTTCCTCTCCCTTTTGTTAAAATTTTGGCGGTGTTAATGTTCGTTTTGCCAATATCCCTTTTCTGTGCGGCATCCGCCGATGCACAAGCACAAGATAGCACTGTTTATGTGATCCAGGTTGAGGGACTTATTGACAACGGACTGAATATGTATGTCGATCGCGGTCTGTCGGCGGCGGAGGCAGATGACGACGCGGTGGGGGTAATCCTTCACATGGATACATTCGGCGGACTGGTGGATGCTGCCGATGAGATTCGTAAGCGTTTGCTGGCTTCCCGGCTCCCGGTGGTAACTTTTATTGATGCCAATGCCGCTTCGGCCGGTGCGCTGATCTCCTTTGCGACGCAAAATATTTTTATGGCTCCGGGTGGGTC
Organism: uncultured Chitinophagales bacterium; assembly: GCA_964388615.1. Lineage (GTDB taxonomy): Bacteria > Bacteroidota > Rhodothermia > Balneolales > Natronogracilivirgulaceae > SLLW01. Next base: position 12,628 of record CAYMBG010000005.1, on the reverse strand, counting down.
AATCGGTGCGGCTACCGTAGTGGATGGAAGTGGTGAAAAAGCGGATGAAAAAATGCAAAGTTATATGCGTGGCCTTATGCGCTCCACGGCAGAGGCAAAGGGATATGACCCCCGGATTGCCGAGGCCATGGTAGATGAGCGCATCGAAATAGCAAATATCATTGCCGAGGGCGAACTGCTGACCTTAAGTGCTTCTGAGGCACTCGAACTTGAAGTATCAACTGCTACCTTGCATTCGATAAGGGAGGTGGCTGATGAGATGGGCTGGGAACAGGCTCAGCTGCTCAATGTGGATGAGCGCTGGGAGGAATCGGTTATACGTTTTTTTGCATCTCCCGTGTTGCAAAGTTTGTTGATGCTGATGATGTTGGGAGGGCTTTATTTTGAATTACAGTCACCGGGGGTCGGTTTCGCTGGTGCCATTGCCGGCCTTGGAGCACTTCTCTTTTTCCTTCCGCTCTACATTATGGGTCTTGCCCAGATATGGGAGATACTTATTGTAGTGCTTGGTGTGGGATTGATAATGGTTGAATTTTTTGTACTTCCGGGTTTCGGTGTGGCGGGAATCTCGGGTCTGATCCTGTTGATATTCGGCCTTTTTGCTTCATTGGTAGGAAATGTAGGTTTTAATTTTCCTGAATTGGAACAGATGCGTGTTGAGATGTGGACGCTCTTTGCGACACTGGTCCTTGCGTTTGCATTTATCCTGTCGACGATTCGATATGTCATGAATACCCCGTTTTTCAGCCGATTGGTGCTAACAAGATCCACCGATACAGAGTCCGGCTATACCTCATATGACAATAAAGATGAGCTGTTGGGCAAGGAAGGGGTGGCTTTGACGACTTTACGGATTTCCGGAACTGCAAAGATCGGGGATCGCCGGGTAGATGTGGTATCGGATGGAGAATATATTAATAAAGGAGCCAGGGTCAAGGTGATATCCACTGCAGCCGGGCAGGTTGTGGTCACACGTGTAGAAGAGTGGTAAGAAGATGACGGATCAGGTTGGTATCCTCTTGCCGTCTCATTATATTTCAAGGTATGATATAAAACACCCGAAAAAAGCAGAATGACCTCCGTCCGATTTCGGGATATTCTTCAAAACTTAATTTAACAGATCTATGGATGCTTATTTTCCTCTTGGAATGATAGCCGGTGGTGTGCTCCTGCTTTTTATCTTTTTCTATTTTGTTCCGATCGGTCTTTGGATCACCGCTCTTTTCTCAGGCGTTCGAATTGGTATTTTCAGAGATCTTGTAGCCATGCGGCTCCGCAAGGTGCCTCCCGGGCCGATCGTCAAGGCGGCGATTACCGCTACCAAAGCCGGTCTGAAGGACGTTGAAATAGGCATGCTCGAGGCGCATTATCTTGCCGGGGGTAATGTACAACGGGTGGTAAATGCACTTATATCGGCTGATAAAGCCAATATTGCCCTGGGATTTGAGCGTGCAGCCGCTATCGACCTGGCGGGCCGCGATGTATTCGAGGCGGTTCAGATATCGGTTAATCCAAAAGTAATCAATACCCCGGTGATTACGGCATTGGCGAAAGACGGTATCCAGGTTAAAGCAACGGCGCGGGTAACGGTACGGGCCAATCTGGATCGTCTTGTGGGTGGTGCCACTGAGGAGACGGTGCTTGCGCGTGTAGGTGAGGGCATTGTTTCGACCGTTGGTTCTTCCACCGATCACAAAGCGGTGTTGGAAAACCCTGATCAAATAACCAAGACGGTATTGGATAAAGGGCTTGACAGTGGTACGGCTTTTGATATTCTCTCCATCGATATTGCTGATGTGGATGTTGGAGAGAACATTGGTGCGAAATTGCAGACGGATCAGGCAAGTGCCGACCTGAAGGTTGCACGTGCCCGCGCTGAAGAGCGTCGTGCGATGGCTGTAGCTGTTGAGCAAGAAAACCGCGCGAAGATTGAAGAGATGCAGGCACGAGTGGTAGAGGCTGAAGTAGAAGTGCCGAAAGCCATTGCCGAAGCGTTCCGCAGCGGTAAATTAGGTGTGATGGACTATTACAATATGAAAAATGTGATGTCCGACACAGATATGCGTGAGTCGATTGCAAAAGGTACAGAGCCTAAGCAATCCGATGAATCGGATGATGACAAGTCATCCGGTTCCGGACGCAGAAAATCCTGATCTGGGATTTCTTTTCTGACAGGAATGAAAATAAACCTGGGCCGACTTACATGTTGGTCCGGGTTTTTTTTAAATCAAACCGGCCAGTTCTCTATCCGCCAAGGCGACGGGATACGGTTCGAGGACGGTCGCCCGGATTACTCTTCGGGCCACCAGCGGTGAAAATGGTGCGCCGGACCGTGTCCTTTACCTATTTTCCAGGTAACGGCCTTGCGGAGTGCCCGGTTCAGATAGGAAAGTGCGCTTCCGACCGCTTCGTCGAGAGTCTCTCCTCTGGCAAGCTGGGCCGCGATGGCCGAGGAGAGCGTACAACCGGTGCCGTGGTTGTTGTGTGTATTGACACGGGGCAGTTCGTACCAGCGAACCTGTACGGATCCGGTCGAATTGTCATGGTACACCAGGCAGTCGGGACTGACATCCGTTCCTTCAAGATGGCCGCCTTTCACCAGTACGGCATCCGGACCCATACCGAGTATCCGTTCTCCGGCATATTCCATCTCCTTCCGGGTGGAAACCGTGCTTCCGGTCAGCACCCCGGCTTCCGGCAGGTTGGGGGTGATGAGTGTGGCCATGGGAACCAGCGACTCTTTAAGTGCTGCAACAGCTTCGTCCTGCAGCAGCCGGTCGCCACTCTTGGCGACCATGACCGGGTCGATCACTATATAGCCAGGCCGGTACTTTGCCAGTGTGGAGGCGATCTCCCGGATGACATCGCTGCGGCTGAGCATGCCGATTTTGACAGCATCCGCACCGATATCGGTAAAAACCGCATCCAGCTGTGCGCGGATGAAATCGGGTGGAAGGTCGTGTATGGCGGTTACCTGTCTTGTATTTTGAGCTGTAAGGGCGGTCAATACCGACATGCCGTAGCATCCAAGGGCGGAGAAAGTTTTCAGATCAGCCTGGATGCCGGCACCGCCGCTACTGTCTGATCCGGCGATCGTGAGAGTAAGAGGAGGGTGCATAACGTATAGGTGTAGTTTCTCTTTTTAACTTGTGTTTGGCTTATGTTTGAAAGCGCATAAACTCCGGGATGCTACGCTTTTCCTGTATGTGACCTGAAATGGTCAAATCCATGGCTTTCATAGTCAACCGGCTTGCCATCTTTTAAAAACCGCAGTTGGCCACCGGTGGTGAGGCCTGCCGTTTTGGAACCGGCCCTGTTTTGGTTCTTGGTTCTGTCACGAACATGTCCGACGGCATACATATCTGAGTGAAAAGTTTCTGAATAAGATTTTTTCATCGATTGCCATGACGAGGGATCGCAAGTGCCCAACAATACATAATCTTCGCCTGCCGAGCTGGCCAGGTTGACCGCGTCCCAGCCATGCTTTGTTGAGGCTTCAATTAAAGCGTTGCTGATAGGCAAATCGGCCAGTTCAATGTCGATGATGACCCCCGAGCGATTGGCAACATGACCGGCATCCGAGGATATCCCGTCTGATAAGTCAATGAGTGCATGGACGGCTGTCTGGTTTCCCAGCCATATTCCTTCATTGACAAAGGGGTATGGCCGATTGTGGCTGCGGATCAGTTTTTTTTCATTGTGGCCGGCCTGATCTTTCCGGTCATCAAGCAATAGTTGCAGGCCACCTCCGGAATCGCCCAAAGGTGCTGTGACAAAAACAACATCACCTGGACGGGCGGAGGAACGATATTTTACCTGATCCGGTGTTGCTTCTCCTTGCACCATGATATTGATGACCATGTGTTGTTGCGACTTGGTTGTGTCACCGCCCATCAAGCGAACATTGTGCTCATGCGCGAGCTGATGCATACTTTGGAAGAAAAGTTCAAGCCATCTGAGGTCGGCCCGATTTGTGAGGCCAATGGAAACCCACACCGATTTGGGGCGTCCTCCCATGGCGGCTATATCGCTCAGATTAACAGCCAGGGATTTATATCCCAGGTCCTCCGGTTTGATTTTTTCAAACAGAAAATGGGTGCCCTCAATCAGTAAGTCTGTGGTTACCAGGTCCATGCTTTGGTTTCCACGCGGAATTACCGTGCAATCGTCGCCGATTGCCTCCAGGTCACCAACGGTTTCACCAAACCAGGTTTGTATCTGCTCTATCAATCCAAATTCACCGATCTCTTTCAAGGGATTTTTGCTCATGGTTATTTATGCTATGGATGCTCGTTGGTTTTTGTGAAGGTGGGAGGGCAGGGGATGTTTATTAGGGAGTGGCTCGGGATATGATGTCCCGCAGTTCGAGGGCAGATGCTTCCGGATTGTCGGAATTGCAGATAGCTGACACAACAGCCACGCCATCAGCTCCGGCTGCAAGCGTATGGGGGATGGTATCCCGGTTCAAACCACCGATAGCCACCAGTGGTTTGGATGTAAAAGAGCGCAGTTCTTTTAGTCCATCTATTTCCCAGGGGTTACCGATGTCGGTCTTGGTAGGTGTCGAAAAAACCGGGCTCACTCCCAGGTAATCTACATCCAGTTCCATAGCCTCACGAGCTTGTTCGAATGTCTCCACCGAGTATCCGATGATGGCATCCGGACCTAAAAGCCTTCGTGCGGTAACCGGGTCCATGTCATTTTGACCAAGATGGACTCCGGCTGCGCCCACTGCTAATGCAATGTCAACCCGGTCATTGATAAGCAGTGGGATATTGCGTTTGGCCAATTCGTGAAGCAAGGACTCCGCTTCACGAATCATCTGAGCAGTGGAACCGGATTTCTCACGATACTGCACGATGGTGACACCGCCGTCAGCAGCTTTAAGAACGTAATCCACCAGTTGTTTGCGGCCGGTCATGTTACTGTCGGTGACCAGATAAAGGCGATAGTCAACGCCTGTTTTCCTGTCACCGCTTCTATGATTTTTCAAATGTTTTTCACTGTTCAATGGCATGTTCTCAATGGTTTTCCTCTTCGATTTGAGCCAGCCTTAGAATCGCTTCGTTATCAAGGGATGCCAAACTGTCCAGCAGATTTATCTGAAAGCTGCCGGGTCCTTTGCTGTCCATTTCGGCGATTTCGCCGGCGATCCCGAGAACGGCCATGGCATGCGCGGCAGCTTGTGGATATTGAGGATTTACGGCGCTGAAGGCTCCTGTAAAGGCCGAGGCCGTGCAACCCATTCCGGTAATTTTTGCCATCTGGGAGGAACCGTTGTGAACTTTAATATGGTGATCTTTGGAGATGATATGATCGGTTTTGCCACTAACGGAAACGGTGATTTGGTATTTATCGGCCAAATCACGGATAGCATCGAAAGCCCGGTCGGCTTCATCGGTGCTGTCCACACCTTTGGTGGTGCCACCGGCCGGAGTGAGGGCCAGTATTTCCGAAGCGTTGCCACGCAGTATATTCACAGCTCCGTTTTTCAGCAGATCGTGAGCGGTTTCAGTGCGATAAGATGTGGCTCCGGCTCCGACAGGATCCAGAACAACCGGTATCCCGGTGTTATTTGCAGCTTCAAGGGAAAGGTACATGGCCTCAACCCAGTGTGGACTCAGCGTTCCGATGTTTAGAACCAGGGCGCTGGATATCCGGGTCATGTCAGCTGCTTCCTCTTTTGCGTGAGCCATGACCGGTGAGGCACCGAGAGCCAGCAGGGTGTTGGCGGTTATATTCATTACAACATGGTTGGTTATGTTGTGAATGAGTGGTTTCTCACTCTGTATTGCAGAAAAATCACGGGTCAATATTTCGGTATTCATGGTGTAATGCTCGTTTTTTTTTATTCAAATGTAAGTTGACAAAGTTTGGGTCCCATTAATTGGCCATCTGATCTGTTTAATGTTTGTTTCAAGCGGTCAGATGCTCAATGAACCGCGTAAGCGAAATGCCCATGACGATTATAATCATGCTGCTGTGTGATGGATTGCCGTCATGGCCATTTCATGTGATGTTAATAAAAAAAGCCATATAACCTGTCCCGGTACATTACCTGAAGGGAAGGTTATATGGCTTAACAATTCCATTCCCTTCGCCGGCATGATCCGGATCAGGTGCAAAAGGGTTTGATCTCAGCCGCAAATGCGGCACCCCTATGGTTATAATAAAGTCAGGTTATGGTGATCTTTGGTATGGATTTAGTGATTTCGCCTTTCAGTTTAAAAAACAATGTTCTGTATTCGATCATTCACTGCTTTCAGATATTGAAATTCCCCAATCCTCCAGCTGTTGGAATAGTGATTCGGCGTTGATTACCTGTTCAGGAGCGCTAACTCCTGGTTCACCTTTGATCTTGCCTTTTGCGGCCATAAGCGCGATGAGGGCTGTTGGCACGGCGGTACAGGTCATGATAGCCGAATGACCATCTTCGGAATTGTATTCATAGACCAGTTCGTAATTATTGGTTTGTTTCTGCCCATCCATCGTGCCTTCAATAACTACTTTAGCCAGAACGATATCGGGCAGGTTTTCAGGTAGCTGTTGACGCAGTTTACGGATAAGCAGGTCACGGTAGGTCATGCTTGAGGCAACGTCAATAATCCGGTCATCGGCAAAGCCTAATGTGATCAAAGCTTTCATGATATCGTGATTACCGTGGTGCCGAATGGTTTTATAGCAGAGATTGTCCACCGATCGATCCAGAGTTTTGGCCAGTGTACTGATATGTCCCCCGGTATTAAACATTTCCAGGGTATCAAGTTCCGGCCGGGTCCTGAATTGTACAGGTTCCAGTCCACTTAGTGGTTCAAGGTGTACCGGTTTTCCATTTTCTACTGCAAGGACCGGAGGCAGGTGTTCGCTCAGAAAGCCAACGGCAGAAAAACTAAGGTGGTGATTCAAAGGAGGTTGTGGATTCACAGGGAGTCCACCACTCATGATTTTTATGGATGATACCTTATCAAACTTTTTATAGCCGTTATATGCGATGATATTCAGCAGCCCGGGTGCCAATCCACAATTGGGGAGTACAAAAGAGCGGTTTCTTGAAGCAAGTTCATGTAATTGAAGTTGGTCTTCATAAACCTGATCACTGCCGCCCAGGTCCAGAAAATGGCATCCATTATCAATGGCAATACGGGTCAGTTCCGTGTTGAACTTATATGGCAGGGCCGATATGATTACATCCAGTCCCTTCAATAAAGTCACGATGGAAGAGTATTCTTCAATATTTACCCGGAATGTTCTGAGCCTGGAAATAGATGGATGGTCGGAATGGGCCGATTTGATCTCATCCAGCGCATTTCCATTACGATCAAGGATAACGATGGTGCTGACAATATCCTGGGTGAGCAGAACCCGGGTGAGTGCGGATCCCACGGAGCCGGCACCGATGATGGCAATTTTCATAAAAACTATTTTGTCGTGATAGAACAATACCTTGTAATAATGAAGAAAATACAAATTTATATGGGTAATCGGCAGTACATACACAAGAAAACGGGGCGGGTGTCCGTTATTATATTGCCATTACTCAGGTAAGTTGGTAGTTTCAGAGACCCTGAGTCAGTAATGGTATAATGTAGTTACGTTCATGACTTTGCGAAAAGGTTACTCAAAGGGGGTGACATGGCTTCGACGGGATGAGCGTGATCACAAGTGGCATGTCGAGTTTCCGTCACGGATTCTCGTAAAAAAATCAGTGGCGTTTAAATGTAAATGCTGAAAATACTCAGTTCCGAATGGCTGCCTAACAGCGCCATTCCGTCCTCCTGGCGGTTTTCTTGCTAACTGCCTTTGAGGGCGCCAAACCTGAGCAAGATAGTGTGGCGTCTCGGTCGGTGGCGTCACGCAAAACCTGATCCGGCCTGGCTTGAAGATTGCCTTGTTGCCCGGCGACCCTTCAGGCGAGATACATAGGGCAACTAAGCATGTAGAAGCTTGATGGGACGTCATCTCGGACCCGGGTTCAATTCCCGGCACCTCCACAAAAAAACCATAGCCCTTGGAAAACTTTCGGGGTTATGGTTTTTTTTTGAAAAAAAGAGTGGGCTATTCTACGGGTTTATTCTTTTGTGTCGAAATCCTGGTTGAAAGGATTGACCTCTCCTCTTTCGGTCATAATTATTTCATCATGTCCTGTTGCGCCGTGACAATCATTACATGCTCCTATTAACACCCTGCGTTTGTCACGAAGACGTTCCCATTGAAGATTGTCAAGATGATCTTCCATCTCATCGATCACCGGTTCAAGCATTGATTCGACCAGCCTGCCCACAGGCTGGTCGTGATAAAACAGATCGGCTTCAATAAGATCTTCTGCAGCTTCTTCCAGCTCATGCAGGTAGAAATCTGTCAATTCCGGATTTTCAGATTCGATAGCATAGTAGAGCTTATGCGTTTGGTTTTGCATGTTATTCATGGTGGTATAGAGACTGGGCTCTTTCAGTTCGGCAATATGATCTTCAAGTGTGGAAACGCGCATCCACAAAAAAATTCCTGCTACGAGGAGAATGATGATCAGTAGAGATGACAGGTTGATATATTGTTTCATGTGTTTTTTTTAGGGATCTGTTTTTGCGTAAATGATCCCCTTGTCCCTGCCGAAAAAAAGCAAGGGACAAGGGGATTGATACGGCCCGGTATAGCGTGCTATTAACTGATTACAAGCCAAGCACTTCTCTGTTCAGTTTTTCATTCGCTCCGCTACCGGCAAAATCATCGAAAGCTTTTTGAGTTTTTTCGATAATGTGGTCGGAGATAAACTGCGCTCCCTCTGCCGCTCCCTGCTCGGGATCTTTGAGGCAGCACTCCCACTCCAGAACAGGCCATCCCTCAAAGTTGTACTGAGCCATTTTGCTGAAGATGGCGCGAAAATCCACATCACCATCACCCAGGGAGCGGAAACGCCCGGGCCGGTCCACCCAGCTTTGGTAGCCGCCATAGACACCGGACTTTCCGGTGGGATTGAACTCCGCATCCTTCACGTGAAGCAGTTTGATGTGCTCGTGATAAATATCGATGAAATCGATGTAGTCAAGTTGTTGCAAGACAAAGTGACTGGGGTCATAGATGATATGAACCCTGGGGTGATTACCGCTCACTTCCAGAAAGCGCTCGAAAGTGACTCCGTCGTGCAGGTCTTCTCCGGGGTGGAGTTCATAACAGACATCCACACCGTTTTCATCGAACGTGTTAAGGATCGGCATCCAACGGTCAGCGAGCTCTTTGAAGCCGGTTTCCACCAGACCCGGCGGACGTTGCGGCCAGGGGTACATGGTATGCCAGAGAAGGGCGCCTGAGAATGTAGTATGTGCAGTAAGACCCAGATTGTTGCTCGCTCTGGCTGCAAACTTCATTTGCTCGATAGCCCATTCTGTTCTGGCTTTGGGGTTATTGTGATATTTCTCAGGGGCAAAACCGTCAAAGAGCTTGTCGTATGCCGGATGTACGGCGACCAGTTGTCCCTGTAGGTGGGTTGCAAGGCTGGTAATCTCCAGTCCAGCGTCATGGACAATGCCCTGCACTTCGTCGGCATAAGTCTTGCTTTCAGCAAGTTTTTGAAGGTCCACACAGCGGGGGTCGAAGGTCGGTATTTCGATACCCTCGTAACCCATACCCGCTACCCAGTCACATATGGACTGGAGGCTATTGAAGGGAGCTTCGTCTCCCATAAACTGTGCCAAATAAATTGCTGGTCCTTTCATGGTCATTAGGTTTGGTTTGAATTGAAAGTCATCGGGGTCAGGTACCCTGATTCAAGTGAACGGAATATGTTACTGGAATGGAATCCATTTTTTGTCACTTTTATTGGAACTGATAACAGTTTCGATGAAGGACATGCCCCGCAGCCCGTCCTTGACGGTGGGGTAATCAAGATGTTTCGGGTTTGGTTGTTCACCTCTGAGTTGACTGCCTATAGCCAGGGCGAAATTGCGATAGATATTTCCGAAGGCTTCAATGTATCCTTCCGGGTGTCCGGATGGAACACGAGTATTATACATAGCAATATCGCATAGGTAATTACCGTGATCGGCCCCTGTGCGGTATATTTCGACAGGACGATCCAGGTGTTTGACAAGCAGTGTATTGGGTTCGTGTTGATGCCATTCCATTCCACCTTTTTCCCCATAGATATAAATTCTGAGCGCGTTTTCCTCGCCGGCACAAATCTGACTTGCATGCAGGATTCCTTTGGCACCGTTGTTAAAACGGAGCAAGACATTGGTATCATCATCCAGTAGGCGTCCTTTTACCATGGAGCCCAGATCCGCGCAGACCTCGGATATGCGAAGTCCCGAGATGTATTCCGCCAGGTTTTCCGCATGGGAACCGATATCACCCAGGGCTCCTGCTGCACCGGCTTTTTTTGGGTCATTTCTCCAGGCGGCCTGCTTGTTTTCGGTTTCAAGTTTGGTGGATAGCCACCCTTGCGGATATGAAACCAGAATTTTCCGGATTTTTCCAATGTCGCCTCTCTGAACCATGTGGCGAGCCTGCTTGACCATGGGGTAACCGGTATAGGTATGCGTAACGGCAAATTGAAGTCCGGTTTTTTCGGTCAGTGAGACCAGGTCTTCCGCCTCTTGTACCGTTACGGTCATCGGTTTCTCACAAACAACATGAAAGCCGTTTTCCAAAGCTGCTTTGGCAATGGGATAATGCAAATGGTTGGGCGTAACGATGGATACAAAATCCATCCGTTCCCCGGCGGGAAGCGCTTTTTCTTTGGTAAACATCTCTTCATAGGTGCCATAGACCCGGTTTTCCGGTAAATAGATCGCTTTGCCGGACTTTTTGGATCGCTCCGGGGTACTGTCAAATGCACCGCAAACCAGTTCTATATGTCCGTCCATGGCAGCAGCTTTTCTGTGAATTTCTCCGATGAATGCGCCGATGCCGCCACCGACCATTCCCATTCTCATTTTTCGGTTCATAGGTTTGTCTCTGATTAGGTGTAATAAATATTGTAAAGGGTAGTGCGATAGAATAAGCTCACGTAATTCTCAATGTATTTTATTGTCTGTCTCAATTCAAGTACATATTCCTCTATGTTTATATGCTTTCCATATCTCCGGAGGTGTACGAGTAAATAAAAAAAGCAGAAATGCGGCATTTTTTTTAATGGAAGACCTCATAGTATGAGGTGCCGATATAGGCGGGATGGTAAAAAAAAGGGGACACACTTTTTACAAGCATGCCCCCTTTTCAGGAAGTTTTAATCCAAAATTGACGCTATACGTTACATTACTTGATCAGCGTCATTACGCGGGTTTGCACCTGCTCACCGGCACTAAGTCGATACATATAGATACCGGAGGAAAGGTCAGCGGCATTAAAGTTATATTCATATTGGCCGGCTGACTGTTGTTCGCTGTTGACCAATGTTGCAACATGTTGACCCAGCGCATTGTATACATCCAGTGTTACCTGACTGGATTGATCCAATGTGTATGCAATCCGGGTGGTCGGGTTGAACGGATTGGGATAGTTTTGCTTCAGTTCTATTCCTCTTGGAGTTTGAGCAAGGTCTTCTGCGTTGGTGGCACCAGGCTCAACGCCCCAGGTGTCTTCCACGACCATATCTTCGGTGACTGTGACCATGCGGTTGGGATCACCAGCCCATTCACCGGCATCCCAATCGGGCTCATCTTCAATCATGAAATATTTATACTCATATTCTCCGGAATTCAGCAGGAGGGTAATGGTATAAACATCGGCATCATCTTCATGAGCTTCCATGACAAAGTTAGGATCAGATCCGGGTTCCGCCCATCCGGCCATCGAGCCGGTGATGAAGATATCGTGCTCATCCGGGTCAAAACCTTCCGCTCCGGCTATATCGACATTAAATGTCACGCTGTATGGCGCATCGCCCCAGACGTCGTTCACTTCCATGTCACCTGAGACGCGCACTTCGCGGTTGGGATCACCAGCCCATTCACCGGCATCCCAGTCGGGTTCATCTTCAATCAGAAAGTACTTGTATTCATGAACGCCAGCTTCAACGTCGATGGTAATGGTATAGATGTCGGCATCATCTTCATGAGCAGACATTGCATAGTCAGGCTCGGAACCGGGATCCGCCCATTCGGCCATTGAGCCGGTGATAAAGATATCGTGTACATCCGGGTCGAAATCTTCTGCTTCGGAGATATCGACATTAAATGTGACACTGTAATGATCTCCATGTTCATCGGCTACGCGATCATTTGCCCAGGCATAAGCCCCTGTAAGGCCAAACCCGATGATCAGCGTCAAAAACATTTTTAGTAATTTATTTTTCATTGCTTATCCTTTTTGGGGTTGATGTTGTTGACTTTTAAGAGTTTCGGGATATTTGTGCATGCTGCTCCCGCTCATGTAACAATTGTGAAAATCAGCGCCTTTTAAAAGTCAATGAAAGCGCTTACTTGCATGCTATTCATAAGTAACAAAAAAAAATGTAGCTTTTCAAGCATTTATTTTGTTACTGTGCAAGCGTAATTCGAAAAACTTTTATTTTTTGAACATATCACTGATTTTAAAGAGTTAGTAAGCAAAAAAAACAAGGCTGGCGATGGGGGGGGGCATAGTGTTTTATTTATCATTCCGTCAGGAAAGGAGGGTGGGTGAACAAAAATAG
>CAYMBG010000004.1:51735-52803 GCA_964388615.1 uncultured Chitinophagales bacterium | reverse complement strand
CTTTCCGGCAGAAATTCCCAGGTGATTTCATAAGGTTCGTCATGGGGATGAAAAGGTGTCAGCGCCACCTCATACACTTGGCCGGCCTCCAGGTAGATGTCATCATAAGCCGTTTGTCCGTTCACCAGAAATTGTTCAATTCCCGGTGCCCGATCCTCCGGCCACTCTCCGGTCCAGGCGTATTGCATGGCATCGGCAACTTCTGTCAGATGTCCGGATTCCAGGAACATTCCGTACCACGTTGGAGTTGTTTCCTGTTTCTGGCCCCATAAAAAAGCATAGGAACCAATACATTTTTCCGGATCTCCCTCAATGGCTGATTCGTATCGATGCAGATAAGCTTCTGCTTTTTCGGTACTTGTTTGTTCAATAGGTACCCCCCACCCGGTATTGGCAATTTCCCAGTGTCCGGTGGGTCCCCACTCGGTAACGGCATAGGCACCCTCCAGGCCGACCTCCCGTACTGTTTCAGGGAGGCCCTCGAGTCCTGCATAGGTATTAATGCTTAAATAATCGATACTTGGCACCTTTTCCATGATTAACTGCGCTTTTTCCCGATCAATGCCAGCCGTTACGGTGGTAACCAAATGATTGGGATCCAGTTCTTTTACCATTTGCGCGATATCCTCCACCGCATGCCAAACACGAGTATTGGTGTACATCAGATCCACTTCATTACCCAATCCCCAGGCAAGTAATGCCGGATGATCTTTATAACGTAAAATTTTCTGCCGAACCTCCTCTTTCTGCTCCCGTACCGCCTCTTCATCGTCATAGTCAAATCCATGCCGTTCATGTTCGAGCCAAATACCCAACATGACAGTCAGACCAAGTTCATGTGCCCGGTCAAGAATTTCCCCGGCATTATTGGTACTCCATGTTCTGATGGAGTTTCCACCCATCGACACCAGTTTTTCCAGTTCCCGGCTTCCCCCCACACCTTGGATATAGTAAGGAGTGCCGTTCCGGTATATTTGAAATTTCCCATCCTCTTTTTCCAGAGTAACCGGAATAGCTCTGGTTTCATTATTAGTGGTATCTTCCTGCGTTTTTCCACAGGATGAAACA
>CAYMBG010000004.1:47248-51635 GCA_964388615.1 uncultured Chitinophagales bacterium | reverse complement strand
GGACTATTTTCTTCGATATTTTTCTCCACATCTTTTTCCGGATTTTTCTCATCATCCGAGACCGGCCTCATCTCCGGGCGTCTGCCGATTGCCGGCAAATCAAGATGTTTGAGGTTTTTTTCACCTTTATAAAACTCCGTTGGCTCATGTTTAAAGCGTTTGGGAATATCATCGGCGGCTGGGAGACTAACCGGGGTCTTGGGTTTCGGCTCGGGCCGACGCGGTTCCGTTTTTTCCGATTTTTGCATCTCTTTCTCCGCCTCTTTCGCCTCATCAGCAGAATCAAAGCCGGTTGCGATAACGGTAATGCGAAGATCATCTCCAAAATCTTCATCCAGAACCGTACCCCATATGATTTCGGCATCTTCACCGGCTTCCTGCTGGATGATACTGGTTGCCGCCGTGGCCTCCCGCATACCCAGCGTTGAACCGGCAGAGATATTCACCAATACATTGCGTGCTCCACGAATACTGATTCCATCAAGCAAGGGTGAGCTGATTGCTTCGCGGGCAGCAATTTCGGCGCGATCCGCTCCGGTTGCCGATGCCGATCCCATAATGGCGGCACCACCATCAAGCATCGTTGTCCGCACGTCAGCAAAATCGAGGTTGATCAGGCCCGGCATCAAAATCAAATCGGAAATGCCACGAGTTGCATTGTAGAGCACCTCATTGGCCATCTCAAAAGCCTGAATTAGACTTGTATCCTCATCGCAAATATCCAAAAGGCGTTCATTTGGAATGACAATTACGGTGTCGCAATTCTTCTTCAGTTCGTTAATGCCTTCGACGGCATATTTCATACGGATTCGGCCTTCACAGACAAACGGAAGAGTTACAATACCGACGGTAAGTATTCCTTTACGTTTGGCAATAGCCGAAATCACAGGAGCACCTCCTGTTCCGGTACCACCACCCATGCCGGAAGTGACAAACACCATATCGGCCCCTTCTATGGCCTCTTCAATTTCATGCCGGTTTTCCTCCACGGCTTCCCTTCCAATCTCCGGACGCGCTCCGGCGCCCAGGCCGTTGGTCAGGTTTTGTCCGACCTGAATATTCAAATCGGCATGATTTTGCCGCAGGGCCTGTGCATCGGTATTCAATGCTATGTATTCAACATTATTTAATCCTTTGTTGATCATGTTGTTGATGGCGTTTCCACCACCTCCGCCAATGCCAACAACCTTAATCTTGGCATTGTCCTGGCTTTGCTCATCAAAGCTGAATCGAGTGTTGTTTAGGTTAGACATAGTCGTCTCCTTGTTTTGATTGCTACGTTATTGATCTAAAGTTCTTTAAACCAGCTTTTCATCCTGGCTGCTATTCGGTTCATGATTTTTTCTACACTGGAACCTTGCGAAGAGGAGGGGATCATGACCTGTCCACCTGACTCCTTTTTGTGTTGCAAGGCATGAAGCACCAAACCTACGCCAGTAGCATAAATTGGATTTTTTACTTCGTTGACAAGTCCGCCGGTCAGCCCCCTGGGCATTCCTACTTTGGCATCCATACCCAGCACATCATTTCCAAGCGGACAAATGCCGTCGAGTAGTGAGCCTCCTCCGGTTAATACCACACCTGCGCTCATCTCACTGGAATAGCCACTTCGTTTGACCTCAATGGCGACGATTTCGAGGATCTCCTCCACACGGGCCTGTATAATTTTTGAGAGTATGCTTTTTCTAATCTCCTTGGGTGGACGCCCCGCAATACCCGGCACGGTAATGATTTCATCCTCCTGGATCAGATCTACATAGGCCAATCCGTGCTCACGTTTGAGCTTCTCGGCCTGATCCTCCAGTACGCTTAATCCGATCCGGATATCGTCGGTCACTTTTTGGCCGGCGATAGCCACTACGGCAGTGTGACGAATAGTATTATCCTGGAAAACCGCCACATCCGTGGTCCCACCACCGACATCAACCAGCACTACACCAGCTTCTTTTTCTTCATGATCAAGCACGGCATAAGATGAGGCAAGCGGTTCCAGTATCAGGTCATCCACCTGGAATCCCGCGCGTTCAACGCATCGGAACATATTCTTTGCAGCCGACACCAGTCCGGTGATGATATGAACCTCGGCCTCCATCCGCATACCGCTCATTCCAACCGGGTCGCCAATACCATCCTGACCATCTACGATAAATTCCTGCGGAATTACATGGATAATCTGCTGATCTGTAGGCAGCATAATCCGCTGGCAATCTTCCAGAAGCCGCTCTACATCTTTAGCTGTAATTTCATTATCACGGTTATTGATTGTAATTACACCCTTGCTGCGCATACTCCGGATATGGTCACCTGCAATGCCGACATTTACCGACTTAACTTCGATACCGGAAGCCAACTGAGCTTGTTCGATTGCCGTACGTATGGCATTGACGGTTTTTTCAATATTGACGACCACTCCGCGGTTCAGACCATCGCTTGGCGCTTTACCGACACCCAGTATATTAATTTTCCGCATCTCGTCGACGGAAGCCACAATGGCACAAACCTTGGTGGTTCCGATATCCAATCCAACTACGATTCGATCTTCCATAGTTCTATTTTTATTTAAAAGGTCTTCATTCATCGGGTGTTATCCCGTTATAACATCTAATTTCACCGTTCCATGGCCACAACCTGGCCATCATAACGAAAATCAAGGCTTCTCATCTGGCGCATACCTTTGTGGGAAATCACCTGAGCGTCAAATGCCTTCCATTTACGGAGGCGCTTATCAAAATCATTTCGTCCGAATGTCAGTCTAACCGTATTCTCATCAGACAAAGCCACAATACCATCATCATCGGTCACCATGATTTCACTAATCATGGCATACAGCCCGGGATACTGATTGGCTTGATTTAAAAACAACCGCACTTTCTCAAAGGAGCTGGAACTCAGGGTATCGGGCCGGCCTTCATTCAAAAACGATTCGCTCAACTCGAACCCATACAAAATGGGGACATCCACAGCTTGCCCCAGGACAACCGGCAGCGTGATTCCCGATTCGGAGATCAGGGCACTACCGCCATTATCGATGAGCAGCGCAATTGGGTCCTCCTCTTCCACCCGTATTCGCAATTTTCCTGTATATGAAAGATTCACGTGTGCACTGCGAATCCAGGGCAGGGTTTCAATCTTTTCAATCACCTCCAGAAAAACGATACTGTCGCCTTCAACCCCTTCACTGAGTCCGCTTTTTTGCACCACCCGATCGGGATCCGACAGGCGATGTCCATATACCGACACCTCTGCAACCACGATCGAACGATTCAGTTGCCAACCGATCACCAAAGCAGCGATAATCAGCACCAGGGCGGCAAAAAGATACTCGATACCAAAAGCTCTATTTTTCGCTTTATCAGTCATTCTTTGGCTATTTTCCTTTTTTTGAAGTTGATTTCGTGACAGAATCCAGATCCCCCGGAGGGATTACAGGTTTTTCCGGTTTTTCCGCCCGCAGTTTACCGGCTCCGACTCCGGGATTTTCCAGAGTTTTTACAAAGGCCTCGCCTGACTTGTAAATATCACCAGCTCCCATGGTGATGATCATATCCCCCGGACCAACCATTTTACCGAGTACCTCAGGCAAGTCATTCTTATCGGGGATATAGGTTACATCACGATGGCCATAGGACCTTGCCGTTTCTGCGACAAGTTGTCCGCTTATGCCTTCCAAAGGCTTTTCCCGTGATGCATATACATCCGTTATAATCAGCTTTTCGGCGTCAAAAAAGGAGAGCCCAAACTCATCGTACAATTCCTTTGTGCGAGAGTATAGATGCGGTTGAAATACGGCCACTATCCGCCGGTCGGGCCATCCACGCCTGGCCGCTCCGAGCGTCGCCTTTACTTCTGTGGGGTGATGGGCATAGTCGTCGATCACAATGAGATCATCCTCTTCATATTTGACTTGAAACCTTCGAAAAACACCGCAATATTCTCGCAATCCTTGTTTGATTTGTTCAAACGATATGCCCAGCTCAATTCCGATTCCAATCGCGGCAAGGGCATTCCGGATATTATGTTCTCCGGGAGCTTGCATCGTAATCCGGCCCAGCTCTTCCCCTTCAAAAAGAACCGTAAAGCTGCTTTTTAATTTTTCAGAAGTAACATCGACCGGACGCAGTTGGGCCTGGGGGGTAAAACCGTAGGTAATGATCCGGCGTTCGATGGAAGGGATGATGCTGCGAAGCTTGGGGTCATCCAGGCATAAAACAACGGCACCATAAAACGGCACTTTATTTGCAAACTCGATAAAGGCATTTTTGATATCCTGTTCATCTTTATAGATATCCATATGTTCGATATCGATATTCGTGATTACGGCCAGAGAAGGGCTCAACCGCAGAAAAGTGCGATCAAACTCATCCGCTTCAACAATGACGATATCACC
>CAYMBG010000004.1:40618-47148 GCA_964388615.1 uncultured Chitinophagales bacterium | reverse complement strand
TCCCTGGCCTGCACAGCGCTTGTGTACACCACCACATCAGCTCCTTTAATATGGGAGGCATCATGACCGGAATGAACAGTCGCGCCAAGATCTTCCAAACGCTCTGTGGTTTCCCCTTTGCTTCCATCGGAGCCGGTCACAATAAATCCGCGATGGAGCAGAATTTCAGCCATTCCGCTCATGCCAATACCACCAATGCCAACCATGTGAATATGGCGGGTATTTCCAAAAACCGACTGTGTCTGAATCGTTCGAGTCATACTGATTTTTTTGTTTTCTTTTTATCCGTATCGGGAGAGCTGTTTCCCTCGTTTTTTTCTTGTATCCTCTCCAAAATCGTTTTGGCAATAGAATCGGCGGCATCGGGTTTTGCAAGCCCGGCGATGGTTTCCTCAATTTTTTTCCTTCGGGAAGGATTGTCCATCAATGAGCGGATGGTGCCGGACAACCTCTCTTTCAATTCATCATCCTTGAGCAATACAGCAGCACCCTGATCAGCTAACGCTTCGGCATTCCTGGTCTGGTGATCACCGGCCACCCACGGAGAGGGCACCAGTATACCCGCTTTTCCGGTAGCCATTAACTCCGAACATGTAATAGCCCCGGCCCGTGACACAATTACATCGGCTGCCGCCCAGGCCTCCGTGATATCATTCATAAATCCATAAAGGCGCAGATGGCCGTAGTCTTCAACCGATCTTCGCGACTGATGCAATCGCTCTTTGATCTCCTCCATATAATGCTCGCCGCATTGCCATATTATCTGATACTGATCGTTGTCGTGCAAAGATGCAAGGTTAGCAATAATCGCTTCATTTATACTCCTGGCTCCGCCACTGCCGCCCATAACCAGCAAAACCGGTCTATCCGGATTCAGGTTGAAGTGGGCTCGTGCTTTTTCCATTGACACCGGATCACGTGCATACGCCATAAGGCTTTTGCGCACCGGATTACCGGCACAGATGGTTTTTTCCGCCGGAAACCACTGATCGGCCTGCTTAAAAGCGGTGAAAATATATTCCGCATTACCAGCCAGCTTACGATTGGTTATGCCGGGAAAACTGTTTTGTTCCTGCAGGAACAGGGGGATCTGATATCGCGCGGCCATCCAACCAACCGGACCCGCAACAAAACTGCCGCAGCTGATCATAGCGTGTGGCCGAAACTTTCGGATATAGGTCCGGCTCTGCCAAAGGCTGACCAGTAATTTCAATGGCAAAAGAAGGTTTTTCAAAGTCAGCCGCCTGTGCAAACCACTAATCCATAGTGGAACGATATCAAATCCTGCCGATGGTACGGCCTTCCACTCCATCCTGTCACGAGTCCCGACAAAGAGAAACCTAGCCTTCGGCTTTTGCTCCCGAATCGCCTCAGCGATAGCAATCGCGGGAAAGACGTGTCCGCCGGTCCCACCTGCTGCAATCATGATTCGCAGTTCATCAGCCATAGTTTTCCTCCCTGAATTTTGATATCCGCAAAAGAACACCAATCAACACTCCGGAAAAAAGCATACTGGTCCCGCCATAGCTTATGAAGGGCATTGGCAATCCGGTAACCGGAAGCAAACCGGCCGCCACGCCGGCGTTAATAAAAGCAAACATGGTAACACCGAGAGTACACGCCACCGCCATCAGGGTTCCAAGAGTATCGGGAGCACGTTTGGCAATGACGGCAATTCCGCGGAACAGGATAACCACATAGAGCAGTAAAACCAATCCAGCTCCCATAAGACCATACTCTTCCGTGATGATGGCATAGATAAAATCATTATAAGGAGCAGGCAGAAAATCACGCTGGGTGCTTTTACCTATCCCCACACCCATAAAACCGCCTTGAGCTATGGCGATATGTGCCTGTTGCGCCTGATAACCGGATGTCAGCTGGAACTCATTACTTTCAATATGCAGGACCTGGTCAACATAATTGTTCACTCTGCTCTGCCGCTCATCAGATTGCGAAAGCAGCACGCCGGCACCGATAATTCCCAAAATCACCAATGAGCTGATGTGAAGCGCACGCACCCTTCCGACGAACATAATGATCAATGACATCACCAGAAGCAGGGCCGCGCTGCTGAAATCCTCCATTCCGATAAGTGCACAAGTGATCAACACCCAGACCAGCACCGGCAGAAAAGCTTTGGAAAAATCACGGATATAGTTCTGTTTTTGAGTGACCATGTAGGAGACATAGATCAGCAATGACACCGTCGCCATAGAAGAGGGTTGGAACGAGAAAGCGCCGATGTTCAATGCCCGGCGTGCACCAAAGACCTCGGTACCGTACATACTTACAATAATCAAAAACAACCAGCTCAACAGCAGCGTATATCGGCTCAAGCTTGCGATCAGGCTGTAATCGATCTTTGAGACAATAATCATAACCAACAGTGAGATCATCAGCTTAAAAGCATGTCCTCCCACCAGGCTCGAAGCCGTGGTACCGTGGATCTCTGCGAAATAAGCGATTGATGAATAGACCGCAAGGAGTCCGGCCATCATCAGTGCAACCACGCTGACCAGCAACCAGCGGTCGCTGGGTGTACTGGTGACGGTAGCAGAACCATTGGATGGTTGCTCAAACAGATACCGACTCCTGAATTTGTCTGAGATCATACTCATATCACAGGCTCATTACGGCTTGAATGAATTTATGGCCACGGTCTTCATAGCTATCGAACATATCAAAAGATGCACATGCAGGGCTTAACAGCACCACATCACCCCGTTCCGCAACAGTTTCGCTTTTACGGACGGCATCCTGCATGGAATCGGCGAAACGGATCGCCGGCACTACACCGTCAAGTTGACTGCGAATCGCCTCACGACTTTCACCTATTGCGATCACGGCTTTCACTTTGCTGCTTAATTCCGGAAAAAGTTCACTGTAGTCATTTCCTTTGTCGCGCCCACCCATAATGAGTATTGTCGGGCGGTTAAAACTGGAAAGGGCATACCAGACAGCATTCACATTGGTAGCCTTGCTGTCGTTATACCAGGCAATACCGTTCTCATCCCGCACTTTTTGCAGACGGTGAGGCACTCCTTCAAAACCTGACAGACTATCGCGTATGGGATCATTGTCAATCTCACAGACTCTCGCTGCCAGCGCAACCGCCAGGCCGTTTCTGAGGTTATGTTTGCCGGGCAATGCAATCTCGTTCATGGGAAGCACCTCCATATCTTTTGACTCTGATTTCAACCGGATAACGCCATCGCGAATGCAAGCTCCAGGCACCTCCATTTCGCTGGAAAATGGCATAAGCACAGGATGCAAGGGTTGTTGTTCCATCTTTTCGATTTGCTCTTTCACAACGGGATCATCATAGCCATATACCAGTATGTCATCGGCGGATTGATGTCCGGGTAGCTGCATTTTTGACTTTATGTAAAACTCAAACTGGTTATGATAGCGATTCAAATGATCGGGAGTGATATTCAGCAAAATCGCCACACGAGCTCGAAACCGGTCGATATGATCCAGCTGGAAGCTGCTAACCTCCAAAATGATATCGGTATCGGTAGCCGTTTGGTCGACTACTTCTGAAAAAGCCGTACCAATATTGCCCGCAAGCAGAAATGATCGACCGGCCCGCCTCCAAACATCCGCCAGCCAATTGACCACCGTTGTTTTTCCATTGGACCCTGTAACTGCGATTATTCTGCTTTGACAAAACCATGAGGCCGCCTCTATCTCGGAATACACCGGCTTGTTTTTTTCAAGATAGTATTCGACCAGAGGAGAATCGGAAGGAACGCCAGGACTCAGCACCAAAAATTCGCCGGTTTCTGCTGCATCGCTATGTCCGCCTTCCTCAAAAGAGATTCCAGCATCCACCAGACGCTTTCGAAACTCCCTGCCTATCGTTCCGGTATCGGATACAAGGACATTCGCTCCCTTCCGCTGCAGCAGTTCGGCAACAGCCACTCCGCTTCTGGCGGCTCCGGCAACGACGATATGTTTATCCTTAATTCGAATCATAACGGGAAAACGTACTTACCTTAATTTCAGGGTTATAATGGTGAAAATGGCCAGCAGGATCGCAACTATCCAGAATCGCACGACAATCTTTGGCTCGGCCCATCCCTTCATTTCAAAGTGATGGTGCAATGGCGCAATTTTGAAGAACCTTTTTCCCTCACCATACTTGTTTTTGGTGTACTTGAAATAGCTGGTCTGGATGATGACCGAGAGCGCCTCAACAAAAAATATTCCGCACAGAATAGGCAACAGAAGCTCTTTGTGAATCATCAGGGCTACAGCGCCGATACCGCCACCAAGTGCCAGAGAACCGGTATCTCCCATAAACACTTCCGCGGGATAGGTGTTATACCACAGAAAGCCGAAACAAGCTCCGACCATCGCCGCACAATAGACCGTAAGCTCTCCTGTTCCAGGCAGATACAGAATATCCAGAAAACCTGAATAATCAACACGGCCCGATACATATGCAAGAATACCAAGCGCAAGACCGGCGATAGCGGTGGTACCACTGGCCAAGCCGTCCAGTCCGTCGGTGAGGTTAACCGAATTACTGACCGCGGTCAGTATGAAAATAGAGACCGGAATATAAACCGCCCACCCGAGCGCCTCGCCTAAAAACGCATAATCAATGTTCGTATCCTTGACGAAGGGAATGGTGCTCAATGTGTTATAATCCTGAAAATCAGGATAGAAATACAGGACTGATCCAAGCAGGGCCCCCACTGCCACCTGACCAATAATCTTGAACTTACCCAACAAACCTTCTTTATTTTTGCGGATAATCTTGATGTAATCGTCCACAAAACCGACTCCCCCAAGAGCAATGGTAACCACCAGGATCAACCAGATATAAATATTCCCGGGGTCGGCCCACATCAGTGTCGCCACAATAATGGAAAGGAGAATCAGCAACCCGCCCATACTGGGGGTACCCTGTTTTTCCTGATGCGCATCAAGACCTACATCATCCCTGATGTTTTCCTGCAACTGCATCCTGGAGAGCAGCCGAATCATTTTTCGTCCAAAGAAGATGGAGATAAGCAGAGCCGTAAGTGCCGCCAGTGCGCTTCTTACGGTGATAAAAGTAAACACCCCGAAACCCGGTGGAGTGATGGTTTGTTGTATCCAGTCCAAAAGAAGATATAGCATCAGGACACCTCCTCTTTTGAATTGTTGTTCATGGCACCTTTTCGTGACAAACGCCGGTCAATCCACTCCGTGAGTGCCTTGGCCGCGATTTTCCGGTCATCGAATTGATTTCTTCTGCCATGCACCTCCTGATAAGTCTCATGCCCTTTTCCGGCAACCAGAACAATAGTCCGGGTATCTGCCTCGAGTATGGCGGATCTTATCGCCTTCCGTCTTTTTACTTCAACAAAGAGATTATCGGTACGGGTCATTCCGGTACGGATATCCCGTATAATAGATTCCGGTTCTTCGGAACGCGGATTATCAGAGGTGAGGGTCACCGCATCTGCATACTTTTCGGCTATACGTCCCATTTCAGGCCTCTTCGTGCGGTCACGGTCACCACCGCATCCAAACACAACGTGCAGTGTTTCCTGCTCACTGCGAACGCTGTGAAGTGCTTTTAAAACATTTTCCAGGGCATCCGGAGTATGAGCGTAATCCACAAATACTGTTGGAGCAGGTATGATATTGGCGGCCGTCCCCCTCCCTTGTGAGGTTTCAGCTTCCGCTGCAGAACCACGGACTTCGTTTCGGCACTCCCAAATACGTTCCAGACGTCCGGGTGCCCCGGTCGCCTCTCCCAGAGCACCAGCAGCCCCGTTTTTTGCAACTCCGAGTGCCAGACAAATCAGATAAGCCTGGGCGACATTATACGCATTATATCGACCTGTCAACGGTGTGCTCACAATAGTACCATCCAGATCGAGCACCATACCCTCCGGACTCTCGTCCAATATTCGAAAGTCGGTATCACTTTCAAAACCGAAGCTCCATATGCTGGCCGCACATCCGTCGATCATCTCTTTATACGCCGGATCATCACGGTTGACTACTGCAACGGCATTCTCATCCAACCCGGCGAACAGCTTTTTTTTAGCATTTTTATAGGATGCCATATCCTGATGATAATCCAGGTGGTCCTGACTGATGTTGGTGAATGCGGCAACATCAAATGATATTCCACCAACTCTTTGCTGTTCAAGCGCATGAGATGATACTTCCATAATCGCAAACGCGGAGTCAAGACTGGACATCTCACCAAGTGTGGCTGCCAGCTGAACAGCATCGGGAGTAGTAAGTCTGCTTGGACGCACTTCTGACCCCAATCGGGTATCTACCGTACCAATCATCCCGGTGTTGTATCCAAGTTTTATGAGAACCTGATATACCAGCGTAGCTATGGTTGTCTTACCATTGGTGCCCGTTATTCCGACCATTTTCATGGATCGGGCCGGGTAATCCCAAAAAGCCTGTGCCAGCTCGCCGGCAACTTCCCGGGTATCGGCAACCTTCAGAAAAAGCAGATTTTCACTGTTGCCAATCGCCTTTGTAGTGGAGGGAGGCATCCCTGGCTG
>CAYMBG010000004.1:0-40518 GCA_964388615.1 uncultured Chitinophagales bacterium | reverse complement strand
CGTCCACGAACGGTCACCTTCCTTCCTTTTCTGTAGCTTTCACCGGGTTGAGGGAATTGGGAATAGATTGTTCCGGAACCGATCATTTCCACCTCAAATCCAGCTTCTCTCAACCATGTTGACGCTTTGCGCATACTCATTCCACGAACGTCCGGCACACGGGAACGCATCTGATCCACCGATTCGTCATCAGATGCTTTTGCATCCGACAAGTCAAGGTAAACCGGATCGGTTTTCATGATCTGTTCGCCCGGTTCCGGATTCTGACTGATAACATAATGGCCCTCTCCACGAAAACGGGCGGATATATTCTTACTGGCGAGAATGGCGCGGGCATCTTCTTTCCGGTGTCCTTGCAGGTCAGGTGCAACCGCCCACATCATTGGGTCGCCCGTATCATCCGGTTTTACATGCAATTCATCATCCAGACCGATCAGGCGCATGGCGAGGTTCCGAAATATCGGACCGGCAATAAATCCTCCGTAATAACTTAATCGTGGTTCATCCACCATCACCAGGCAGACATACTTGGGATCATCAGCAGGAAAAAAACCGGCAAAAGAAGCCAAATAGCGTGCCTGGTAGCGACCATCCATGTATTTTTGTGCTGTTCCTGTTTTACCGGCGATACGAAATCCGTCGATCTTTGCATAGGCGGCTGTGCCTGAATCTGAAACCACGCTCTCAAGTACAGGACGCATGGTTTCGATCGTCTCCGGCCGGATCACCCGTCGTACGGACTGCGGACGGTTCCGCTTCACTTCGCGACCACTGTCGTCAACTACCCTGTCTACAATATATGGACGCATAATCACCCCGTCATTCGCAAATGCGGCATAGGCTTGTACGAGCTGCATCAGGGTAACCTGGACTTCATAGCCGATAGAAAGCCAGGGTTTGGTAACCGCCGACCATTCATAGGGTTTTCGCAAGTTTCCGGAGCTTTCGCCGGGCAAATCGACATACGTATGACTTCCAAAACCGAAATTCCGTACATATTGGTACAATGTCTCAGAAGGAACCCTGGACGCCACCTCAGAAATGGCGATATTAGACGATTTTTGAATAGCCTCTGAAAAGGAGATGGTTCCAAGTGGGTCATGATCACGCATCATCTGACCGCTAATCAACCGCTTGCCATCGTCGGTATCAAACTGTTCATCAAGCGCTACCCAGCCGTTTTCCAGCGCAGCTATTGCGGTCATCAGTTTAAAAGTAGAACCTGGTTCAATCAAATCGGAGACCACGGTATTCCGTCGGTCTTCGGAAGGAGAAGCAGCCGGGTTGTTGGGATCAAAAGAAGGGTAGTTCGCCATAGCTTTGATAGCACCGGTACGCGGTTCCATAACGACGATCGATCCCCTGGAAGCCAAACCACGCTCCACGCCTGACCGAAGTTCTTCCTCAGCAATAGCCTGAATATGGGCATCCACCGTAGAAATCAACGTATGTCCTTGCTGCGGTTGCTTTCTGGGTGCCCCCACATAGGCTCTGATACGGCCTCCGCGATCTCGCCGAACCTGCCTTTGACCGTCAACACCACGCAAATAATTGTTATAGGAAGCTTCCATGCCGGCCATCCCTTCCAGCTCTCTGTTTACATATCCGATGACATGGGATGCCTGCGACTCGTAGTTGTAACGTCGCGAATACTGCTCCTCCAGAATCACGGCTCGCAATCCAGAATCCCTGAGATGATCGGCGGCCCCGGAACTCATATTACGCTCCAGCACGACGTACCGGGAGGCCGCAGAGGCGGATCGGATACGCTGTTGGTAATAGGAGGCTGAACGCGGAGCGACCTCCGCCAGGCGCCGGGTAAAACGGTAGAGATCATCCCTTGTTGTTCCCGGCAATTGCGGATCTACAGCTACCGTGTATGTAACCGTGTTTCCGACCAACTCCCGGCCTTCTGCATCCAGAATGAGCCCTCTCTGGGCCGGAATAGCGATAGCATCCATAGCCTGCTCACTCCAGAGGGCCCGTAACTCCGACCCCTCAAACCACTGGATGCGTACGATTTGCAGAGCAATGAAAAATGGCAGCAGGAGCAACAGCCCAAACACCACGAACATGCGATTTAATATGTAGGATCGGATTTCCGGCATACTATTCAGGCAATATGATTACAGGATCCATAGCTCCACCGGAAATCATACCAGCAGATTCGGCCCTGCGATAGACCTCCGCTGGACCGGTCACCCGTTCGTAATTACGTCTTGTGTCAACATAAATACGATGTGTGCGTTCGTAGTCTCTGCGCAATTCCTGAACCTCTCGCAACATATCCTGTGTTTGAAAAACATGGGTCAGATAGAGCAGGCCTGCGATACCTGCCATAACTGAAAAAAGGATCAGTTTCCATGGCGACCATAGTGTCTGTTTACTATTCTTACCCTTGGCAGGACCGGGCTTCTTAAAACTTCCGTGGCTTTTCGGCTTAATTTTTCCATTAGTTGCCGATGTGCGGGTTACCGTAAGCGGTGTCATCATGGGGAACCTCCATTTTGATTTCTACCCAGCCCCGGATTACTTGCCGTATGCTCATGGGTATCCGCGCGTTTTACGGCAACCCTGAGCTTGGCACTGCGTGCCCGCGGATTTTCCTTCTTTTCCATCTCATTGGGAGTGATCACTTTTTTATGCAACGGATCCACAGGTCTCAATTCGTTGCCGTAAAAATCCTTTTCAGGTTTTCCCTCGAAATTTCCATAGCGGAAATAGTTCTTGCATAACCGGTCTTCCAGCGAATGGTACGTTATAACAGTGAACCGTCCATAGGGAGCAAGTAACTGCACTCCTTTCTCAAGAACTCGCTCCAGCATACCCAATTCGTTGTTCACTTCGATCCGCAATGCCTGAAAGACCCGGGCAAGAGACTTGTTCCGAAAGCGCTCTGGCACTACACCTGATACGGCACTTCTCAAATGCTCTGTGGTTTCCATTGGACGGGCATTGATGATAGCACGGGCAATGCGACGACTTTCCCGCTCCTCGCCGTATTTAAAAAGCAGGTCCCTAAGGACTTCATATTCCGAATTATTTACAATATCGGCTGCTGTCCGGGCTTGCAACGACCCCATTCGCATATCAAGCGGACCATCCTGCTGAAAACTAAATCCACGTCCGGGCTCGTCAATCTGATGGGATGAAACCCCAAGATCCAGCAAAATCCCATCCACCGTCCCGTGATACGGCCTGGGCAGTAGCACATCGATATACCCAAAGTTACCACGCAGTATGGCCATCCGCTTTTCATTCACAAATCGCTCCCCGGCATGGGTTATTGCATCTTCATCCTGATCTATCCCGAACAGGCGCCCCTGATCACTCAGTTCTTCAAGGATACGCGCAGCATGTCCGCCGCCACCTAAAGTGGCGTCAACATAAGTACCATGGAGGCTGGTAACCAGATATCGCACTGCCTCATCACGCAGTACGGGTTTGTGATACGTTTCGGGGGTCATTGCGCGAGGCCATCTCCCATTACATTTTCAAACATATCCCGGTAGGTATCCGGGTCGAGCTCCTGATCGGCCTTGGCCAGCACATCCGGTGCCCAAAGCTCAATACTGTCGCCCATACCAATGAAAATCACCCGGTTAGATATTTCTGCCCATTCCATCAATTTTGGTGGAATAGCAAGACGGTTGTTTTTATCAAGTGTCAGATCATCTGCAGATCTTAAAAAGTTTCTTAAAACGATTCGATCCTCACGGCGAAATTCTTTGATATTAGACAGTCGCTTTTCCACCCCGATCCAGTACTCCTCAGGATATAAAAGCAGACAGCGATCCAACCCTTTCAGTATGGTAAAACTATCCTGATTTTGAGGCGGAAGAAATTTACGCAACCGTGACGGAAAGCTCACGCGACCTTTACTGTCTATTGAATGATCGTATTCTCCTTTGAAGCTTGCCACGATTCCGCCCGTTTTGATGAAAACTGCCGCTTTTGATTGCTATTGGCCAGGAAGCTGCACGAATTCCCACAACTTCCCACCTTGTCCCACAAAGTATACTATTTTACAAATAGAAGTCAAGTAAAAACCGGGATTTTGATAAAATATTGACAGAATTAGATGGACAGACCTACAGAGATCTCCTGATAAATTAAAAAACAAGTGCTACGCCATTTATTATACATATGTGTGTAATATGTTAAAACAATAGTGGGAAGCTATCCCATATTTATCCAACACATAATTGGATGCAATAAAGCACAGGCCACAGATTATTGGTACATTTACAAAAATGATGTTTCACTAAAACGCACTCCAATGAATTGTCCAAAAATAACCGCGCTTCTCATTTTGATTCTGGGATCATCATCTGCTTTTGCTGAAATCCGTTTACCCAAGATGATCAGTAACGGAATGGTAATGCAGAGAAATGCGGATTGAAAGGGACCAAATTCACCTTTCATTCGGCCATACAGGCAGCGGTTTGAAAGCATGCGGCGCGGAGGAGCTTCATCATTTCGCAATTGCAGGCAAAGACAGGGAATTCGTCCTGGCACAAGCCGAGATAGACGGCGATCAGGTTATTGTCAGCAGTGACCGTGTCCGGAATCCTGTTGCTGTAAGATACGCCTGGGCCGACAACCCGGACACCGCCAATTTATGTAACAGGGAAGGACTTCCGGCCGCACCCTTCCGCACCGACAACTGGTAACAATGGCATAACGTATTATCGTTAAACCGGATACAGGGTTCATGTGGCTCAAAGATTCAAAAGGCGGCATCCACAAAACGGGCATGCCGCAAAATATGTCACGAACTGCCTGAACCAGGTTCATCCTTATTTCAAGAGACGGCGGCTGATTTTCTGGATATCACCAAGCACGCCGGCAGCAGTAACCTCTTTTCCGGCTCCAGGTCCCTGGATAATCAAGGGGTTCTGGTCATATCTTCTTGTCCTGATGGATATGAGATTGTTGGTATCTGAGAGCGTACCCATAGGCGAGGACTTCGGCACAGATGAAATACCCACTTTAATAGACCCTTTTTCAAGATGCCCTGTATACCGGAGCACTTCCCCTTTTTGGCTTGCCTCTTCTACCCTTTTCTGCCAGCCGGCATTATCTTCATGCAGGCGGTTTACGAACTCTTCCTGGGAAATTTCTTTGAGATGTTCCGGAATCAAGTCCTCAACCTCGACCTCCTCACGCTCAAAACGAAAACCTATTGTCCGGGCAAGGATCAGGAACTTTCTGGCCACATCCTCTCCTGACAAATCATCGCGTGGATCGGGCTCAGAAATGCCCGCCTCTTTGGCAGAGCGCACCACCTCATCAAAAGGCATACCCTGCTCGAGGTTCCCGAAAATGTAGGTCATCGTACCCGAGACCACACCTGAAATACTGATGATCTCATCACCACTACGCATCAGATCTTTCAGTGTTTGTATTATGGGCAGTCCGGCCCCGGCTGTGGTTTCATAAAGATAATGCGTGCTTTTGTTCACTGTATATGCAAGGAGTTCATCAAAAAATTCCTGCTCGAAGCTATTGGCCCTTTTACTGGGCGTAACAATGTGAATACCATGTTTCAGCAGGCGGGGATATCTTCGCGCAACATCACCATTGCCTGTAGCATCAACAAAAATGGATCTATAAGGATATTCATCGATAAGATGATCGACGATAAAAGACCAATCCGTAGGCTGACCCGCTTTGACGCGGTCTTTAACTTTATCGGCCGGCATACCGAGTGGACTCCACGCCATTTTATCCGATGTACAGGCACCGATAATACTCAGATCAACTTTGGGGTCTTCCAGATCATTTAGAATCTCCAGCAATTTCCCGCCGATTGCTCCCATACCGGCAATAAATAGTCGCACACGGTGAGAGTGGATACAAAAATGGTCATTCAGCAGCCTTACGGCCATATCTGCTTCCGGGTTGTTCAGCAGCAAGCTCAAATGCCGGTTAGCTAATCCTTTAGCCATAGCCAACGGCGCGATACCGTTTTCACCCAGTACCGACAAAACCGCGCCACTGATACCGAAATCTCGTTCCAGCTTCTCCCCGATCACCGTCACCATGGCAACTTTATTCATGACATGCGGAGTATCTATCAATCCGGCTCCATACTCGGTCTCAAACTCTTTGATGAGGGCCGAACGGGCTTGCTCTGCCTGACTTGCATGCACTACCAATGTTATTCCGTAGTCCGATGAAGCGGCAGCATGAAAAAGAACGGAAATATCGGAGCGATCCATGGCTTTTAGAGCCTTGTGACTCATTTCATGAATGCGGTCCAATCCACGACTTCGCAAAGCAATCGCCACAATCTCCCGTTTAACAGATACTGAGCGTAATCGCCCTGTGGTTTCCTGATAATCCTGGGTGATTACCGTTCCAATCTCTTTGGGATTGCGGGTATTCTTGATTCGTATAGGGATATTTCGTGCCTGCAGAGGCAGAACCGTTCGCGGATGCAATACCTTGGCACCAAAATGAGACATTTCAGCAATTTCGGAATAGTGAAGTTGGGGAATTGTCACAGCGGTAGGAACAATGTCGGGATCAGCGGTTAAGACTCCGTTCACATCGGTCCAGATCTGCACTTCCTGCGCATTAAGTGCCTCCCCAATCAAACTGGCGGTGTAATCGGATCCGGAGCGCCCCAGTGTGGTAATTTCCTGATCTGAAGTAGCTCCGATAAAACCGGTTATAACGGGAACCTGCCCACTTACCGGGTGCAATGCTTCACGAATCAGATGCATGGTAGTGATGGTATCCACATCGGCGTCACCAAACCGGTTGTTGGTTCGAATCAGTTTATGTGTTTCATAAGCTCTGGACGGTGTACCCGATTCGATGAGAGCCGCGGCGAATATCTGAGACGACAAACGCTCTCCATAAGAGATGATTTTGTCGCTAATACGTCCGGTTACCGCCGATTGATGCTGCAGCTCCGTCATCTCCTTCTCGAGACGATCGAGTAACTCCACAATGCGCTCAGACTGCTCTCCGGAATGGGACATCTCCAGTGCTTTCAGAGTTGATTCATGCCTTCTCCGCAACAATTCAAACCCTTCGCGCCACTCTTCACCATCTCTTAATGCTAATTCCATCAGGTTCAATAGTTCATCCGTGATTCCACCAAGCGCGGAAACCACCACGGCTACTTCTGCATCCTTGCGCTGTTCGTTGACAATTTTTACGGCATTACGTATACGGTCGACATCATACAGGGATGACCCTCCAAACTTTACTATTCGCAACATATTTCAGATAAGGGATAAATGATATTTATGTGATAATTCAGTGAAATGAGATCCTACAAGTGATTGTATGGCTTCAAATTCAATAAGAAAGGCATCGTGGCCATTATCAGAGACAAGCTCGGCATAGCGCCCGTTTTTCAGCAATGCCGCAAGTTCTTTTTGTTCATGAACGGGATAAAGCACATCCGAGCTGATACCGACCACAAGCACAGGAATCGCAAGGCCGGCCAGCACATCTTCAAACGATTCCCGGCCACGGGAAACATCATGACTGTCCATTGCTTGTGATAACCGCATATACGTCACGGCGTCAAAACGTTCCACCAGCTTCTCCCCTTGATATTGTAAATAAGACTCTACCTGATAACAAGGTTTATCCTTCTGGGGCTTTCGTCCGAATCGCTTTTCAAATGATGCCGCACTCCGATAGGTAATCATACCCATCATACGCGCAGCAGCCAGGCCGTCGGCAGGGGGATCATCCAGTTGATAATGACCATCCTGCCATTTCGGGTCGGAAGCCAGCGCTTTTCGTTGTGCCTCACCAATACCAATAGCCCACGCTGAATGAGCTTTACCCATCGCAATCAGAATAAGTTTTTCAAGCCGATTGTCCATGATGCCAAACTCAAGTGCCTGCATGCCTCCCATGGATGCCCCAATTGCAAACCGTATCCTGGCCACTCCAAGGTGATCCAATAATCTTTGCTGGACCCGGACCATATCACGAATGGTCACCTCGGGGAAATTACCGGCATACCGTTTTCCGGTTTTGGGGTTGATACTAAGAGGCCCTGTGGTTCCGTAGCAACTGCCCAGCACATTACTGCAAATGATATAGTGCTCATCCGGATCCAGAAGCTTGCCCTTGCCAAAAAAACCGGTAAGCCAATTATCTGCAGAGGCATGTCCGGTCAGGGCATGGAATACCACCACCACATTACTCATGTCGGAATTGGGAGTTCCCCAGGTTTTATAAGCGATCTCCAGCTCAGGAAACTCAAAACCAGACTCCGTCACAAAAGCAGTAGTGTCTTTATAGATTATCGTATGAGGATCAAGGGACATATTGGCGATTGATTCATGTCAGATTTTTGGTAATTTTATTTATTCTATTCCGTTGCCGCTTTTTTGTTTTGTTTCTTGCAAAGCACAAATCGGTAAAACTAAAAGCCCCCGGCTGTTGCGAGCCGGGGGTTTTTATAATCATTGACACATTCACACTGATTTTGCAAAAGCCTGCTCAAAATCCTCAATGATGTCATCAATGTGCTCCAGTCCAACGGAGACACGGATCAAATCATCGGTAACGCCACCTGAAGCTTGTTCTTCATGAGAAAGCTGTTGGTGGGTAGTTGAGGCCGGGTGGATCACCAGGGTTTTAGCGTCCCCGACATTAGCAAGGTGGCTGGCCAGCAAAGTTTGATCAATGAAATTCTTGCCTGTATCATAGCCACCTTTGATTCCAAAGGTCAAAACCGCACCAAATTTACCATCATTCAGATACTTTTTGGCCAGTTCGTGGTACTTGTGACCAGGAAGTCCCGAATAGCTGACCCATGCCACATTTTCGTTCCCTTCCAGCCATTGGGCCAGTTTTAAAGCGTTTTCGCAATGACGCTCTACACGCAGTGATAAAGTTTCAAGTCCCTGAAGCAGCAAGAAACTGTTAAACGGTGACTGTGAGGGGCCAAAATCTCTCAACCCTTCCACGCGCGCCCGGATCGCAAATGCGATATTACCGAAAGGCCCGTCCTCTCCGAACACCTCCCAGAAGTTCAATCCATGATATCCCGGGGAGGGTTGGTCAAAAAGAGGGAACTTGCCATTGCCCCAATTGAAATTACCGGCATCAACCAATACCCCGCCGACAGAAGTTCCGTGTCCGCCTATCCATTTTGTAGCGGACGAAACCACGATGTTTGCACCGAAATCAATGGGTCGGGCTATGGCACCTGCAGCCCCGAACGTGTTATCAACAATCAGCGGAATACCCTGTTTTTTTGCTACAGCTGACAAACCCTCCAGATCCGGGACATTGGACTTGGGATTCCCCAGCGATTCAACATAGATCGCTTTTGTATTTTCATCAATTTTCGCCTCATATGCCGATGGATCATCTTCCTCTACAAACTTCACATCGATACCAAGCCGCGGTAGTGATACTTTGAACTGGTTATAGGTTCCGCCATACAGGTTACTGGTGGAAATGATATTATCACCGGATTGGGCAATGGTTATAATTGTCAAAAACTGAGCCGCTTGTCCGGAGGATGTGGCCACAGCAGCAACACCACCTTCCAATGCGGCAACCCTTTTCTCAAACACATCATTAGTGGGATTCATGATGCGGGAGTAGATATTTCCAAACTCCTTCAATCCAAAGAGTGAAGCGGCATGTTCGGAATTGTCAAAAACATAGGATGTCGTTTGATAAATGGGAACAGCCCTTGCGTTGGTTGCAGGATCCTTCTCCTGGCCGGCATGAAGTTGTAGTGTCTCGAATCTGTATGGTTTGTTGTTTTCACTCATAAGTTTTTTTGTTCTTTTTACAGTTTATAGATGGTTGTTGTTTGTTTGTGTTTAAATGTCAAAAAAAAGCCTCTGCCGGTACTGATTCCGGAAGAGGCTTTTGAATTTCAACACCATCTTCCCTCATCTTTCCCACGGAATAAATGTTTCATTCCGGAGCAGGATTTAGCACCTGACCCTCGTTTAAGAGGCGGTTGCTAAGGCTTCAAAGGGCCTGATCCCTCCACCTTTCTCTATAAGAGACTTTCCAACATTGTAAAAGAACAGATAAAAGAAAGCCCTTCGCGAGAAATCGGGAAGGGCCGGCTAAGCAATCAGTACGCAGTCGTGCCCCTCACCTGCAACAGCAGGATATACAGCACATTTGCATATTGATTTTTCGATTAAACATATAAAACTGATTTTGATTGTAGCACAGATTACAACTTTGTTGAATATATGTCAACCCTATATTGAATATTTTCTTGTTGTTGAGAAAAAAGGCATCTTATATGACAAAGAAAAGCGCTACCGATAACCATAACTCTTCAGATAATTTTCATTATCGCGCCATTTTTCCCTGACCTTAACAAAAAGCTCCAGGTGAACCTGCTTATTGATAAATGCTTCTATCTGCTTGCGCGCCTGAATACCGAGCTCCTTCAACCGTATGCCCTTTTTCCCGATGATTATTCCCTTCTGTGATTGACGATTCACGACAATTTCAGCGTGGATCCTGTTCAATTGAGGCTCCTCCTTGTATGAGATAATGTTCACGGCACAAGAATATGGTACTTCCTGCTGGTAGAGCATAAACAACTGTTCTCTGATCAGCTCGGATACAAAAAAGCGCATGGGCAGATCACTCGCTTCCTCTTTGGGATAAAAAGGGGGGCTCGCCGGCAAGCGATCTTTTATCTGCTCCACCAGTTTCCGGACTTCCGAACCGTTTATCGCTGAGATAGCCAAACGATCCACATAATCGTAATTCTCACCCCATACGCGGATAATTTCGGAAACCTTATCTTTTCCAATGAGATCGGCCTTGTTCACTACCAGTAAGACCGGCAGAGCAAGCTCTCTTAAAACCTCAAATACGATATCCTCGGGATCAGCTTGATCGCGACCATCAACAATATGCAACAGAATATCCGCATCCGTACGTAAACGGTGTACCTGATCCATCATGCGCTCCTGCAGCAAGTACGTTGGCTGAATAATACCCGGAGTATCCAAAAACACAATTTGACAGTCATCATCGGAGTAAAAGCCCTGTATCCTGTGCCGGGTTGTCTGCGCTTTGGGGGTGATGATGGAAAGCTTCTGACCCAGCAATTGATTAAAAAGAGTTGATTTTCCGGCATTGGGCCGCCCGATGATACCGGCATACCCTGCTCGGTGTGAATGTGAGGAAGTTGACATAGAAAGCAGATTTTAACCAGAAATAATATCCGACATAGTCCGGACCGAATTTTCAAGACCGCGAAACAATGCATCCGCAATCAGTGCATGTCCGATGCTGATATCCTGCAAATGCGGAACATGTTCAAGAAACGGATGGATATTATCGAAGTTGAGTCCATGCCCGGCATTCACCCGAAGTCCAAGTTCGTGTGCATGAGCCGCGGCCACCCGAAGTCGCTCCAATTCATGCATCTTTTGTTCTGCATCCGAAGCATTGGCGTAACTGCCTGTATGCAGTTCAACGGCTTCGGCCCCAAGACGGGCCGAAATCGCTACATCCTCCGGCTCGGGATCGATAAATAAGCTTATCATGATACCGGCATCTTTCAAAGGTGGCAACACCCTGCGACGAAAATCATCTTCGACATGATCCATGCGCAATCCTCCTTCGGTAGTTAACTCCTCCCGACTCTCAGGAACAAGTGTAGCCAAATCTGCTTTGGTCTTGCAACAAAGGTCGATCATTTCGTCAGTCGGCGCCATCTCAAAGTCAAAAAGTCCGCGTATCACCTCACGCAACTTCCAAACATCCTTATCTCTTATATGGCGCCGGTCTTCTCGCAGATGAAAGACAATTCCTGCGGCTCCGGCATTTTCTGCAACCTGTGCGGCCGTGGCAGGGTCCGGCACCTCTTCCCCTCTGGCATTTCTCAGGGTTGCTACATGATCGATATTAACTAAAAGCTGTCTCATGATTCACTCACGCTATCCTCAACTTAAACTTGAAAATTCCTACGGTAATACCGTCGAATGTGACTATTACGGATTTTCCTTGTAATTTACGAACTTGGACACACAAGTGTAGCCTCAGAATCTGAATCATCCATGGTGAGTATTTCCGTATTCAAGCAGCTGAATTTTCGCGGCCTGTCCGTGATTTGCATACTCCTGGGAAGTTGCTTGATGATATCCTGCGGAACATCACAAGAAGTGGTTGATCCCGAAGCACGATTGATTCAACAGTTCCAGCGATGGGAAGGGACTCCCTACCGTCTGGGTGGCAACAATCGGCGAGGAGTGGATTGTTCCGCATTCGTACAGATCGTCATGAATAATGCATTTGGTGTGACAATTCCACGGACGACCAGGGAGCAATTGGTACACGGAAACCGCATCAATCCCCGTTCCGCCCGATTGG
Organism: uncultured Chitinophagales bacterium; assembly: GCA_964388615.1. Lineage (GTDB taxonomy): Bacteria > Bacteroidota > Rhodothermia > Balneolales > Natronogracilivirgulaceae > SLLW01. The sequence continues at coordinate 28,170 of CAYMBG010000004.1, read as the reverse complement.
GCGATCTGGTTTTCTTTCAGACCGGACGCACCACCTACCACGTTGGAATCATCATGAGAGGTGATTTTTTCATGCATGCATCCACTTCCCGGGGAGTGACCATTGACCGGCTATCAGAACCATATTGGCAGCAGCAAATCATCCAGTTCAGAAGAATGACCTCTTTATAAGCATACATTAGAGCGATAATACAGGTTCAAAACGAATACACTGCTGTCACTCCACTTGTTCGCTTTTCTCCAGAAAACGGTCTTCATCCCCCGCTCCGGGCAATCTGCATTGTTCCCTGGTGCCAAAAAGGCTGTACCGGTGACGGGCAATCAGATCATAGAAATAATCACGGATAAAACGGGGAATAACAGTTGTTACCACAAGTAACCGCATACCTCCTGTTAGATACTTGCTCAGACGTATGATTGCATCTGATCGCTGAAAAATGTGATCGCCATCCACTAATACCACCGAATTAAGAGTACCGGCATCATAGCCATACCTCGAAAGCAATGTCCGGCCGGCCACCGACTGCAAGGAGGCGAAACGGACTCTGGCCTCCGGATCATGGTCTATCACAATATTGACCCACCTGTTGCAAAGATTGCAAACACCATCGAAAAGCAACACAGGATCTCCGGATGCATGGTTTTTCATAGGCAAACATTAACAATTAATAATAAAAACAAGCTCAAACGGACTTATTATTGCGATATTCTAACTTGGACAGGAGGGTTACACCCCTTAATTTAATATTGTAAATAGATAGTAATCAAGCTTAAAACCGCATTCGGATACCACATTATGCCTAACATTATATGTGTTGAAAACGATCACATCACCTCGTACCTGTTACAAAAACAGGTGGAGAGAATGGGGTTCAACATGGCCGCAACATTCGAAAGTGGTGAAGAAGCCGTTGCCAAAGCCAGAACGTTGAAACCGGATTTAGTTTTGATGGATATCAAACTCTCCGGAACAATAGATGGCATTGAAGCCGCAAAAAAAATCAAACACGAGCTTGATATTCCGGTGATTTTCGTCACGGGCAGCGGAGATTTGCGTACCCGCAAGCGAGCCGCTGAAATTCAGCCCTACGAATATCTTGTAAAACCTGTGGAGATGAATGTCCTGCAGAAAGTAATCGAAAAATCACTCACACAAGTAGCATAACCTGCCCAATAATCGCCGGCTAAAACCAGGAGACTATCAACAGATCTCTGGTTTCGTTCTAATAAAACAGGGCAACGTTCTGCCAAACAATTATTTCCCTTCGCTAACATTGAGCTGCATAAAATATTTTTTTTCTTTAATCTTATACCCGGTTATCTTTAAGTGATTGTAGACGATAACAATGGTACCCCAGCGCACCGAGGTTTGAACATTGGACCTGAATTTATCTTTTCCTGCTCGAAGCATTATGCGAACTTGCTTGAATCAGATATATAGTAATATTACCTAATACAGATGAAACGCATTATACTCGTTGAAGATGACTTTATTATTGCACTTTTGCTGGAAAAGCAAATTCAACGAATGGGGTATGAAGTTGCAGAAAAGATCGATAACGGGGAAGCTGCTGTAACAACCATACGCGATGAAGACCCCGACCTTGTTTTGATGGACATCAAGCTGGTGGGCGAGATGGATGGTATAGAGGCCATGAACGAGATCAGGAAGTTTTCCGATCTACCGGTCATCTACTTAACAGGCAATGCTGATGAAAATACCAAACAAAGAGCGCTTGAAACCAACCCGGAAGGATATCTCATCAAGCCTGTTGATATGGAGTTGCTGAAAAATAACATTCGCCGAATCCTGAACAGCACTTCGGATCAATAATTCATCATCCCCCTCATTAACATAACTGGTCAGAAAAGTCCGTAAATCAGCCTCAGAATCACCAGAATAAGCAGCGCACCAAATATTAGCTCCAGGGTTCGCAATCGAACATTAGCCAGAAGCTTCACTCCATACCTCGCCCCGAAGATACTGCTAACAATCAGGGGTAAAGCAACACCGAAATCGATAAAACCAAGATGGAACCCTGAATAACTGCTCATCTCATGGGAGATCAATGCAAATTGAAGGGACCCCGAGAGCGTAATAAGCACAATAGAAAAAGAGGAAATGCTTACCAGCTTTTTAAAACTATAAGATAGAACAACACTCATGGCCGGGATAAGAATGAGGCCGCCACCAACCCCGGCCAGTGGAGCCAGCAATCCTGCCGCAAAACCAATCATCAGACCGTGATACCAAACCATGGGTTTCACCATTCGGGCTGTTTTGATGTCAGAGTTTTTACGTCTGAAGAAGTGATACGCTGAATAAAGTAAAATCAACGAAAAAAAAATCGTAAACTCCTGCTCCTGATAATGGGGAGAGGTGACGATCAATCGTCCAACATAGGTACCTGCAACACCAAACACCCCCACCAGTAAACTCTCTTTTAAAAAAATATTGTCCATCTGATAGTGCTTGTAACTGCTACTGAGAGCCGCCACAAAGTTACATATCAGACTTGTACCGACCGTCCAAAGTACCGGATTTTCAATTCCTGCCGATTGAAAAAACATAAGCAGTACCGGAACGAAGAGGATTCCGCCACCCAAACCCATTAATCCGGCAATAACACCGGCTAACAGTCCTGTTAATACAAGTAATAATATTATTGTTATCATAACAGTTTAGTTTATTGGGCAGAATATAGAGGCATCTGTTCGGTTTTAAAATCTCTTTTTTTCGGGGTTTTTTTTTACTGAACTTTCAACTGTTATAAACCGGAAAGAGCTACCCATTAACAAACAACCGTATTTACATAGACACAAAAATGGCATCCATACCGGCCTTCGCCCAGGAAAAACTGGAAATAGAAAAAATCCGCAAAACATTAGCCGTATACCTCTCCACGCCAACCGGAATACAGGAGATTGAGCGACTGGAACCGGCCATTAACAGTGACTCCATCCTGCTACGGCTTAATCGTTCTGCGGAAATGATGCATCTGCTGAATGCTTCACAGACACCACCCATTGAAACATTATACGAAGTCACTCCGGCTTTGGAAAAATCCCGTATCGAACGTTTTGTGATAGATGGGTCCACGTTGTATCAGATCGGACGCTGGGCTGAATCTGCCCGAAAATTGCGATCTTTTTTTTCACAACACAGGGAAACCGCCACACAATTATGGAGTATAGCCGAGGCCCTTATTCCCTTGAAGCAGCTTGAACAGCAGATTCAACAGGTCGTCGATGAAAAGGGTGATGTTCATTCCGATGCAAGCCCGGAACTACAACGTATTAACCGTCAAATACAAAGTCGCAAACAAAATGCTCGCTCCATATTGCAGCGCATTTTAAGAGAAGGCCGGGAGTCAGGTATGATCAGTGATGAAGACGCCACTTTACGCGGAGGGCGTCTGGTGATACCGGTCAGGTCAGAATACAAAAGAAAAATAAAAGGATTCATTCATGACAGTTCTGCTACCGGGCAAACCGTATATATCGAACCTGTCGAAGTTTTTGAAAATAATAATGAAATCAGAGAGCTGGAATCCGATCGAAAAGCGGAGATTGAGCGACTTCTGAGAGAGCTTACAGGCCATGTGGGACAGCATGCCGCCGCCATGAAAAACAATCTTGCGCTTGTTGGTCAGCTCGATGCCTGCTATGCCTGTGCACGGCTGGGTATGCGCTGGGATGGAACCATTCCGGAAATCACCAACGACGGATCTGTGGCATTGGCCTCATGCAGAAATCCGTTACTACTCCTGAAATTCTCTAATTTCAAAGAAGGCAAGAAGCACGTCGTACCGCTGAACATTGAAATGTCCGTTGACGAAAAAGGGATCATTATTACCGGTCCGAATGCGGGTGGCAAATCGGTCACACTGAAAACGTTTGGTCTGGCCATCATCCTCACACAGTATGGCATTCCGATTCCGGCACAAGAAGGTGCCAGGATTCCGCCAGCCACCGGTTTGTATATCGATATGGGTGATGAACAATCCATTGAAAACGACCTCAGTACCTTTTCGTCCAGATTAACATGGATGAAAGATGTGTTGAAAAACGCAAAGCCGGGCAGCTGGGTGTTGATAGACGAAGCTGGAAGTGGTACTGATCCGGATGAAGGCACCGCACTGGTGCAAAGTCTTCTGGAGATACTCTCTGAACAAGGTGTCCGAAGTATTATCACCACCCACCACGGGACCTTGAAGATTTTTGCGCACAATACCGTTGGATGGAGTAACGCTTCCATGGAGTTTGATCAAGAATCACTTTCTCCCACCTATTTTTTTAAAAAAGGAATTCCCGGTAGCAGTTACGCCTTTGAAATTGCGGATCGGCTCCATCTCCCTGGAGAACTTACGCGAAGGGCTCGTAAAAGGATAGGGGAAGGAAAAAACAAGCTGGAATCACTTATTCTGAGCCTGGAAGAAGACTCACAAGAGCTACAAAACCAACGAGATAAAATTTCACGGGAAAAGCACTCTCTGGAAAAGTCGAAAAAAGAGCTCGATACTCGTCTTGAAAACATTCAACAGGAGCGTGAAAAAATTCGGGATAACGCGGTCGAAGAGGCCGAAGCGCTGCTCAAAGATGCCAATCGCAAAATTGAAGAAGCAATCCGATCAGCCTCCCGCAATGATAAAGAAGAGTTAAAGCAAAAGCGTAAAGAAGTACAAAAAGTTGATTCCAAGGTCCGTGAGCAAAAGAAACAACAAAAAAAGGCTCGCAAACAGACGAAGTCTCCACTCCGACCACCAGAAGTCGGTGACAAGGTCCGGCTCATCGACAGCAACACCCCCGGGGAACTTTTGGAAATACATGGTAACAAAGCCACCGTTGATATCAACGGCTTACGTCTAAAAACCGGCTACAGCAATATTGAAGTTTCCGCATCCTCTGGTCATGAGAAAAAGGGTAAACAAATCGGAATTCGTGTTAATCGTCAACACAGCGAAGATACGCGGCCTTTTTCAGGAAGAATTGACATTAGGGGTAAACGCGGGGAAGAAGCGATCAGAGAAGTGACACGTTTCGTTGATGAAGGTCTGTCCAGGGGAATCCAGCAACTAACCATCATTCATGGCAGAGGAGACGGAATACTTCGCAAACTGGTGCATGAATATTTACAATCACGGCCGGATGTCAAGGGATTTGAAGCAGCTCCTGTGGAGGAGGGTGGTGATGGTTGCACGTATGTTTATATGTGATAGAAACTTTTTTTATCAAAACATATAACCGACATTTGCATAAAGCCGGTACATTTCGTCCGAGAAACCAACATCCAGGCGAAATATAAAATCCGGGGAGAAAAGGGACGTAGCAAAGCCAACACCATAAGTCCGGTGATAATCCTGAAACAGATCAGACCAGTCATCGCCACTGTTAAAGACTCTTCCCCCGTCGCTGAACAACTGAAAGCCCAGTTTAAAGGCCAGTTCAGGATACTCATAGACCCAGGTTCTTAATTCAGCGTTGTAAAGCAGAGACGCGGTACCCCGGAACCGGTGAACGGGGTAGCCTCTGAGGGTGTACTCATCCCCCAGATGGGGCAGCTCCCAATAGGGCACTGTTCCGGTCACCCAGTTGCCCTTGGCCCGAAAGGCTAATACCGGTCGCAATACGGGCAGTGGAAGGGGGTAATACTGACGCACATCAGCCGTAAAAGAGGCCATCGGAAAATCTCCTAAATATCCGGCAGGAGACCAGTTTCCCGTTATCTCCACCATATTCCCCTGGCTCGGATCAATTTCATTATCGCGATTCTCCCACATCAAGCCGGTTCCTATTGTGGTCATGTATCCTCCATGCATACCAAGTGGCTCCATCTGTCCCATGAGGCGGGTCGAGTCCTCATCGGCCGTTTCATAATGAAAGCCGATTGTGCTAACCAGGTCAAGCTGACCGCCACTCCACGCCGGCTGGAAAATCATATTTCTGCCTGTCCATTTGAACCCGGCCCTTACAGCTAAAAAATCATAAAACCCCTCAGACCACAAATCGTCATCAAACGTTGCATCATTACCCGTCCCAAAATATAAATCCGTCGGGTCACGCTCTCCGTATAACGTCCAGCGTGAGCGAACAGGCAAACCAAATGTTTCCATCTGCTCAAACCTGAGTTGAAAATCAAACAACCCCTTGGTGGACACCAATACCCTGCCCTCCGTGAGAGAAACATAAGGTTTGACAACAGGATGATATTGAATTCGATTTAAAACCACGCCGCCCAACAAGCCTGTATCCGACATGTATCCTGCAATTGGAAGAAAACTGGTAACCGTGGTATCTCCCGGGATTGATTCGGGAAGGGTCATGGTTTGAGCTTGTGATAGTGACAACCCCAGCGTCAAACTGAAAAACAGTAAAGGAAGTATAAACCGGTGCACTACTCTGATTTTCGTTTTAATGAAAAATAATCGTCAAGTTTATAATTTACGTCGTTGATAAAGACGGAACAAACCCAACCCCTGTCCTGTTCAAAAAACATTTCCGGACTGGTAAACGAAACGGCAGGAATTCATCTTTCAAGTATGCCCATGAAATGATAGATTCTGTTAAGAGTATGGTTTCTGACATGTACTATTTCCTACACCCCAAGCGCATCTATTTATGAATACGCAAGCTCCATTATACGATACCCCTCATATATCCTCCATCCAGGATATGTTGATCCAATCCACCCGTGATTTTGGAAAACGGCGTGCTCTAACCGATTTCAACCCTTCTCCCATTTCGGAAGTCAATTTTGAACAACTTCTTGACCATGTCAAAGTATTTGGAACAGCCCTTCGCAAGCTGGGCCTGAAAGAACGTACACATATTGCGGTGATTAGTGAAAACCGCACGCAATGGGGGATTACCTATCTGGCTGCGGCCTGCTACAACTATGTAATCGTTCCTATCGACCGCAACCTCAGCAAAACCGAGGTTCTCAATATCATACACGAATCGGATGCACGTGCCGTAGTTTTTTCGGCTGGATCGGCGTCCCATTTTGAAACGGCTCATCAATCCCTTCGAAAAATCCATCATTATATTCATATGGATATCAGCGAGCAGCAAGGGGATTTTCTTTCCATGAAAGCAATGATGGATCTTATACCCACTGGTAAAACTGTACAAATGCCAGATATTAATCCCGATGATTTAAGTATTATTGTATACACATCCGGATCTTTGGGACGCGCAAAGGGGGTCATGCTATCTCAGAAAAATATCGCCACAGATCTTATGGGGATGGTCAAGATGGTAAGAATTTACCCGGAGGACCGGTTTCTATCCGTTCTTCCCATTCATCATACTTACGAATGTACCTGCGGTTTTCTTTGCCCGCTCTACAAGGGATCATCTGTTTGGTTTGCCCGGTCTCTGAAAACGATTTTGGATGACCTTAAACAAAGCAGGGCAACCATCATGCTTGGAGTTCCATTGCTTTACGAAAAGATGTATAATAATATCCAGAAGGGGATGAAGGAGAAAACCATCACAAGGATACTTGTCCCGCCAATGCTTGGGGTTTCCAAAACACTGAAGAAGCTGGGATGGAATGACGCGCCCCGTGTTTTGTTTAAATCGCTTCATGAAAAATTCGGGGGAAACATCAGGCTTTTCATAGCCGGCGGAGCCGCTCCTGATCCCGAAGTTGCTGAAGGACTGCGTCATCTTGGCTTTCAGTTCCTACAGGGCTATGGATTGACGGAAACGGCTCCCATACTGACACTTAACCGGCTGGAAGCATTTAAAGATGAGGCCGCCGGCTTGCCGCTGCCTGGCGTAAACATTAAAGTTCACGAACCCGACGAAAACGGGGTTGGAGAAATCTTTACAAAAGGCAACAATATCATGTTGGGCTATTACAAGAATGAAGAGGCAACGCGCGAATCCTTCAGTGAAGATGGCTGGTTTCGTACCGGTGATCTCGGGTTTATTGACGATGATGGTTTTTTACTCATCAGCGGAAGGAAAAAAAATGTGATTATTGCCGCAAATGGAAAGAACGTATTCCCCGAAGAGTTGGAGGATTTGCTTAACCGAAGTCCATTTATTCAGGAAGTGATGGTCTACGGACAACCCGATTCCGCATATAATGAGAAAATCGTTGCACAGATTGTAGTTGACGGAGAAGCGCTTATTTCACGAGCCGAAACAAAGAAAAAGGAGATTACCAAGGAGTGGATGCGGGAAATCATCAAGCGCGAAGTTGCAAAGGTAAACAAGCAGTTATCCTCATTTAAACGCATACAGGATTTTATCATACGCGAGGAGGAGTTTGCAAAAACAACTACTCAAAAGATAAAACGATACATGGTTGGTAGAGATCCCAGCCCTGTCAGCAGTGAAGAACACTGATTTTTCTCATTCTTTACTAACATAAAGGTAACGCTTGATTTTCTGTGTCGGTGTTTTCTCAAAAGGCTCTGACTGCTCGATGACCTCGGAGAGACGAGCAAAAGAAGCTACATTGTCATTCACCTCATCGCGAATGGTGACAAGCAGCTTTGCAATTTGCTCCCTGATTTCCGACTCACTGAGTCCTTTTTGAGCGAATTCCTCATCCATTTTTTCGTAGTTCAGATAAGCCCGGGCAACCAGCCGGTTATTTTGCCTGTAAACCAGCGACTCCATGACATAATCGGAGCGATGCAATACAGACTCTATGCTTTCGGGATAAATATTTTCTCCACTCGGACCAAGTATCATATTCTTCAAACGGCCACGAATATAGAGATACCCCTCTTGATCAAATGCACCCAGGTCGCCTGTACGCAACCAGCCCTCTTGATCTATAGTTTCATCCGTCAACTCCGGATCGTTAAAATAGCCCTTCATAATCCCGTGTCCACGTACCAGTATTTCTCCATCGTCAAACTTGCTTTTTGACTTCTTGGCATCCTTTTGCGTTTTGCCGGATTCTTTACCCGCGTCAGATTGCAGGTTCTCACGATCTTGCAAAGACTGAGCGGAATCCTTCTCCCAACCGGTGTGATCGATTTTAACTTCCACGCCCGAAAGCGGTTTACCCACGGCATAGAGCTTTGTTGCAGCCGGTCCGGTGCCGGATACCAGAGGTGATGTTTCGGTTAGTCCATATCCAATCGCATAAGGAAAACCTGCCTCCTGCAAAAACCGCTCAACCTCAGGTGCAGTGGATGCCCCGCCTATGCAAAATGCCTTTAGACATCCACCAAAAGTAGCCAATAGTTTTTTTCCTGCTTTTCGATGGATCATTTTCCGGATAGAAGGCACCTTATAAGCCGCTCGCAGCACCTTTTTCTTACGTATCTCCGGTAAAATACGTGCTTTGAACATCTTTTCGATAATGAGTGGCACCGAAAGCATAACAGTGGGTCGAACCTGTTTGAGCGCCGGAAGCAGAACAGCCGCTGTGGGAGGTTTGTTTACATAGGAAACAGATGCACCAACCATCATCGGTAAAACAAGCCCCAGTGTGCATTCATAAACGTGGGGAAGCGGCAAAATAGATAACATGCGATCTTCATTATTGACCGGTACGATTTCATGAGTCGCAATTGCGTTATTAACAATGTTACCATGACTCAGAACAACGCCTTTTGAATGCCCGGTTGTTCCTGATGTGTAAATAATGGATGCCGGATCATCTTCGGAAATATCCATTGACACAAGTCCGATTTTCTGCTTTGCTACATGTTTGATCCGTTTAAGTTCACGACTTCCCTCAGCATAAAGCTTTTTCAGACGATCTTTGCTCCATTTGGCAGGTATGACCGAAAGGTTATCAATAAGGATAACTGCGTCAAGACTATCCAGATCATATTCTTCCACTTTGTGGTACAGGCGTTCTGAAACAAACAGCGCACTTGCACCGGAATGACGCATGATATGTTGTATTTCCGATGGATGAAAATCATTGAGTATGGGTACCACAACCGCCTTGAGGGAAGTTATGGCAAAATAAGCCACACCCCAGTTTGGACCGTTCTCGCTTAGTATGGCCACACGATCGCCGGGAAGTACCCCGCTATCGTTCAGATAGGTAGCAACCCGGGATATCTTCTCACCAAGCTGCTGATAACTGGTTGCCTTATCCCCGGCATAACCTAATGCAGGGGATTCCGCATTCTGATCGATACTCTGCCTGAGTAGAACCGGCAGGGTTTTGACTTCAAGAGTTTGCATATTCAATAAATTGCAACAGTGAAAATCGAGGTATGATTTATATCAAAGAATAAAATATTTTCACAATAAAATAGACAAATATTACGAGTTGAACGAAAAAAACCGTCAGTAAGTTTTTCTATAGAGAAAAATATGACAGGTCCTGTCCAAAAAAAATCATTGAAGCTTCTTTTTTAACTTTCAGAATTCATGGCTCATATAGGTATCATTGGTGGTGGAATCAGCGGACTAACCATAGCCTGGTTGCTTCGCGAAAAAGGACACACGGTTCGGGTCTTTGAAGCATCTGAACATACGGGTGGTGCAATGAGGACCACACGAAATCCTGATGGTTGGATGGCAGAGTGGGGGCCAAACACAATCATCGAATCCTCCAAGCGCATAATGAAGCTTGTGGATATGCTCGGCCTGAAAGAACAACGATGTTATCCCCATAGCCAGGCAAAAAAACGATATCTCGTGCGTAACGGCAAGCCTGTCGCAGTACCAGATTCGCTGAGGTCGCTCATATCGACAGATCTACTCACATACCATGCCAAATGGGCCATGATCCGGGAGCCATTCATCCGGAGAAAAAAGACTTCCGACATTGACGAATCTCTTGCCGGGTTTGTTCGCCGCAGATTAGGCGAAGAGTTTTTAAAGTGGCCGATTGACGCGCTTGTGGGTGGCATTTACGCAGGTGATCCAGAAATTTTATCCGTAAAACACGCATTCCCGCGACTCGCTCTTCTGGAACAGCAGCACGGCTCACTCATACTCGGACAAATAAAAGGTGGTGTTAAACGAGGTCCTGATTCTGATGAAATACCAAGAAACAAGGCCCGGATTTTCTCTTTTCAAAACGGTATGCAGACATTACCTGATGCTCTTTCCGGGAAGCTGACAGACAGCTTGCTAACCAACTTTCCGATAACTTCCATTCAACGTGACAGGCGCTACTGGAAAGTTACCGGTCCCGGTGACTTTCATTACAATTTTGACGCGGTTGTTTATGCAGGAACGGCTTATGGATTGAATAAAATCAGTATCCAGAAAGAATTACAAGCTCTTCTCGAGCCACTTATTAACATAACACATCCCCCTGTCGTATCGCTCACAATGGGTTTTCCAAGAGAAAATGTAGAACACCCATTGGATGGCTTTGGAATACTTGTACCCGGTATCGAGAATTTTCCCATTTTAGGGACCCTTTTTACCAGCTCTCTGTTTTCCGACAGGGCTCCCGACAAAAATCATGTCACCCTAACCACTTATATTGGTGGCATGCGTCAACCGGACCTGGCTCAAAAAAACGAAGAACAATTAGTGAGCCTAACCCGAAATACACTTCAAAAGTTACTGGGTGTTCATGGCAAACCTCATTTTGTCCAAAGTATCTTCTGGCCGAAAGCTATCCCGCAATATGAAATGGGATTCGGACATTATCTTTCTTTGATGCAGGATGCCGAAGAGCAAAACCCAGGTTTCTTCATGGCTGGTAACTACCGGACCGGGATCTCTGTTGGGGACAGCATTAATTCCGCATTTGACATGGCCGAACGCATTTCAAAGCATTTTGATCAATCTTAGCTTACGTTTCAGTGCCGTGTTCCACACGGACACGAAATGCCAACCCCCTTGAATCTTGCTTCATTAACAACAATTTTCACATTAATTAAGAGCCCTCATGTCATATCAACGCGTTAGTATTCTTGGATGTGGATGGCTTGGTTTTCCACTGGGTGTTCAATTACTCAGGGATGGCCACTTCGTCCGTGGAAGTACTACCACCAAGGAAAAGATTCCATCGATAGAAGAAGCCGGAATTGAACCCTACTTCATACAGCTGAATCCCATAATAAGCGGAGATGACGTTATTTCGTTCTTCGATGTAGACACCGTTATATTGAATATTCCCCCGCCAAAGGTTGATAATCGCACTACGTTCATGCTGCAGCAAGGAGGAGAGCTGGTTTCCTATCTAAATAACGCACCCGTAAAAAAGCTGATCATGGTCAGTTCTACCGGAGTATATGGATTCCAAAACCAGGAAGCAGATGAAACCGACTCTCACCCCCCGGAAACCCAAAATGGAAAAGGTTTATTGGCCCTGGAAAAACAGCTATATAATGAATTGAATGCAACGGTATCGATAATTCGTATGGCTGGTCTTATTGGGCCCGGCCGCAATCCCGGGCGTTTCCTCTCCGGACGCGAAATATCGGGCAATGGTGAAGAACCCGTTAACTTGATACACATAAAAGATGCCATCGGAACCGTTATATCGTTGTTAAACGAGACCGATATTTCGGGAGTTTATAACGCATGTACACAATCACATCCCACAAGAAAAAAGTTTTACAATGCGGCGGCAAACAGGATGGGAGTGCAGAAACCACACTTCAAAGACAAGGAAGAACGTCCATGGAAAAAGATCAATAGCGAAAAAATCAGGAAAACAACGGGATATCAATTTATTTACGACGACCCCGTTAGCGCACTTGACGACATGGAAGAACTCTGAAATTTCGATGTATTTGTTGTTTGTTTTTATCCATCCATCCGCATCTCAGGATCAGGTGAAATGACAAACCCTGTCAAAAATCCTCCAATTCATACGGATCTCTTGGATTTTCCTCCACATACTGTTGCATCAAGCCTTGCATCTTTCTTTGTATCTCAGGGTCCTGGTGAAAGGCCATGTTGATATCCTCAAAAACATCCAGGCTCATCCCCCTCTCCTCTACAAGCTCGATGATTTCATCCTCCATTTCATTCTCCACTACAGCGATTCGCTGGTAAGCGAGGCGAAACTTTTCCAGCTCTTCTTCAGAGAATTCAAACTCTTCTATGGGCTGACCGCTATGGAAAGCCTGACTAATACGGTTATAGGTTTCGGCTTCAATTCCCTCCTCATCAGCAATATCCTCCATTTCCTGCTGATATTTTTCTTGAACGGATTGAGCTTGCATGGATATTTCAAAAAATGTTTTTAGTTCCTCATCTGAAAAATCCGTCCGAAAAGCGTCTCCGACAGGTGCATCTTGTTCTGGATAGGAATCCGATAGTGATGAATCATCATCGGAAGTGTTCTCATTTGTACAACCGATGAACAATAATAAAAACAGTAGGAAGCTGATTAATTTTATCATAATGCAGTAGAATAAAGTAGGTGTCTTAAAGAAAACGATAACAGTAGAAACGAGACAAAAATTAAAAACTTTTCCTGCCAGGACAAGGCAGGCTGATTATCAGATTATAATCAGTAATTTAGTTTTATGCTATGACCTATACAACCTCCATCCAATCCATATGGTAATGCTTAAAACCAGGGCTGTAGCATAAAAGGGTAAAAAAACCATCACGCCATACAATAAGCCACCCCATGTCGGGCCAATAGCTCTTCCAAGTCCGGACAATCCCTGCGAAAGTCCCATCATGGCTCCATAGCCACTATTTCCAGCTTCTTTCGAAATCAAACTACTGATGGTTGGCAAATTCAGGCTATGTCCAAATGCCATAATACCCAAAAACAGGGTCAGGCCAGAAACCGATTGAGAAAAAGCAATTGCTCCTAAGCCTATTGTCATTAAAATATTTCCACAAAAAAACAGGCCGGTTTCTGAAAACCAACGGCTAAGTAGTCGAATCAACCCTCCCTGAACCACCACGGCAATCACACCGATATAGAAGAATTGCATACCAACTTGTTCCGGTGTCAGGTCCAATATCGCCTCTGCAAAAAGAGGGAATGCGCTATATAAGCTGGCCTGACTGAATGAAAGCAAAAACATAGCTGAAAATAGCAAGAGTATGGATCCGCCGGATGTCTTGTGCTGTTCCATGATTTTCTTCCAAAAACCGGGCATAAAGACACTGGGGCGGATGGTTCCCCTATCATTTTTGACGCGGGACTCAGAAGAATTGTCAACCGTTTCCGGGAGATAGAACAAAACCAGCATAAAACTGCAGAAAGAGAGGAATGCTGCAAAAAAACCTGGTAATCCAAACCTTCTGATTTCCATCCATTCAGCCATACCTGTCATGCCAATGGAGGCTACCCACTCTTGCAATGCAGGATGAATAAGCCCGGAGGCAAGGGCGGGCCCTAACACAAAACCGATTCCAAATGCAGCTCCAATCAAACCCATTCCTTTGGCCCGATCTTCACTGGTAGTGACATCGGCTATATACGCCTGTGCTGTAGCGATATTTCCTCCCATTATCCCGGCCACAAGACGAGATAAAAAAAGCACAAAAAGAGATTCCGCAAAGCCAAACATAATATAGGCAATCACCGCGCCGCCCGTGCTTAACAGCATAATGGGACGGCGGCCGATGCGATCCGACCAGCTTCCCCATACAGGGGAAAAGATGAGCTGTGCGACCGAATAAATACTGTAAAGCAAACCGATGACTACCGCGCTTGCTGCAAATTCCTTTGCGTAAAACGGGAGAAGCGGCAAAACAAGGCCGAAACCTATAAGGTCAATCAGAACGACCAGAAAAACGGTGGCAAGTGAGCCTTTTTTCAACGGGTCGAACCCCCGGAGTCCATTAGTTTGTACAGGGCGTTATTTGCGGCTTCGATCGTTTTATCGATCACCTCCTCATTATGGCAATGCGATACGAACCAGGCTTCAAAAGCAGAAGGCGGCAGATATACTCCCTGTTCGAGCATCCCGTGAAAAAACCTGGCAAAAAAACCGGTATCCGTGCGACTCACATCGGCAAATCGCTCCACCGGCCCCTTACAAAAGAAGAAGCCCAGCATAGATCCCACCCTGTTATGAGTCACTGTAATATTGTAATCATCAAAAACCTGTTTTAGTCCCTGTCCCAGCTTATCGGATTGCTGTTCTAGCTCCTGGTAAACAGACCTGTTTTCATCGAGGTAAGTAAGCAATGCAATCCCGGCACTCATAGCCACCGGATTTCCTGAAAGTGTTCCTGCCTGATACACCGGACCATCCGGAGCTACCACCTTCATAACTTCATCATTTCCACCAAAGGCTCCAACCGGCATACCCGCTCCGATAACTTTTCCAAAAGCCGTCAAATCAGGCTGGACGCCATAGAGCTCTGTTGCTCCACCGGGTGCCACCCGAAAGCCTGACATCACTTCATCAAAAACCAGGAGCGTACCATGTTGATTACACAGTTCCCGGAGTCCTTGCAGAAAACCCTTTACCGGCGGCACACATCCCATATTGCCGGCAATTGGCTCCAATATCACTGCCGCTATCTCATTTCTGTTTTCTTCAAGAATACGCCTGACACTTTCAAGGTCATTGTACTGCGCCGTCAGTGTGTCTGCAGCTGTACCTTCGGTTACACCCGGACTGCTGGGATGTCCCAGGGTAAGTGCCCCACTACCGGCTTTGATCAGGAAAGAATCACCGTGACCATGGTAACAGCCTTCAAACTTTATAAATTTGTCACGTCCGGTATATCCACGGGCTACTCTGATAGCACTCATACAGGCCTCCGTCCCGGAGTTGGTCATACGAACCTTTTCCAAACCCGGAACCATACCGCATACCCTTTCGGCCATCTCATTTTCCTGAACTGTAGGTGCACCAAAGGAGGTGGACTGTTTCGCGGCACGTTGGACAGCCTCAACAACTTGAGGAAAAGCATGCCCAAGAATCATGGGTCCCCACGAGCCAATGTAATCGATCAACTCGTTGTCGTCGGCATCATACATATAAGCTCCCCTGGCGCGCGAAATGAATAACGGCGTTCCACCGACTCCCTTGAAAGCCCTTGCTGGCGAGTTGACTCCCCCTGGAATGTGCTTTTTCGCTTTTTCAAACAGTTTCTGGCTCATTTGATGACTCATATGCATTTATTTTTTTTGGACAAAAGAATATTCAGGACCATGCTTTTGAAGCATTGTCGGAAAGAGTAAGTATAAAAAAAATCGTGCAGAAATTGGAGTTTTATAAGAAGTTATCCATCCGGCAGTACAACACCTGTTAAAAGGGAATTAGCTCCCGTCGAACCCATATTGAAGATCATAAAATCACCTCACATGGTTTATACAAAAACATTATATTTAATAAGTTAAATCAAATTTTCCAGTCATATTTTTCTTAATTATGGAAACAAATTTTTATCAAATGATATCAAAACCCCTTTTTTTTGTTTTTTTCGGCTGGCTCATGGTGTTTACAGCTTCTTGTGGAGAAAATGAGGAAGAACACAGCGAGGTTTATGATGTCCGCGGTCAATATCTGAGAATGGATACCGATGGACAGTATGTTTCCGTAGTCCACGAAACCATACCCGGGGTAATGGACGCCATGCGTATGAATTTGCGTATTGAAGATGAATCCGTTGCCGAAGATTTTCAGCAAGGTGATATCATAGCGTTCAAAATGACCCGAACCGATCGGGGATGGTTTATATATGACATAGAAAAGCTTCCCGAGGATACCAAGCTTGAACTACCAGCGGATTTTTAATATATCTCTCCCGGTTATCAGCCTTCCTCTTCCATAAGCAAGCGCACGGCATTCTCCGCCCAGTAAGTAGTTATAAGATCCGCGCCGGCACGCTTGAATGCTAAAAGGCTTTCCATCATAGCGGCTTTTTCATCCAGCCATCCTTTTTGGGCAGCGGCCTTTATCATGGCATATTCACCACTTACGTGATAGACGGCCACCGGCACATTGACACTCTCCCTGACAGCACGCAATACATCCAGATAGGGCAACCCGGGTTTGACCATCACCACATCCGCACCTTCCGCCTCATCCATTTGGGCTTCCCGAATCGCCTCACGAACATTTGCAGGATCCATTTGATAGTTTTTTTTATCACCGAAACCAGGCTTGGAATCCAGGGCATCACGAAAAGGGCCATAAAAACCGGAGGCATATTTGGCACTGTATGCCATGATACCGGTCTCCGGAAACGCATTTGCTTCCAAAGCACGACGAATTTCGCCAATACGGCCGTCCATCATGTCGGATGGTGCGACATAGTCAGCTCCCGCTCTCGCGTGACTCACTGACATTCGTGACAATATATCTACGGTTTCCTCATTGACAACATAGCCATCGCGCACAATACCATCATGTCCGTAACTCGAATAGGGATCAAGCGCTACATCTGTCATGACCGTAAGGCCCGGCACGGCTTCTTTAATCCGCCTGACCGTCATCTGCATCAACCCATGTTCATTGAGCGCTTCAGTACCCTCATTGTCCTTTTTTTCCTCCGGAACTCTCACAAAAAGTAATACGGCCTTAATTCCCAGCTCTTTCCAGGCCACTGCCTGTTTAACAGCAATATCCAGCGACAAACGATAGTAACCCGGCATGGAGATAATGGGATCCCTGACCTCTTTTCCATCCACAATAAACATGGGCGCGATGAAGTCGGAAGCGTTCAGACGATTTTCCGACACCAGTGCACGCCTGCTTGATGTAAAACGGTTCCGTCGGCCCCGCTTTAAAGGGTAACCTGATTGATAATCCTTATTCTGAGTAGCCATGATTGTCTCGTAAAATATTATGGGAAGCCATTCTGTCGAAACCTAACCAGCAAAAAAGATAAATCCAATAACTTGTTATTTCTGTAAAATAATATGAAACAACTTCATTAAAGATCCGTGAACAGACATTGTATATTAGATATTTTAGACTATAACACCTTTTTTTATTATTCTGCAAACAATTATGAATTCATCACTTCGACACGTATCACGTATTTATTTTCCGTTTTACCAGCAACCCAATTTTTTGTTATGAGAGTCTGCTACAGCTTGTCGTTATCATCTTTTCTTTTTCTGTTTTTTCTCACCCTCCCATATATCATTCAGGCCCAGGTTGCATCCTCCGCAACAGATGAACAGCTCCAGGCCCCCGTTTTTTCGGACCAGCCTGGCTTTTACACCCAGCCCCTGGACTTACAGCTCTCCCATCCAGAGCAAGACAATGGGGCCACCATCCATTATACCCTGGACGGCTCCAAGCCAACTGCTGACTCTCCCATATACGAAAATGGAATCACGATTACTGATCGCACTCAGGATCCTGATGTTCTATCCCTGATACCAACCAACGAAATTGACAGAGGCTCACGATCCTGGAGGGAACCCGGTGAGAAGGTACGAAAGGCTACAACTATCAGAGCGGTTGCGGTGAAAAACGAAAGCCAATCTACAGTATCATCCGGGACCTATTTTGTTTTCGACGATGGCAGAGACTCCTACTCAACCCTGCCGGTCGTCTCGATCATTACGGACAGCCTTCACCTTTTCGGTGACGCAGAGGGTATTTATGTGTCCGGCGACAAATACACTGGTAATGATGACACCGGTAATTACTACCAGAGAGGTGCAGACTGGGAGCACCCTGCCCACATCGAGCTGTTTGAAAAAGATGGATCTGTGGATTTGAATCAGGATATCGGCATACGCATTCATGGTGGTTTTTCAAGAAGGTTTCCCCAAAAAAGCTTGCGACTCTATGCCAGAAGCGACTACGGAATCAACAGGTTTTACAATCAGATTTTTCATGAACAGGACGACGACAACTACAACAGACTGATACTGCGCAACTCCGGAAATGATTTTGGCCACACCATGTTCATGGATGCGGCTGCACAATCATTAATACGCCATTTCAATGTGGATACCCAGGCCTACAGACCTTCTGTTTTGTTTCTCAACGGAGAGTTCTGGGGTATCCATAATTTCAGGGAGCGGTATGACCGTCACTACCTGGAGCGGGTTTACGGTGCCGATCCCGATAACGTTGAGCTCCTGGAAGGAAACGGCATCGTTAAAGAGGGAAGTAATAATCATTACGATGATATGATCACCTATATAGAGGATAATGACCTCTCCAAACAAGAAAAGATGGATCATGTTTATACACTGATGGACATTGATAACTACCTGGATTATTACAGTGCTCAAATCTATTATGGTAACAACGACTGGCCCCACAATAATATAGATTTCTGGAGAGTGGATCGGGATTACACACCCGACGCCCCTAAAGGTCTGGATGGCAGATGGCGATGGCTTCTTTATGATGTCGATCGCTCTCTGGGTTATTCAACCGATGCAGGTTTCGACATGATTGACTGGGTAACAGCTGAGAGAGATCGGAGATATAATGCGAAGTGGCCCAACCACCTGTTTCTTAATCTTCTTGATAACGAACAATTCTTCCATGATTTGATTAATCGTATATCGGACCACCTCAACACGGCGTTCCAACCTGAAAGAGTCACCTCTGTTGTTGACAGCCTGAAAAAACCGCTTGAACCAGTCATTGAGGAACATATCCATAGATGGACCAACCATGGCAGTTACAACCATTGGAACCGATTGGTTAATAACATGTACAGCTATGCTGAAGACCGGCCCGGATATTTACGCAACCATTTGATGGAGCATTTCGACCTCGGCGAAAAAATGCAATTGGAAGTAGATGTCTCTTCTAAAACTCAAGGCTTTGTACGGGTAAACCAAACCGATATTAACTCATCCACTCCTGGTGTCCATGACGGGCCTTATCCATGGCAAGGAACATATTTCAGCGAAATTCCTGTGAACCTGCACGCTGTAAGTCAACAGGGATACCGTTTTTCCCATTGGGAAATTCAGCATGAGCATGTTGAAACACAAGATTTGAACAAGCCAAGCATAACGGTCCGATTGAACGAATCGAAATCCTATACCGCACACTTCATTGAAGATGAGGTATCGCCAATCGAGAAAGAACCTATCCATTATTGGTTGTTTACCAATAATTTGCCAAATAATACGGCATTGAGTATGATTGATCCCGTGCACTCAAATGTCCCGGGCGCACTTCTTGAATATGTAGCTGCCATACCGGCTTATCCCCCGGACGAGGACGATCCCGAAGAAACCGATGGTATCCTGGATCGTGTTAACAACCCTACGGAAATCAATTATAATGCATCATTATGTGACCAGATTTTGGTAGGGGAAACTGAAATGCGTGGTATACGGATCCGTAACCCGTCACTATACGGCGATTCTGAAAGTAAGCTTGTTTTACACCTGCCAACAAGCGGGTATGAAGATACAGAACTGAACTTTGCAGCCAGACGAACCAGCAACGGTCAACGTCAATTGGTGTTTGAGTATTCAACAGACGGAAGCCCGGATAGCTGGACACAGGAAGGACTTGATAACCATTCAGCAACCATGTATCTGGCTTATAAAAAAATATCTGTAAGCTTTTCTGGAATACCCGAAGCAGATAATAATCCTGACTTGCGGTTTCGTATCCGCTTTGCGGGCGATGAGGAAATACGCAGCGGCAATAACGGAAATGTGCGATTCAACAACATATCTTTTAGTGGCTTTTCCGGGGAGTTTGAAGAACCAGCTGATCCCGAACCTCAGAACCCCATACATTACTGGGTTTTTACAGATGATTTACCCAATAATTATCCGCTTGAACAGATAGAACCGGTTTCCTCCGAGCCGGGGAATGCGTCAATCATCTACCAGCCGGCCATATCAGGGTATCCAGCCGTTACTGGCACGGAAGGTATCATGGACCGTGTCAATAATCCAACTGACATTAACTATTATCCAGGGTTTTATAATGACCTTGATGCTGAACAAGCAGGTATACGTGGTATCAGAACCCGTAATCCATCCATGGTGGATGATCGTGAAAGCGCCTTGATCATAAAGGCTCCGAGTCAGGGTTTTAAAGACCTCTCATTCTCCTTTGCGGCCAGGCGAACCAGCAACGGTCAACGCAAACTCGTGTTTGATTACTCTACCAATGGAGAGGAAGGACCTTGGCTCACCGATGGACTTGACAACACGGAAGGTCCTACTTTTGAAAGTTATCGGTTATATACACTTGATTTCGGGGACGTGACCGGTGTTAATGACAATAATGACTTCGCTATACGAATACGTTTTGCTGGAGACCAGCATATTCGCCAGGGAAATGATGGGAATGTACGTTTTAACAACATGCTTCTTCATGGAAATGTAATGGATGAACCTGGTCCGGTCGAGGGTCAGCCTCCGATAATTTCCAATATGTTCACACCCACCACCATTTTATCCGATTCTCTATTCTCTTTTGATCTTGATGTAAAACCTGGAGATGCAGGATATTCCATTGACCGAATATCGAGTGTAAATGATACGGAGGGACTGAAAATCGAAAACAGTAAACTTACTTTCATTAAACCGATCCATGAGCATGGCGATTACCAACTCGATCTGTACGCGGTTGACGAAAGAGGTTTGTCAAGTGATACGGTGTCATCTGCCATCACAGTTACTATGCGATGGCCATATGGTGATGCCAATTTAAGTGGCACGGTTTCGCCGCTTGACGCTTCTCTTGTTTTGAAACACGCTATCGGGTTGACAGATCTTGTACAAACGGCTGTTGAAAAAAATGACGACAGATCCAAATACGCAGAAGATGCTATGTATGTCTCTGATGTCACCGGACAGGGAATTGGTCCTTATGACGCATCATTAATTCTCCAAAAGAACATCGGACTTATCGAGCACTTCCCAGTAGAATCACAAGATACAGAAGAGCCTTTGCTTGCTAAATCCCACAATTCCTCCCGGAAAGAGCACCCCTCTATCAGCTGGGATATAGAAGATGAAATTGACGCGACAAACCCATCAAATACAAATATTACATTGAAAAATGTCGCGTCAAATACCTATAGCTTGCAACTTGAAATAAACTACGATCACGAAAATCTTACATTTGACCGTTTTAATGCTGATTTACCTGAAGGTTGGTTAACAGTGGAAAATAATGAAAGCCAAGGCCAATTTAAGTTGGCCATGGCCGGACCCGAGCCTCTTGGATACGGCTACCAAATAGGGCAAATTAGTTTTACGCCGGTTAACAAAACAAATACAGGATTCAAACTGGAAGGAGAGGCCTATGCCAACGATCAACCACCCCGGAAATTGGAGCCACTTCAATTCAAGAAGAAACCGGATGAATTTGCTTTAAACCAAAATTATCCCAATCCGTTCAACCCTGTAACCCAGATAACTTTTTCACTGGCTAAAGAAACGCATGTCAAATTGGAAGTCTATAATGCTATAGGGCAGAGAGTAGCAACCTTGATAAACGAACATAAAAATTCGGGCTATCATCAGGTAGGCTTCCATGCCGAAAATTTATCCAGTGGTGTCTATTTGTATCGTTTGACTACAGAATCTTTCTCCAAAGATCGCAAAATGATGCTTGTCAAATAGGGAATTAATGCCAATTGGGTATTATTTTTATTTACGCTAAATAATTCCTTCAGGGTAAAGTTTGGGGAACCACCACCCAATTACATGTGTGGGAATGCCCAGCCGTACCGGTGCTTTATGATTATCTGACTCTAATAGTCCCTCATTCAACAAACTGCTAGTCATGGCACGAGCTGTTCGTTCACCCAGTCCGGAGATTCGGGCTATTTCACCTCGTGCAACCGATCCACGCAGTACAACTGCTTCCAGTACAAACCGGACTTCATCACGTAGCACCGGCAATCCGTCCATTTCCACCGATCTGAGGGAAATATACTTATGAATTCGGGCCAACAAATGATCCGGCTCAAGCAATCTGTCCATAAATCTGATTTGTTCGAGACATATTGTCAGAAAAAAATCGCAAAATGTTGCCAGTACGTTATCTGATACTTGTCCGGTGTAGCTCCGTTTTGACCCTGATGACTCACTCCTGTTTTCGTCATGACCGGTGCTCCTCATCGTCGCGTTCTTCGCGGGGAAAAAATTAAAATATTCATCTTTTTTTCGGGCCACACCCCGGGCAAATGACCAAAGGCCTCGACTATGACTGTGAAACTGAATAAACCAGCTATGTGTATAAAAACGTGCTATTTGATTGTTTCCGGCGGAAAAAGGTTGTAACTGCATGAACTGGTAATGCGAAAGCGCTGCTGCAATAATCGCATCCGAGCCATGATAATCTGAAGAATCAAAAATGCTTGAAAAACTGTCGATTGGGGATTCCAAGCCATGCCCGGAAGAGGCTTTCCCTTCTGAAGTCTGCATATTCGCTTCATTGAGGTCACCAGGTCCGATTTCATTTTTTTTCCCGGCATAATGCATCTCGTATCCTCGAAATTTTTTGGGTACTCTGCGGTAATAGGCGGTATGCATCCATTTCAAAAAATCCTTGCTGCTTACATTCAAGCCTGGGTTATCCTGAATTGCCTCTTCCAGCATTTGCTGCATTTTTACATGCGCACGACTCAACAATTGCATGTCCCTTTTTCCGGGCTCATCCTGATAGTCTCCCTTGAATGCCTGTTCGACAAAGAAAGGATGCATTTGCCGGTTGTCAATCAGATTGGCATAATAACAGCTAACAAACATAACCATTTTTTTCAATCGCTCTGCAAGTATGGGATGAACCTTTCCCTCTAACCGGGATGCTTCCCTGGTTAATGTTGCAGCCTTGTCAGCTAACTCGTTCCGCGACTGAGGGTATAGCTGCTCCAAACCATCTGAAACTTTATTTTTCGCCACAATAAAGACAACCTTTTTGCCGGTTAGAATACCGGTTATTTTGCCGGTAAAAAGCTTATATATGAATTATTAAGAACAAAAATACAAAAATTCAGTCGTGATCCAAAGTCAATATAATGCCGGTTTCAATACCGGTTATTTTGCCGGTACTATGATCGATTTGCATCCACCCACTCCCTTGGATTTTTTAATACGTTTATCAACTCCTCTTCGCGACTACCAGGTTGAGGATGGACATTATAGTCCCATCGGACCGAAGGTGGCAGGCTCATAAAAATTGACTCGATGCGTCCTCCTGTTTTTATTCCAAACAGTGTTCCCCGATCATGAATAAGATTGAACTCAACATAGCGTCCACGTCGCAGTTCTTGAAAATAGCGTTCTTGTTCTCCCCATTTTTCCTCTTTCCTACGCTCCACTATAGGCATGTAAGAGGACAAAAAGGCATCCCCGCAACCGGTGATCAATTCATACCAGAAATTCATGTTCTGATTATGCTCAGCTCTCAGATAATCAAAAAAGATCCCCCCTATTCCACGTCTTTCACCACGATGTTCATTATGAAAGTACTGGTCACATGCTTTTTTAAAACGCGGATAAAGGTCAGGATGGTGCTGATCGCAGATATTTTTATAGGTCTGATGAAAATGACGGGCATCCTCTTCGAACAAATAGTAGGGGGTCAGATCCGCTCCACCCCCAAACCACGCGTCAATCGCCTTCCCATCTTTATCATCATAAAGTTCAAAGTAGCGATAATTAGCATGTACCGTTGGAATCATCGGACTAACAGGGTGCAACACCAGCGACAAGCCACAAGCAAAAAACCATCCCTGTTCTAACTGAAATCGTTTTTTGATAGCATCGGGCAACTCGCCGTGGACACTGGACACATTTACACCGCCCTTTTCGAACAAATCCCCATTCTCTATAACTCTTGAGCGTCCACCGCCTCCCTCTGCCCTTTTCCATTCATCCTGATGAAATTGGCTTCGGCCATCTGCATGTTCCAGTGTTGCGCAGATTTTATCCTGACGATCATAAATCCAATGTGTAAAAGACTCTTTTATAGACATCACGGGCACCCGCCTCACCGGTTAGTTATCTCATTGAATATAAGCATTTTACACTAATTTTTAAAACAAACGGGCGAACCTGATCAAGCTGGTTCATACGATTTTACGGCATTTACAAAAGCACGGGCGTGCTCCACAGGAACATTTGGAAGAATACCATGTCCCAGGTTAACGATGTAGCGATCTTTTCCAAATCTATCGATCATGCGTTTGACTTGTTGCTCAATCACATGAGTAGGGGAAAGCAACCTGCTTGGATCAAAATTACCCTGAAGAGTAACCTGGTTTCCACAAGCATCCCGGGCGTATTCCGGACTCACAGTCCAATCTATGGATATGGCGGAAGCGCCGGAGTTACGGGATAGTTGTCCCAAAGCATACCATGCTCCTTTGGCAAATACTATTACAGGAGCTCCTTTCACCTCGTTTGAAATCCGGGTCAAATAAGGTAACGCCAGCAAATTGAAATCTTCAGGTCCCAGAAGTCCTGCCCAACTGTCAAATACCTGAACAGCATGCACGCCAGCAGCAAT
Source organism: uncultured Chitinophagales bacterium (assembly GCA_964388615.1). Taxonomy (GTDB): domain Bacteria; phylum Bacteroidota; class Rhodothermia; order Balneolales; family Natronogracilivirgulaceae; genus SLLW01. The sequence continues at coordinate 2,879 of CAYMBG010000004.1, read as the reverse complement.
TTGTGCTTTCAGATAATCAATTACAACATCGGTAAGCAGTGATAACAGGTGATCGGCAGCTTCCGGATATTTGAAGCAAAATTCTTTCGTACGCGCAAAATCTTTAGAACCACGCCCCTCAACCATATAACAAAGCAAGGTCCATGGTGCTCCGGAAAAACCGATCAACGGGACACGACTATCCAGGCGATCATTGGTGGTTCGAATACCATCCATTACATACTTCAGGGCAACTTCGGCATCGACCTTTTCAACAGCCATTGCATCCTCCTCAGTGGCTATAGGATGATCCAGCACCGGCCCAACTCCGGGCTTCATCTCAATATGCCATCCAAGAGCGCGGGGAATAACCAGGATATCTGAAAACAAAATAGCCGCATCAGTTCCAATTTCATCTATTGGCAGACAGGTTATTTCCGCCACCAGTTCCGGAGTCTCACAACGGGTAAAGAAATCATATTTTTCCTGAATTTTCAGATAGGATGGCAGATACCTGCCGGCCTGGCGCATCATCCAAACTGGCGGACGCTTAACCGGCTCTCCAGCCAGTGCCTTTAACAACAGATCATTTTTTAGCATAGTAGTTTGTTAAACAAGTTGAATCATCTCATGAAAAGAGGGTGATTTAGCCACAAGCGGTTTACGGCCCGTTAGACGACTAACTGCATTGGCTGTATTAGAGCCAACAGCAACAGGCTTCCAATCACCATCCGGCAAACCATATAAACGCAAAAACTCCGATACACCGTTTGGACTAAAAAAAAGAATGGCATCAACCGGTGTATCGATCACCTGGGGATCAACTACCTGACAGGCGCGATATACCACCACCTCGTTATATTGGATTTGGAATTTCTTGCAGATGTCACTCAATTCAGATCTTCTGTCAGCGGAACAAAAGTGCGTCATTGAACATATCCCATCATGCACCATTTTCAAACCCAAAGCCATACCGTTATGTTCGTTTGGCATGCGGATATCTCCCTCTGAAAAAGTCTTCATATATGTTTGACGCGTTTTTTCACCTATGACATAGACGGGTGGGATAGAGGTAGGCCATCCGGTTCTGTCATTGGAAATACTATTCCATACGCGCCACCATCCTTCGACTCCACGCCTGCTTGTGAAAACCCACGCATCCGGAAAAGGATCCGAAAGCACGGAATCAAGTATACGATCTACTGGTGTAACCCATTGATAATAGTAGGCAGGATAATCAAGCAGTAATATATTGTGTTCCTTTGCAAGCTCGGCATCGTCCGGCGCTAATGGTCGCGTCGTGATAACGGTTTGCCTGTACGATATGGAATGGTTGTCAGTATCCAATTCCCGATGAAGTTTTAATCAATGTCACGTATTTAAGAGGAATCCGAGTTATTGATATCCCGAATGAGCAAATCAGCACCACGTTTCAATGCCTCGCTGGCAGCTCTCTTTCCCAAATCGGCGGCTTCATCCCGGTGTGAAGTCATTTCAAAAGCAATCATGCCTCGTCCATCCGGATAGACTGCATTTACATAAAGTTGGACGTCATCTCCACCTATTTTTGCAAGAGCACCAACCGGAGCACTGCATCCACCCTCAAGAGTATGCAAAACATCCCTTTCAATTTGGGTACACAATGCCGAATGTTCATCATGGACATTTCGAACAGCTTCTTTGGCATAGGGGTCGTCTTCACGGATCATAACTCCCATGGCACCCTGACCCGGAGCCGGTAGCATCCAATCAAGAACCTGATCTATATGGTGTTCAAGTCCAAGCCTTCGTAGTCCGGCTGCGGCAAAAATGGCACCATCCCAATTACTTTTCACCAATTTTTGCAAACGTGTTTGAATATTGCCGCGTATATCTACCATCTTGTGTTCGGGATAATGAGCCAACCATTGTCCAATACGGCGATTGCTGCTACTTGCTATCACGGCATTGGAACCTTTCAGATCCGTTGTCGCGCCACCCTGCGTCATCATGGCATCATAGCGCTTTTTTCCCGCGTCATTACCCGTGTTTTTAGTGTCCGAATCAACAATCTCCCGGCCATCATGCGCAGACGATCTTTCTCTCAAGGCACTTTTACGCGTCACCAACACATCGCGGGTATCCTCTCTTTTAGTAACAGCAGCAATTATCAAAGCCTGAGGCTGCCGGGTGGGAATATCCTTGAGTGAGTGTACAGCAATGTCTACTGTTCCATCCATAAGTGCGTCATCAAGCGCTTTGGTAAAGACACCTTTACCCCCCATTAGCGGGAGCGGGGTGTCCAGCACACGATCGCCCTCCGTTTTAATATAAATCAACTCAGTGGGATATCCCGCTTCTTTTAAAACATCAGATACGTATCGGGCCTGCCAGGTTGCAAGCACACTATCCCTTGTACCTATGCGTAGGGGCTTCTTCGTCAATATCTGTCTCCGGTTGCAATTTAAACATGGAGTGGACAATTCTAGTCAGTTCTTCCGGTGCCTCATGATTTTCTTTAAGATGATCAATAGAATGGGCCAGGATCTTATTGACGATTCTCCGAGTCAGATGATCAACATCATCCACTGCGTCAAAGGGAATTTTTGAGCGAAATTTCTCGACCTCTCTAAGTCGTATATCATGCAGTTTATCGTTCAGTGCACGAATGGTTGGCACCACTTTCTGCTCGGAGAGCCAGGTTTCAAAGTTATTAATTTCTTCATTGATAATGGCTTCTACTCTGGGAATATTTTTTTCACGGCGTTTAAATGCCTCATCCGTTGTATCACTAAGCAGATCCATATTGATCAATTCCACATTCGGATGTTTCTCCAGGTCCGGATCTATATTACGAGGCACGGAAAGATCCAGCATGACTACGGTATGATCACTGTGCTCCAGTTCTGACAATTGCTTGT
>CAYMBG010000003.1:0-52987 GCA_964388615.1 uncultured Chitinophagales bacterium | reverse complement strand
ATCTTTTTTTCCTAAGCGGTTGGCCCTTTTTGTTGGCTGACCGCTTTTTTTTTATTATACCCTACCCCCATCTCCTATGATTTCAGCCTTTCCATAGATTTGTGGGACACAATGAAAAAAAAGATGCTTTTTAGCCGTAGTTTACCTGTATTATCTTCATGAGCTTATCCAGATAAGCTGTACCATACATCAATAAGATGTCCAGAAGGAAATGTGGAAATATCGGCAGCAGTCTTATGGCCAACAATAAAAATAATGACCGGTAATACCCCGAAACAAAACGATCCTCACATGCATGAAAATGTTGGAAACAATCAGAAATCTTCAAAACCAACAGATATCAGCATTGTAATAGTTAACTATAATGTTAAAGAGTTTGTCGCCAATCTGCTGGGATCCCTTGAAAAGGCAAAGGATCATTTAAAACTGGAAATTATTGTTGTAGATAATGCTTCATCCGATGGATCAGCAAGTTATCTGAAAAAAAGATTTCCAAATGTGAAATATATTCTGAATGACCAGAATGTCGGGTTTGGTCGTGCCAATAATATGGCCATCAGACAAGTTAAAGGTACATACACTCTTCTTATTAATCCCGATACCATTGTTCAACAGGATACTCTTAAGATCATGTTTGATCATATGGAAAATCATCCTGATACGGCCGCCGCTGGTTGTAAAATTCTGAATCCGGATGGTACCTTTGCCGCTGAATCGCGACGCTCCGTGCCAACACCTTTGACAGCACTCTACAAAATGCTTGGCTTACATCGAATCTTTCCCAAAAGCCGTACATTTTCTGCTTATTATGTTGGTGGCAAGGATGAAGATCAAGAAAGCAGCGTGCCGGTGCTGTCAGGGGCCTTTATGTTTTTTCGAACCAGTGCATTGAAACAGGCTGAAGGATTCGACGAACAGTTTTTTATGTATGGCGAAGATATTGACCTGTGCTATCGTATTCGTCAAATGGGTTGGCAAATTGATTATCAACCCTCTACCAGTATCATTCATTACAAGGGAGAGAGTACTAAAAAGGAAAACCTGGATTATGTCATCGTATTTAACAAAGCGATATATCAGTTTTTTAAAAAGCATTACAGTTTTGGCTATACGTTCTTTTTCCGATTCTTTGTCCTGTTTGGTATTGTAGCAAAAGGGATTATATCCTACTTAAGCACTCTTTTCCGAAGAGTGATGCAGCCTCTTCTGGACTTGTTTGTTCTAAATTTTCTTATTGTTTCTCTTTTTGTGTGGCGCTACAATATACCGGTTGAGCAAATTCCTGATCGTTTTCACTTATCGTATCTTGCCGTTAACATTATTTTAAGCCTGATCTTTTTGGCTTCTGCCAAATACTTTGAACTTTATGGCAAAAACAGGTTTTCCATTCCTGCAATAATCAAGTCAACGGGTATTGCTTTTGCAGGGGTTGTACTTATTACCTTCTTTTTGAGAGATTTTGCTTTTTCAAGATTAATTCTGTTATTAAGTGCGATTGGCGGAGTTATGATTCTGACATTGGTGCGGCTTGTCCAGATTAACCGCTCTCGAAAAGCACCCAATGTACCTGGTAGTTTTCTTGCAAGAAGAGTATTACTGGTCGGACTGAATGAGCGAACATCAGAATTAATTGGTAAGTTACGCTCCCGGCCTGACTGGAATTATGAAATGGCCGGATTGGTTACACAAGAACCGGAAATTACCATTGATGAGGTGAATAATGTCCCTGTTATTGGAAGTTTGTCTTCTGTTTTAAATTTGGTTAAATACCATCAAGCCGACGAGATCATTTTTATATTACCTGCCGTTAACCATGATCAAATACTTAAGTCAATCTACGAGTTAAGAGATACATCGGTCTATCCAAGGATTGTAGCTGATTCTATGGATTACATCGTTGGTAAAACCAATGTCGAGTACCTGGATGATATTCCCGTAATGGATATTGACTTGCCCTATTTTTCACGATGGAACCAGTTACTTAAACGCCAACTTGATTTTTGGGTTTCATCGGTGCTCTTATTGGTTACGACACCATTTTTTTTGATTCCAACTCTGTTGTCTTCTCATAAAAAAGAGCCTGTTAACCTGCTTCTGTCCGAAGTCACGATATGCCAGATCCTTTTATTACGGCCTTATCGTAATCACCGATGGATCAATCGGTACCTGCTCCTTTGGTACGTGTGGACGGGAAAATTAAGTTTTGTTGGTAAACCGTTGATACCTGATAAAAAACCATATTTCCCAAATGTGAAGCCGGGGCTGACCGGATTACGTCAACTATCGGAAAACCGCTTGTTTCGTGAGGAGGAGAAAAAACAATATGAGCTTTTTTATCTAAAAAACTATTCTGTTTGGATGGATATTGACTTGATTGTTAAAACACTAATTTACCAACGATCCACACTGGACACGATTGATAAATAGATGGCATGAACAGCTAATCTGTTATTTTTAGCAAAAATAAGCTAAATAGCTGAAAGCATAGTTGTTGATTCGTGATAGTAGCTTCTGCTTACAAACGTCGGCGGACTTCATCGATCATTCCGCTATACCATTTGTAAAAGGTGTCATTTTCAATCCGGTTTCGAATTTGTTCCATGAGCCATAGATAAAAGGTAAGATTATGTGCTGTAGCAAGTTGAATACCTAGTATCTCTTTGCATCGGAACAAATGATGCAGGTATGCCAGTGTATGATTGCGGCATAAATCCGAGTGAAAATCAGAGTCCGGTGATTCGAAACAGCTCTTCCATCTACTGTTTTTAATATTGATGATACCGTTTTGCGTGAATAGCATTCCGTTTCGTGCATTCCTGGTAGGCATGACGCAGTCAAACATGTCAATTCCACGAGCTACAGATTCAAGAAGATCTGCCGGGGTACCTACCCCCATCAAATAACGGGGTTTATTTTTGGGTAAACAGTCAGTGGATATGTCACTGATCTCATACATTTTTTCAGGTGGCTCCCCCACACTGAGCCCACCGATAGCCATTCCATCAAAATCTATTTCAGAGAGTGTTTTAGCCGATTGCTTGCGTAAATCATGATAAATTCCACCTTGGGTGATACCAAACAGGAACTGACGGTGATGGTATCGTTCACTGGTATTTTTAAAGGCTTTGAAGCTTTCGTGTGCCCAACGATGGGTCAGTTCAAGAGAAGAGCGGACATATGCTTCGGTTGAAGGATAGGCAGGACATTCATCAAGTACCATCATAATATCGGATCCCATTACTCTTTGTGTTTCAATAACACTGGCAGGGGTGAACTTATGTCGGGAACCATCCAGATGGCTTTTGAAAATGACACCATCCGATTCTAACTTACGAATTTCTGACAGGGAAAAGACCTGATATCCTCCGGAGTCGGTAAGAATGGCTCCGGGCCAATTAATAAAGCGATGCAAGCCGCCGGCCTGTGATAAAATATCGTTTCCCGGACGCAGATAAAGATGATAAGTGTTTCCTAAAATAACCGGGGCTTTGATTTTTTCTGTAAGGGTATCAAAATCAACAGCCTTGACCGTACCTGCAGTGCCTACAGGCATAAATATGGGCGTATTGATAATGCCATGATCTGTTGTAATTTTACCTGAACGGGCTTTCCCATTCGAAGTTTCTTTTATGAGCTCGAACACGTTATATTGTAGCGTTAATAAATGAAGGAAACTGCCAATATAATGAGTGGAGAGCTTAACCGTAAATTTTTTGACACATAATCTGATGTCGATTTTGAGTCAGGTAATATTGAGACTGCATGTTTTCACAAAAATGTTTCTGAGTTGGAAAAAGCAAGAGAAATAATAGGAACGATTGTCACTGACTTCCTTTTTCTGGTGTTGGCATGGTATATCTTCTATTTTACCAGGTTTGAACTGGGTTGGGGCATTGAGCCTACGGCAGTAGCTCCATCAATAATCTTTTTACCTGGTGCTATCGTTGCCATTTTCTGGATTGCCATATTCGGCATATTTGGACTTTATCGTGAACTCTATCTGATATCACGGTTTGATGAGATTCTGCGTGTTGCAAAAATCTCCATCATCGGGACACTTATACTTTTCTTTCTGCTTTTTATCGATTCGCTCGGATGGACATCTGATAATTTGCATCAGGCTAAGTGGGTTACGCTAACGTACTGGTTTATTGTGTTTATTAGTGTGTCAACCGGACGATTTATCCTCAGAACAATACAGAAACATCGTGTTCTGAAAGGAAAGGGGCTGCACCGGGCTGTGATTGTGGGTACTGGCGACGCGGCACTCTCTGTTTACGAAAATCTGAACAGACACCGGACGTCCGGTATGAATGTCATCGGTTTTTTACGACTTAACGGGGAGCATGATGGCAATGATCTGACCAAAGTTCATCCCTCCATGATATTAGGTGCTGTTAAAGATCTGAAAAAACTGGTTATGGATTATAAGGTCCAGGAGATTATTGTGGCTCTCGAGAATGACAATCAGGAAAATCTGGTTGCTATCCTTGACCAAATTGATATTCCCGATGTTTCGGTTAAAATTTTGCCTGATTTTCATCAGGTTATTACAGGTTTAAATCAGACAAATCAAATTTTCGGTCTCCCACTAATCGATGTAATGCCTGATCCGATGCCCACCTGGGAAAAGTTTATGAAACGTTTGATGGATATCATTTTATCGTTGATAATTTTGATTCCCGCTCTTCCTGTCATGTTGGTTATCGTTTTATTGATTCGATTGTCATCTTCAGGACCGGCGATTTTCAAGCAAGAGCGAGTTGGCAGGTATGAACGGCTTTTTAACATGTACAAGTTCCGAACGATGTTTGCAGACGCTGAAAAAAAAAGCGGCCCCGTATGGGCTACCGATAATGACCCCAGGATAACGCCACTGGGCTATTGGCTACGTAAACTAAGGCTTGATGAACTACCCCAGTTCGTTAATGTATTGCGTGGTGACATGAGTCTGGTTGGCCCACGACCCGAGCGTCCGTTTTTTGTAAATCAATTTAAAAATCACATTCCTCTGTACTCCAGGAGACTCCGGGTGCGACCTGGAATAACCGGTTGGGCACAGGTCAAATGGAAATACGATGAAAGTCTTGAGGATGTAAAGGAAAAGACCAAATATGATCTGTTTTACGTTGAGAACATTTCTTTGAAAATGGATTTCAAAATATTAATCAATACCGTTATGACGGTAATCAAAGGTAAAGGGCAATAAAATGAGTGATCAAAGTGATTCTCTGGTTATCATACCTACTTACAATGAATTGGAAAATATCCGGCGATTGATACCTTACATCATGAGTCTTAAGGAGCCGGTTGATGTTCTGATCGTGGATGACGGGTCACCGGACAACACATCCTCCGAAGTCAAAAAAATCCAGAAAGACTGGCCAGGTCGTGTTCATCTGATTGAACGAGAGGGAAAACAGGGACTGGGAACTGCTTATGTCACCGGTTTTTACTTTGCTCTTTCTCATGATTATCTGTATGTATGCGAAATGGATGCGGACTTTTCCCATGATCCGGATGATTTGCCCAGGTTGATTACCAAAGTCAAGCAAGGGGAGTGTGATGTCGCGATCGGTTCGAGATACAGTAAGGGCATCAGCATCATAAACTGGCCCTTGAGCCGGCTGATTCTCTCCTACTCCGCAAATATGTATGCCCGTTTCATAACCGGCCTGCCTGTTCGCGATACCACCGCCGGCTTTAAATGTATTTCACGCAAAGTCCTTGAGAATATTGATCTGGATAAGATTCGTTCAAATGGGTATTCGTTCCAGATTGAAGTCCATTTTCGAGCATTTAAAGCAGGCTTCCGCTTGAAAGAGGTATCGATTATTTTTCGTGAGCGCACCGAAGGAGTGTCAAAAATGTCTAAAAAAATCGTATTTGAAGCCGTATGGATGGTTTGGATGCTAAAAATGCGCAGTATTTTGGGTATTTTGTAGTATAGATCTTCAATTGTGTATTTAACGAGATATGAGTATGAATCATCTGGATTTTGAAAAACCCATCATTGAGCTGGAGAAAAAGATTACGGAGCTTAGCGAATTGAACATTAGCGATGATAATGTGCTGACACCTGAAATTGAGCGGCTTCGCAAGCGGGTGGAGGAACTCCGTGTTTCCATCTTCTCCAATCTTACGCACTGGCAACGTGTTCAACTGGCGCGTCATCCCGATCGTCCGTATACCCTTGATTACGTCTATGAAATGCTGCAAAATTTCATAGAAATGCATGGAGACCGTTGCTACAGTGATGATAAAGCCATCGTAGGTGGATTTGCTACTTTTGAGGGTCGATCTGTTATGGTGATCGGACACCAAAAAGGGCGGGATACCAAAAGCCGCAAATATCGGAATTTCGGAATGCCGAATCCGGATGGATATCGCAAAGCCCTGCGCCTCATGAAAACTGCCGAGAAATTCGGTGTTCCGGTCATAACATTACTGGATACACCCGGTGCGTTTCCGGGTCTGGAGGCTGAAGAGCGCGGACAAGCCGAAGCTATTGCCAAAAATCTCAGGGAAATGGCATTATTGAGAGTGCCGATTGTTACAGTTGTTATTGGTGAGGGTGCCAGTGGTGGCGCTTTGGGTATTGGTATGGGCAATGAAATCTATATGATGGAAAATACCTGGTACTCGGTTATCTCACCCGAATCTTGTTCATCCATCCTCTGGAAAAACTGGAACTATAAAGAACAGGCTGCTCATGCACTCAAACTTAGTGCACCTGATTTGATGGAGCTGAAGGTTATAGACGGCGTAATAAAAGAACCTTTGGGCGGGGCTCACCGGGATTACAAGGCAACGGCAAAGGCTCTTGGACAACAGCTTTCGAAAAGCCTGAAGAGGCTTGCAAAGATGAAACCGGAGGAACTGAAAAACCATCGAATCAAGAAATATTCGCAGATGGGAGAGTGGATGGAAACTTCAAAAAAGAATTGAATGCTGCCTGAAAAAGAGCCCATACTTTCCTATAACATGTTGCTGAGGAGCCGGTACAGTGAAACGGATAAGATGGGAGTTGTCTATCACAGCCGCTACCTGGAGTATTTTGAAGTCGTGCGCACAGAGTTTATCCGTGAAGCTGGGCTACCCTATAGTCGCATGGAGAATGAGGGTGTCATGCTGCCGGTGGCCAATGTAAAAATCCGTTATAAACAGCCCATTTTATACGATGAAAAAATGGATGCTCGCTTACTGATCTTTGATGAGCCAAAAGTGCGGCTGGTCACTTACTATGACATCCGGCCTGTAGAGGCCCATCAAATTCATGTTCAGGGAATGGTTGAATTGGTTTTTGTTGATATTGCAAGCCGAAAGCCGGTTCGTGCACCAAACGAGTTTATTCAAAAAATCCGATCTTATGCAGAATTGGCCTGATGAAGTAAAAAAATTGGTCCGACTGGCCCTTGAGGAGGATATGGGGTCCGGTGATATCACAACCGACGCCATATATACCGGTAAGGAAACGGGATCAGCCAAATTGGTTTCCCGTCAGGATGGCGTACTTGCCGGAGTGGATCTGGCTGAATTTATTCTTGAACAGGTTAGTGATGAGGTGGCTTTTACTCCATTACTGCGCGATGGAGAGCCGCTTTCTGATGGTATTGAGATTGCACGCCTTTCAGGACCACTGGCACCTATTTTGAGTGCTGAACGTACTATGCTTAACTTTTTACAGCGAATGAGTGGTATCGCAACCCGGACCTGTGCTTTTACTAAAAAACTGGCATCGACCCGAGCCCGAATCCTGGATACCCGAAAAACAGCACCTGGTCATCGTTATCTTGATAAACTGGCCGTAAGAACGGGGGGTGGGACGAATCATCGCATCCGGCTGGATGACCGTTTTTTAATCAAAGAAAACCATATCCGGATGGCTGGTGGTATCACCTCTGCCATTGATCATTGCCTGAAATATCGAAATAGTAATAACCTGGATGCCGCCATAGAGATTGAGGTTACCAGTTTGGAGGAGCTGGATCAGGTAATTGCACACGGAAAGGTTGAATATGTGATGTTGGATAACATGAGCCTGGAAATGATGAAAGAGGCTGTCAACAGGGTTCAAAACCGTTTTTTTGTTGAGGCATCCGGAAATGTGACCCTGGATAAACTCGCCGCCATAGGTGAAACCGGAGTCGATTTTGTATCTGCGGGCGCGCTGACTCACTCGGTTCCGGCTATGGATATCTCGTTGTTGGTAGACCATGAAGTGTCCGACCAATAAGAAAGAAAAAATATTTGATCCGGTGTTGGTATCAGCCGTTTTCGCTATTTTGGTCTTTTTTGTATTTGTACTTTGGAGTCCACCGCTTTTTTACAATACGGTGGCCGAATGGACGAACAGTTGGCAAAAAAATCTATTTTCATTTGTTTGTCATCAACAATTGGACAGAACGCTTTTTTTGGAAGGCAGGCCACTGGCGGCCTGCAGTCGTTGCACGGGTATATACACCGGGATGCTTCTTGGACTCACAGGTTGGGTTCTATGGAATGTATTTGTAAAATGCCGGCCGATAAAAGGCGCTCGCATCTTTTTTGTAATATCTCTCGTATTATTGCTGGATGGTTTTGCCAATTTTCTGGATATTTGGCAAAGTTCAAACAATACGAGAGTGCTAATAGGGCTGTTTTGGGGTTTGGCTACCGGCGTTTTGCTGGCAAATACCCTGAGGGCTACTGATAAATAAAACCTGAAAATTTGGATTATGGAACCTTCACAAGACAAATCATATTGGAATGCGGCGGGTACGGCAGGCGCTGTTTTTGGATTTATTATCTTTTTGATCACCATCATTGGTGGTTATATGACAATTCATTCGGAACCAAGCGGATCATTCTTTAACGCTACATATATCGCTTCGGCAGTTGGGTGTCTGGTTGGACTATTTGGTGGAGTCTTGGGTGTGAAGCTCTACATAAATGAGCACGGGCCGGAGCTGAAAATTGGAAGAGGGGCGGTTATTGGCCTGTTTACGGGCATTTTTATTGCACTGGTATCCACCGTATTATCCTTGATATGGCCGGTTATCGATGGATCCTATATCGAAAACCTGCAAAATGCGATGATCGCAAGTATTGAAGCCAGTGACTTAATTCCGGATGCTCAGAAAAATGAGGTCATTGATGCGACCTATGCACAGTATCAAAATTACTATTCACCCGGGAATATTTTGTCACAATTAGGTATGGGTGCGGTTATGTTTGGACTGCTCAATGTGATCAGTGGTCTACTGGCGGCTAAAGTTATGGGACATCGTCCGGAAAATGAACTGTAATCATCTTAGGTATGTCTGATAATCAATCTTGGAATTCCGGGCACAAAGAGGGTGATAGTCAGGATCGAGACGCTTTGGATAACACCTCCAACGAAAATCATTCTTCGACTGCATCAACAGGCTTTTTGCATGAGCAAAGCTGGATGGAGCGCAACGGTTTTCCATACTGGCTTTCGGCTATTATTTGGGTGGTGGTTGCATTTCTGTTATTCCAGCTTGTTGGCAACACGTTCGCCGTGGTTTACATGCTGATGGTAACGGATGATCCTGCGGGTGCTTTTGATGTCACACTGATGCTGGAACACCTTAATACGATTTTTCTTGGTAACTCTATTGCTCAAATACTGTTCCTGGGCCTGGGAACCTGGATTGTTACAGGCCTTTCCACGACCGGCAAGCGCTCAGCGTTCCTTCGCTTTCAGTATGATGAAAAAACCGTTCCTGTCAGTTTGCAAACGGTTTTGTTGATTGTTGTAATCCAACCATTGGTTTGGTTTCTTGGCTGGATCAATGCTCAGGTCCCTCTGCCGGAATCCTACATGGTCATGGAAGAGATGCAGATGGAGATGATCGAATCATTTCTTACAGCCGATTACGCTATACTCATGGGACTCATTCACGTGGGTTTGGTGCCATCTGTATGTGAAGAGGTACTGTTCAGGGGCTATGCACACCGGTTGATGGAAAAATCATGGGGGATTTGGGCGGCTATCATCGTGGGTGGTTTGCTTTTTGCACTGTTTCATATCCGTATAACACAGTTTATACCTCTTGCATTTATAGGTATGTTGCTGGCATGGCTGGTATGGCGCTCGGAAAGTATTTACCCTGCCATAGTCGGCCATTTTGTCAATAATGGAGGTAGTGTGCTCCTTGCTGCGTTTTTTTCCGATATGATGGCCGATCAATTGATAACGGCCGAACGCCCCTCCTTTTTGTTGGTGTTTTTGAGTATAGGTGCTACCTTTGTAGTAGTACGATATATCAAAAAAATAACCAAACGAGACTGAGTTATGTTTAATGACAAGTTGACGCCGGACAAAATAGATGACTGGAATTGTGTTTATGAGACCAGTATAGAAAGTGAAGCCGGACTCGTTAAGGGTTTCCTTAGCAACCGGGGGATTCCCTGTGAAATTTTATCCAAAAAGGACAGCGCTTACACGGTCAATTTTGGTGATTTGTCAGCTATCTTTCTATATGTACCCAAAGAACATGCGGAAGATGCAGAAAAAGCACTCAAGGAGTGGAAAGATGGTGAAATTGACAAGAGCGACATGGATACCTCTGACGAGGATCCGGATGATAATAACGAAGACTCTTAATACGGATCGGTTTTTCAAATGCTACTCCTTATTTCCCTAATTCCTAACAGCGGAGTTACAGGTGCCTGAAATAGCTAAAAGAGTTCTTACTGCTTTGATTGCAGCCCCTGTATTTGTCGGTGTAACGTGGTTGGGGGGATGGGTCTTTGTCGCTGTCACGGTAGCAATCATCCTCATTATCCAACTGGAGATGATTCAAATTGTTGAAAAGCAAAATGTAAAAATCCAAAAGCCTTTTGCCCTTTTAATGGGTTCCGCGGTGTTTTTGATGGGTCTTGCACCTGAGATAGCCTGGATTTTCTTTTTGTTTCTCATATTGTTGGTAATGGTGACGGATATGTTTTTTTCCGGACCCGACTCCTGGAGAGAGATGATGTTTTTAACAGCTGTGGCGGTTTTGATACCGGCCCTTTTTTCGGGCTTGTTGATGATGAGGTTTTTGGGAGATGACTATACCGGGTTTGTGCTGACTCTGACTCTGTTGCTGATGGTCTGGACAAACGACGTTTTTGCGTATTTTGGAGGACGGTTGATGGGAAGAAATCAGCTTGCCCCGATAATTAGTCCCAAGAAAACCGTTGAAGGCTTTATTTGGGGGTTTTTGGGGTGTTTTGTTGCTCTGGCTGTTTGCATTTACTTTATTCCCGGCTACCCCCTGGCGTGGCCTTTAGCCATTCCTTTTGCTGTGATTGTGGGGGTTATGGGTCCTTTAGGCGACCTGGCGGAAAGCAAACTGAAAAGAGCTTCGGCAGTAAAAGACTCTTCAGGTTTAATGCCGGGTCACGGTGGATTTTATGACCGTTTTGACGCTGTTCTTTTTGCTGCTCCTGCTTCGCTCATCTATTTTAAACTGCTGATCTACTTTTCCATGTTTTAGGAAAAACGCTTGTTCTTTTTTTCTGCCGGATTTCTACTAAAACTGTTGGTTTAAATGACAGATTTCTAAAACGTCTTGGTTACTGCTTATGCATATTTTTATGACAGGAGGTACAGGTTTTATTGGCCGGCACCTCTCTAAAATGCTTATCTCAGAAGGGTTCAACGTTACCATTGCTACAAGAAACCCCGATAAGTACCAGGCTTCGGGGAATGATGGCCCTTCTCGCGAAAGTGACCAGCGGCCTGCCCTTCGCTATGTTTTGCTTCAGGATGATCATCGTACGGAAATCAACCAGAGTGATGTTGTGATCAATCTTGCCGGCGAAAGCCTGTTTGGAAAATGGTGGACTGCCAGGGTGAAAAAAAGATTGTATGACAGTCGTATACAAACTACCCGCTCACTGGTTTCTGATATCAAGGAGGTTGAAAATAAACCGGATCTGTTTATCTCCGCTTCAGCAGTGGGTTACTATGGAGATTGCGGAGATCAAATTATCACCGAGGATCAGGATTCTGGAAATGATTTTCTTGCAACGGTTTGCAGAGATTGGGAAAAAGAGGCTCAAGCCGCATCAAAATTGGGTACCCGGGTGGTCAATCCCAGAATCGGTATTGCCCTGGGTACCGATGGAGGTGCACTTAGCACCATGCTGCCGGTTTTCAGGAAAGGACTGGGAGGCGCTATCGGCTCCGGCTCACAGTTTTTTCCATGGATTCATGTTGATGATCTCTGTCGTTCCATTTTGTATGCTATTCAGGAAAAGAGTATCACAGGGCCATTTAATGCGACGGCACCCAATCCCGTTTCAATGGATGTTTTTTCGCGCGAGCTTGCCCATGCTCTGTCAAGGCCTTCCTTCTTTAAAGTTCCTGAAGTGGTATTGAAAACGGTTCTGGGCGAAGCGGCTACGATGTTGACCGCAAGTCTCAGGGCGGTGCCGGAGAAGCTTGAAAAACATGGCTTTTGTCATAATTATCCCAATCTCTCAGACGCCTTCGGTGACTTGCTTCAATCCTGAATTACAAGCATCCTGTTTTTAAGGACTTCGGAAAGACCAGCATCGCAGACCGTCACGTGTTTGACTTATGAGTTCCCTGTTATTGTTGGCCACAAGATTGGTGATGATCGGGTGGCGCATAGATGCTGATGGAATGTTATCCAGCCGTTGACCAGATCGCGTTTCCCATGCATAGAGCCTTCCCGTGTTGGATATGGCCGCAATCTCCAGATTGCCATCTCCATTGACATCCGTGATCATCATATTGTCATATTCGGCGGATTGCTGACCCATATTTCGCGTCAACCGTAGTTGTCCCGCCTCATTGATCAGAAATAGATTGCCATTCAGTGTCTGGAGGCCGATCATTGGTTCCGTTATGTTTTGACCACTGCTTTCCGATACGGTCAAACTTTCGACAATTGGCTTGTTCAGAATCGGTGAATCGTCAACATAGATACGCTGTATCTGTAATCCATTGTTTTCTTGCTCCGGTGTGTCATTTTCATTCATGGCGATTGCAAGCGAATCGGCAAAAAGCGGGGTATTTCCGATGGAATACAGATGGCCATCAGCGGCACCCGCAAGTATATGATCTTCGTGAAAAGTAATAGGACCCAGGTCAGATTCGATGAAAACCGGAAAAGGATCGCGACGGTTTCCCTGGGGACTGAATGCAAACAGTCCATTGCCGGCGGTGACCCATACACTGTTTTCACCGTGCAAAGATTGAAATGAAGGGGGGGCGGTGACCTGGACATTGACATCCTGGGGCCAGCCATCAATATTCCGACCACGTTGATCCAGTACGTGCACTTTACGGTCTGCTGTGGTAACGATCATTTCAGGTCGGCCATTCATGGAAACATCTGCCAGCACAAGTGAAGTCGTGATCTGTTCATCCATATTTACAGGAAAGTTGGGAAGTGGAATTCCGCGGGCATTCCAGGCATATATTTTGTCACCTGCTGCAATTAGTATGGCATATTGATTATTACCATACCAATCGTATGCCACCGGGGAGCCAACAGGTTGATCAGTGCCGGTATTGGTGTTGAGAAAGCTGGTTCCGTCGGAAGCGACTCCATGTATATTATTGTCATCGGTGGCAATAATTAATTCTTCCTGCCCACCTCCAAGTATATTAGCCAAAGTGGGTTTTCCCGTAATTCGGGCTCCTCTTAAATTATGAACCCAGAGATCCCTTACCGGCTCAGTACGGTCCTCACTGAAGTAGGAGTCCATTTTAAGGGAAAGTTCGTCCTCATTTCTCGTAAGACTTAAGGTAATAATATTGCTAAGTGATGCCAGGTATGAAGCATGGTTTACCGGATTCAACATGGGTTCGAGGTAGTTCATCAAGGAGGGGACACGTGTATAACTCCACACGCTGAACGCTTCCGGATGCTGTTGCCTGGCTTCGATATAATCATCATCAAAAAAATAAACCGCACGTCGACGGCGATCCTGATCAACCCGGCGTGCCAAGCCAGGGCGCTGCGTTAAAACTGCCACGCCAGCAGAGCGGCTGATATAAAAATCACTAAAATGTCCCAGGGGGCCGCCTATCAAGCGCGATAACAGCCTGCTGCGGATATTGTAGATACCATCATTCACTTCTATTAAACCATCTTGTTCAAGATTTTCTAAAAGCCTGATAAAGGTGTCCCCCTCCTCCAGTCTTCGCAAAATCAGACTCTCTCCAGCTGATAAAAAGCCGCTGGGCTCAAAAGTTGCATATGCTGCAGGTGTATCCATCGTCGCTGCAAAACTTTGGAGTAACTCCGGATCATTTAGGAACAAAGAATCCAGAGGTCCGGTGGGTTCGAGTTCAAGTGGTGCTTCGGGATCGGGATCATTCTGATACATGGTGAAAAAGGCGGCATCCCTGGGAATGTACCGGTCAAGGTCGGAGGTTGCGGGTTCGGCGGAGATAGCCCTGACAAACGCGGAGAGGTTCCCTTCATTTAACGGGATATTTCCACTCAAAGATCCATTGTAGAGTTCCGAGTCATAATTCTCCCGGGAAGTAGTGAGTACGGCTGCACCGGTCCCGTCCAGAATCCTGTCAAATCTTGGCAAGTACCTGGGAGCCGCCAGCAAACCGAGCCATTTTTCGATGGCGGGAGTGTTAACTATGTAATCCCCGTCTTGAAGCTGTGCTTCACTCAGGTTGATCTCCTGGTGATCTCCGGTGTAGGTAAGTATGCCGTTTTCGATTGCCGCACTGTTCCTGCTTAAGAGAATCCATTCGCTTAACTGTGTAGCATAAAGTTGATAGTTGTCCAGATGTAGTATGTGGATACGATGTCCTTTGAAGGAATAGTGATTTTCGGCGTAATCTTTTTGAAGCCTGGATGCAATGTGTTCAAGCCCTGATCCGGTATCCCGCAGAACAAATATCGGTTGCAATTCGTGAGATCCGGTTGGATAAAATGCGGTGGCTATTATTGGAATGGAAGATGGTAGCCTGTCACGCATCTGGATAATCCTGCCGATCTCAATATCAGAAAGTTCTTCTGGCAAAAGTCCATCACTATCTTTCAGTACCCCGGTAAAATGGGCATCGTGATGAAGTGTAATAATCGGGCTTTCTGCCGGGATAGTGGCGAGCCAGTTATTTTCCTCAAGTTGGCCGGAACAACCTGCGATAGAGAGGAAAAAAAATAAAAATATCAGTGATATATGAGATGATCTTACTATCATATGGAATAATTGGGAAATACCTGTAACGGTATGACGTTGATTAAATGGTTGTTGTCGATCATAAAATATCAATTTTTGAATGAGTTTTTTGAATCCATTCTTATTTGTGGCATTGGGGGCTGTCGCCATTCCGGTAATTATTCATTTCATTAATTTTCGGAAACCCAAAAAAGTTGCTTTTTCAACCCTGGCTTTTTTTCAGGAGTTGCAGAAATCAACCATTCGCCGCCTGAATCTAAAACGCTATTTGCTGTTACTTACAAGGATTTTAGCTATATCCATGCTGGTCATCGCATTGGCACGACCTTTTATCCCTTCTGAGGTGGCCGGTTGGTTCGGTACCGGACAGCAAAGTAGCGTAGTAGCTGTTATGATCGACAATGGCCCAAGCATGATGCAAGTTGACGAAGCCGGACCGTACATGGATCAGGCTCTGCGTGTAGCCACGGAGATCATAGAACAGTCGGATGATGGAACACGTTTTTTGATCGTCCCTTCTCATGGACAGCTTGACTCCGGACGACTGATGCGGACTGCCGAAGCATTGAACTTTCTGGATCAGCTGGAGGCGGTAAACAAAGGTGCTTATCCTTCCCAACGAATGTCATATATCCGTGATCGTATTGCAGATGAGCCAGGTGAATCCGGGAGTATATACTGGATATCGGATGCCCGGAAGACTCAGCTGGATAAGCTGGAAGATCCGTTTGATGAGGATGTAAGTGAGAACGGGTTTCCTGTCACATTTATTAAAATTGGAAATGATACATTTCAGAATGTTGCTGTCACCGAAGTAGAGATTGAGGATCAAATTCTTGTAGACGGGGTACCGGCAGCAGTAGCGGTGACGGTTCGAAACTTCGGAGATCAGCCGGTGTATAACTCCTATCTCAGCATGGAAATAGACGGAGAACGTATCGGACAGTACGAACTTAACCTTGAACCCGATGAGGAGGAGGAACTCTTGTTTGAAGTGATTCCCGGGTCGCATGGCACGGTAAAGGGTATGGCCGTGTTGGAGGGAGGCACCTACACCTTTGACCATAGACGTTACTTCTCTTTAGAGGTTCCGGAAAGCCGGAATGTGCTGCTTGTCCATGATGAAGGAGAAGATGCATCAAACCACTCATACCTTTGGCCGCTATTGAGCGCCCTCTCGGAAACGGGTACCGGTATCAATACGGATGAAACCGATATTCAGCATATACGCGAATATGACCTTGACGAATTCGATGCATTACTTTTCGAGGATATCGAGCGTATTCCCGAATTTCTTCATGCCGAATTGGTGCAGTTGGTTCAGCAGGGCCGGGGGATTTTTTTACTACCCTCCGAGAAAGCTGATATGGAACACTATAATCGGTTTTTGGCAGGATTTCAGGCCGGTTCGTTTACCGGAATGCGGGGTACGTATGGACGTTTGGAGGAGGTTGCCTCACTTGAACCACTCTCCGAGGGTCATTTACTGATAGAGGATGTTTTTGAAAGTCACTTAGATGAGGATCTTCGTATCGATATGCCCTCTATTTATCATCATTGGAGGTATGAATCCCAGGGATCGTCCGGCAGTAATACCCTCTTGCGGACCAACCTGGGGGAGCCACTCTTTGTACGTCAGGCTGTTGGAGAGGGTATAATCCTTGTTGGTACCATGGGGATTGGCCCCGGATGGTCAGATTTGGCTGTGAAACCCATTTTTGCCCCATTGGTTCATCGGTTGTTGCTATTTGCCGTAGCATGGGAGGATGGAGGTATGAAAGAACATATCCTTGGCAGACCGTTTGATGAACATGTTGGAGATTTTGGTACGGAAGCATATTTGACGTTAAATGGGGATCAGATCCGGCCTGAGACTGCTGTTACTGGGGAGGGTGTCAGGGTTCATTACACCGCCAGTGAGTGGACACCCGGATGGCTGGAGCTCAAAATCGATGACCAGGAATATACTATTGCTGTAAATCAGCATATATCGGAATCGGATTTTACTTCGTTAACCGTACAAGAAACGGAATCTTTTTTAAATGATCGTCTTCCACTGGCGGGAGTCATTGATGTCGCTGGTTACAGCGATACGGAGATACGATCCGAAATGGCATCCATCAGTTTCGGAAGGGAGATATGGAGCTGGTTTATTTGGTTGGCTCTTGCTTTTTTAGTCGCAGAATGCATTATTTCTAAACAATACAGAGCTGAACGTTCAGCTGATTAACAGGGTTTGCGTATGCCACACATATATACAATTCATCTTTTTATTCTTGCTCTATTCACTCTCGGCACCACCGTGCTGATGATGGTTACCTTGTCTAATGCATTGCGGCTGCGCAATGTGGAAATTTCCTGGAAATCTGGCAAACTGTTTGGTTATCCTCTTTTCTCCACGGTTTTCCTTGTTTTCTCTGTAGGGGTGACGGGGCTGGTAGTAGCCGGCCAGCATCATGCCTATCTTGTTCCCGCGGTCTGCTATAACTGGATTGGAGCAAATTGGCTGATAACAAGTTATTTGATGTCGAAAAGATTCGTGACAGATCACGGCATTGTAAAAAATGTAAACGATCCGTCCCAGACTGTTGCCTGGAGCAGGATTTTGGATTATGTGGAGGTTAACAACGGAAGAAGTAAGAGTTATGCCTTTTTTTATCCTGAAACGGCTCCTGATTCTCAGACACGAACCATAAGACTTGAGTTGGAAGTGCCTCAGGATAAGCGGGTCTCATTCTCTGGTATCCTTAGAAAAAAACTGGATCGCCGATTTAGTCTCGGGGAGTTTGAAGACGTATGGATTGAGCAACTCAAATAGTGATGACCATTAGATAACTTTACGTAACGGATTACTTTTTTGAATAACGAGCTTAAAACGAATATCAGCGAGAAAGAACGCACGGTGCTTGTCGGAATATATGGCGGCAACACGGATAAATTACGGGCTGAGGAGTATTTGGCGGAACTGGAATTACTCACGGACACCGCAGGCGGGCAAACCGTAAAAAAAATTCTTCAGCATAAACCACGGCCTGATGTCAGTACCTACATCGGAAAAGGTAAATTAAATGAAGTAAAACAGGCCATGAAGTCCGATAAAGCGGATGCTGTGATTTTTGATGATGATCTGACTCCCACCCAGGCTCGGAATATTGAAAAGGCGACAGAAACAAAAGTTTTGGACCGCAGCGGACTTATACTGGATATTTTTGCCTCCCGTGCTAAAACTGCGGCTGCCAAAACCCAGGTTGAGTTGGCTCAGTTACAGTATCTTTTGCCTCGCTTGACGCGTTATTGGACTCACTTGTCACGGCAAAAAGGTGGAATCGGCACAAAAGGGCCGGGAGAGACACAAATTGAAACGGACCGCAGGTTGATCAGCCGACGTATATCAGTGCTGAAAAAAAAGCTGGAAAAACTGGACCAACAACGTCAAGTGCAACGCCAGGGACGGGAAGAGTCGCTTCGGGTAGCTTTAGTCGGTTATACGAATGCCGGAAAATCATCATTGATGAATGCTGTTACCGATACCAGACAGTTTGCAGAAAATCGATTGTTTGCCACGCTGGATGCAACAGTCAGACGATTTGAAATTGACCAGGAAGA
Source organism: uncultured Chitinophagales bacterium (assembly GCA_964388615.1). Taxonomy (GTDB): domain Bacteria; phylum Bacteroidota; class Rhodothermia; order Balneolales; family Natronogracilivirgulaceae; genus SLLW01. The sequence continues at coordinate 34,207 of CAYMBG010000003.1, read as the reverse complement.
AGTGCTACTATCTGATACGGTCGGCTTTATACGTAAGTTGCCACATCATCTGGTAGAAAGCTTCAAGTCGACACTTGATGAAATACGTGAAGCCGACTTGCTTCTTCATGTTGTTGATGTCTCTTCGTCCTTGAGAGAAGAGTATATTCAAACCGTCAATGAAACACTGAAAGAGCTGGATGCCGATCAAAAGCCGGTCATCATGGTTTTTAATAAGGTGGACAGAGTTTCTGACTCGCTTGAACTGGCAGGACTGAAAGATGATTATCCAGATGGGGTGTTTGTTTCGGCACTAAGAGGAATGGGCCTGGACGATATTCGAACGGAGATAAAAAATCGCGTTGAAAGAAATTATTTATATCGCAAAATTGTATTACCGATAAAGGAGTATCATGTGGTATCATATTTGCATGAAGTGGCTGAGATAGATAAGGAACACTATGATGAGGATTCCATTTACCTGACCTGCCGACTTCATAAAAAACACCTGGGTAAACTCAATGACACTTTGAGTAAAATCAGTGCAAGACAGGAGGAGTTGGAACCAGCTAATGGAGAACAACCATGTTGATTCGCGATGTAATATCTGATTCAGTAAAGCCATTACGGGCTACGGATACCGCCCGGGAAGCACTGGATGCAATGAGGGAGGGCGGTCATGTTGTCATGCCGGTTGTAGATCAAACAACTCAGCGTTTTATCGGTATGCTCAAGCGCCGGGCAGTGGAACATCATAATACCGAAATCGACAGCGTTTTACATCTTCGCGAGAGAGACACGGTGGTAGCTGATCCGGAGCAGAATGTATTTGAAACAACCAGGCTGATGGTCAAGCATAAATTGGATCTGATTGCGGTTGTTGATAAGGACCAGGGTTATCTGGGGGTTGTCGAACGCATTTTTTTGTTTGACCAGATAGTGCAATCCATGAATTTCACCGAGCACGGTTCGCTGATCACCATACATTTCGAGGAGCGTGATTTCACCCTTTCCCAGGTTGTGAGGATCATAGAAGCCGAAGGCGGGTTAATTATTGGCCTGAGTGTGGAATCTCCTCGTGGTAATCATCCTTTCTATGTGATCTCCATAAAACTAAACCTCACGGATCCTACCCGTATCATGGCGGCTTTGCGGCGACATGAATATATTGTGGATGCACAAAGTACAGATAGGGAAGATGACAAGCGATACGAACAACGGGCCGACGAGTTGATACATTTTCTCAATATGTAATAAAAGAAAAACGGCCGGCTGGACGAGGAAACTTGTCAGGTGGTTTGGATCGTTTGATTTCAACTTGCCTGCATAATTTTATCGGCCTCATCGTTATTCTTTGGAAGCACTATTCTGGTTCTATTACTATATTCCAAGGTCTTATTAAGAAATAATCCGGAAAGGATGAAAGCCGTTAGTTTTTTTATTATCTCTATTATTTTGGCAGCCGGTATCCCGGGCATGATTTGCGATGCAAAAGCACAGTTTGTTTCGCCTCCGGTTCATCATGAGTATGAAAAGGGCAAAAGCCTGTATGAGGAGGGCCTGTATCGCCAGGCCGCGAAATATTTTGAACGTTATCTGGACCGGGACGCGGAACGCTCTTTACATGAGGATGCCTGGTTTTATCTGACATTGTCCCGGGTTGCCCTGGACTCACTTGACCGGGAAAAACATGTCCTTCGTTTTTTGCAATATTATCCCTCGGGAAAGTATGCTACACGCGTGCTGGATGATTTGGCATCCAGGTTTTACCAACAAGAAGAGTATCAAAAAGCACTTAATTACTACAACCGCGCATTTGATGCCGAAAGGGTTGAATCAAAAAAGGTAGCGTTTTTGTTCTGGATGGCGGAGTCGGCCGATAAAATGGAAAGGACCGATACTTCTGCTGTATTGTTCCGGGTGCTGGCTGACGATTATCCGGATTCAGAATGGGCTCCCAGAGCGCTTTATGCCAAAGCTGGCATATTTTTGGAAAAGGAGGATTTTGACAGGTCGGCCCGGATTTTTGAAGAACTCAGGGAGCGATACCCCAACCGGGCTGTCACCAGGCAGGTGGGTACGGCTTTGGGTGAGATGTATTATCGTCAGGAAGAGTACAGGGAGGCTATCCGGGCTCTCGAAAGCGAGCTTTCCTATCTGGAACAAGAGGCCTTGTTGAAGGCCATTTTACTGATAGCTGAAAGCCATAACTACCTTGGTGAATTTGATCGTGCTGCTACTCATTATCGCAGGTATATCAACGAGAGCGAAGATGAGATGCAAGCACGCCCTGCTCATTATGGATTAGGGTGGGTTTATCACAAGCAGCAAGTTTACCATTGGGCAGCTGATGCTTTTGCTGAAGCTGCTCTGGGCGAAGATGAACTGGCTCGTAAAGCGTTGTACTATGAAGCTGTTAACCGTAAACTTAGCGGCCGGTATGACCTTGCACTTGAAGCTTTTGATAGATTCGGAGATAAGTACACGGAAGGCTTTTGGGTCGAAAAGGCTTATTACGAGTGGGCACTGACGGCTTTTGAGCTGGACCGCAATCAGATGGCTATACAGGTCCTGCAACATCTGGTTCGTGGTGACTATGAATTGGAGGATCCGGGGAGTATCTACTCACTGCTTGGCGAGGCCTATTTTGCCAATAACGAGTTTACGCGTGCTGTTCAGGCCTTCGAGGTTGCAAGTGCATCTGTTGATGTTGATCCTGAAATGAAAAGACAGGCAGAATTTCAACGTGGCTGGGTTCTCTATGAGAATCGGGCATATTCGGAGTCAGCGCAGGCATTCCAGGAAGTTTACCGGGATCATCCATCCGGCAGTCTGGCTGCAGAGGCCCTTTTTTGGAGCGCGGATAGCTATTATAATCTTGAGCGTTGGCAACAAGCCCAAACGAACTTTGAACAATTTGTGGATGAATATCCGGATCATCGATTTGTTGGTGCCGCTGTTTATTCACTTGGCTGGTGCTCATTTAAAAGGGAGCAGTATGAGCAGGCTGCCATTTATTTCCAAAGATTTGACCGCGAACACGAGCCGCCCCCGAGAGCACTATTTCCTTACGATGTGGACACCAGGCTCCGGCTGGGTGATTCCTACTATGCCTTGGGGAGATACGAAGATGCCATCGCCAGTTATGAACGTGTGACAACAGAGGCCACTGGCGGAGATTATGCCATATTTCAGATGGCTAACAGTTACTTCAGAAAAAACCAGTCTTTCGACGCGGTGAGTAATTTCAGAAGGTTGCCCAGGGTCTTTCCATCAAGCCAGCTACGTGAACAGGCACAGTACAATATAGGGTATATTTATTTTCAAGTGGGGAATTACGATCAAGCTATCGAGGAGTTTCATTCACTGATCAACAGATACCCCGAATCGGTTTGGGCTGCCCGGGCACAATATCAAATTGGAGATGCGTTTTACAATGCCGGAAATTATGAGCAGGCCATCAATGCCTATCGACTCATACTGGATGAGTATCCTGAAAGTGAATATGTTGTCGATGCCGTTCAGGGGATCCAGTTTGCTCAGATGGCGGGTGGAAAAGAAGACACGAGTCTGGAAGTTCTTGAAGATTTTCTCAATCAACATCCGCAAACAGGCACGGCAGATCAGCTTCGTTTTCGGCAGGCACAAAACCTGATGCAGGCAGGAGAGTATCAAGAGGCGATATCCTCATTCCGCCACTATATCCGCGTAACAACTAACGAGACCATGATTCCCGAGGCATGGTACAGTATAGGAGAAGCGTACGAAATTATGGGTGAATACGGCGAAGCGGTCTCGGCCTTCTGGAATATTGTAGCGGATTACCCGGGATCGGATCGATTCGATCCTGCATTACTGCATGTTGGCAGGCTGGAGTACGAGCGTGGAGGGTATGAGGAGGCTGTTATTGCACTGGAACGGTTGATTCAACATGAAGGCCGCCTGCAGGTAGAGACTTTGGCGGCTCTGGGCGATGCGTATCTGGCGCAGAACAGGACAGGAAGTGCCGAAGATTCTTACGACCGAGCGCTGCAGCGGCGGGACGGATACGAACCGGCCCTGATTGGCAAAGGGCGTGTAGCACTGGAACGAGGACAATATTTGGATGCTGAGCGCTATCTGAGTCAGGTTGCCGAAAACAATACTCTCGAAAGAGGGGCCGAGGCTATGTTCCTGCTTGGCAAACTCGAGCAGAATCGTAATAATTACGAGGAGGCTATTGAGGCTTATGCAAAGGTGAATGTATTGTATGAGGCTTATGATGAATGGGTCGCAGAAGCAATGCTTGCAACGGCCGATACCTATCGGGAAATGGGGCAGCGAGGACGCTCTGAGCAGACCCTGCGTGATATTATGAATCGTTTTCCTGAAACCGAATATGCCGAAAGGGCTGCACGGCGACTTAATTAAGGCTTGTAAGTAATTCCAATGATTCAATCTGTTTCACCTGTAAATTGCCTTAATGGAACCCTTCATCTTCCACCGGATAAATCCATAGCCCAGAGGGCGGCGCTTTTCTCGCTGCTTGCCGAGCAAAGGTCAACTATTTCGAATTATCCGCTGGCTGACGATCCTGTTACGGCGCTTCGATGTGTGGAGCAGTTGGGAGCACGGGTTGAACATAAGGGAAGCGTTGTCACTGTGGATGGGGTCGGTCGCCAGAATATCTGTTCACCGCATCAGAAGATTGATTGTGGTAATTCGGGAACCGTGATGCGCATGCTGTCCGGAATTATTGCCGGCTCCGGAGTTCCGGCAACACTCACCGGCGATCCTTCTCTTTCTTCTCGTCCAATGAAAAGAATCATGGATCCCCTTGTAAAGATGGGGGCTGTCGTGGAATCTTCGGCTGGCGGTTATCCTCCGCTTCAGATTCACAGAACCGAACCTTTTCGTCCGATCACATTTCCGTTACCCGTTCCCAGTGCACAACTGAAGTCGTGCGTACTTCTGGCCGGTCTCTTCGGTGACTCCCCCACGCGAGTTATTGAATCGGTTTGTAGCCGTAACCATACCGAGATGATGCTTCGTCTTCCGGTGAAACAAGAACAACAGAACCACATTATCGAGAGCAGTCGGGCCCAGGTGATTCCGCCGCAAAACCTGGAAATACCGGGAGATTTTTCAGCGGCAGCCTTCTGGTTGGTAGCTGCTTCGATATGTAAAGGTTCTGACATGTTTTTGCCTGCAACCGGAGTGAACCCGACTCGCTGCGCCGCACTCCACATACTAAGAAGGATGGGTGCAAACATCGGGATCACCAACGAACGTAATTCCGGGTCTGAGCCAATAGCTGATATCCGGGTGCGATATGCTCCATTAAAAGCGGTTGATATCGGGCCGGCCGAGATTCCCAACGCCATAGATGAACTTCCGGTACTTGCAGTAGCGATGGCTTTTGCCAGGGGAGAATCCCGCATTTCCGGAGCGGAGGAACTACGTTTCAAAGAGAGTGACCGCCTGGCTGCCATGGAGCAGATGCTAACTAAAGCTGGAGTACCTGTATTAAGCCAGAAGGACGGATTGATTGTAACAGGCGATCCTGACCGACGCCCATTGGCTGGTACGTTTGAAAGCCGGCACGATCATCGAATTGCCATGTCGGCTGCCATATTGTCTTTATGCGCTGAGCAGGTGTCAGAAATTCATAATGCCGAGGCGGCGGCCGTTTCTTATCCCGGGTTTTGGGAAGACTTGGTCAGTATGTCGCAGTTTTAGAAGTTATTTATGACAATAAGGCAGAATATTCGGGTGTTCCCTTAGTTGGCATTGTTGTTGTTCTTTAGTGGAGTGAAAGTAAACGAGAATGTTGCTTCACGAATGTTAATCCAAAAAAGACGAAGGACAATTTATTATGGGTAAGATTATTGGAATAGATTTAGGAACAACCAACTCTTGCGTATCAGTAATGGAAGGCAACGAACCTGTTGTCATCCAAAACGCAGAAGGGGGCCGTACCACGCCATCTGTAGTGGCATTTACCAAGGATGGAGAGCGCCTGGTCGGGGCTCCGGCAAAAAGGCAGGCCATTACAAATCCGGAAAAGACCATAACTTCTATCAAGCGATTTATGGGTCGATTTTATGATGAAATTCAATCCGAGCAAAAAACAGTCTCTTACAAGATTGTTAAAGCAGACGATGGTACTGCAAGGGTTGATATCGGTGACAGATCCTATGCGCCTCAGGAAATTTCAGCCATGGTTCTTCAAAAAGCGAAACAAACCGCGGAGGAGTACCTGGGTGAAAAAGTAAACGAGGCGGTTATTACGGTACCGGCTTACTTCAACGATGCTCAGCGAAAAGCAACACAGGAAGCCGGAAAAATAGCCGGACTGGAAGTCAAGCGTATCATCAACGAACCCACTGCTGCATCCCTGGCATATGGTCTTGATAAAAAGGATAAGAACATGACCATCGCTGTGTATGATCTCGGTGGCGGTACGTTTGATATATCCATTCTCGAGCTTGGCGATGGCGTTTTTGAAGTAAAATCCACCGATGGCGACACCCATCTGGGGGGTGATGATTTTGATGACCGCATCATGAATTATCTCGCTGATGAGTTCAAGAAAACCGATGGTATCGATCTGAAAAAGGATGCCATGGCACTGCAACGTCTCCGTGATGCTTCCGAGAAAGCCAAGGTAGAACTTTCGAGTTCACAGAAAACGAATGTTAATCTGCCTTTTATTACTGCCGACAGCGAAGGGCCCAAGCATTTGAGCATTGACATAACCCGGGCCAAGTTTGAGCAGTTGGTAGAGGATCTGGTGCAAAGAACATTGAAACCATGTGAAAATGCACTGAAAGGATCCAAGCTCAAAAAGAACGAAATTGATCAGGTCATACTGGTTGGTGGATCAACCCGGATTCCCAAAATTCAGGAAGTCGTTAAAGATTTCTTTGAAAAAGAGCCGAGTAAGGGTGTAAATCCGGACGAAGTAGTGGCAGTAGGCGCTGCTATTCAGGGTGGCGTTTTCTCAGGTGATGTCAAGGATGTGGTTCTGTTGGATGTGAATCCATTGACGCTTGGTATTGAAACTCTGGGCGGTGTGATGACTCGCTTAATTGAGGCCAATTCCACGATTCCGACCAGCAAAACCGAGACTTTTTCAACGGCTGCCGACAATCAGTCAAGTGTGGAAATTCATGTACTCCAGGGTGAAAGAGCTAAAGCACAAGACAATCGCTCCCTGGGTCGATTCCATCTTGATGGTATTCCGCCGGCACCGAGAGGAATACCACAAATTGAGGTTACTTTTGATATAGACGCCAACGGCGTGTTGAGTGTGAGTGCCAAGGATAAAGGCACCAGCAAAGAGCAAAGTATCCGAATCGAAGCCAGCTCCGGTCTGTCTGAAGGCGAGATCGAAAAGATGAAAAATGCGGCTGAGGAACATGCCGAAGAGGATAAAAAGGCTCGTGAACAGGTTGAAACTCTCAACAAAGCCGACAGTCTCATCTTCTCCACGAAAAAGCAACTGGACGAATTCGGGGAAAAGCTCTCCGAACAGAATAAGACCAACATCCAGCAAGCTCTTGAAAAAGTGGAAAATCTCCACAAAGAACAAAAAGTGGATGAACTTGATGGAGCTATCGAAGAGCTCAATAAGGCTTGGTCAGATGCGTCTACCGAGTTGTACCAGGCACAACAAGAAGCCCAGGGTGGTGCGGCTGATCAAGAAGGTGATTCTGGTGAACAGACAGAGTCCCCTGACTCGGAAGCATCCGGTGAACAAGCAGATACCGAAGATGCTGAATTTGAAGTTGTGGATGATGACGAAGAAAATAAAAAAGAGTAATCTCCTACACTTCAACGGATAGTTCCGGATCACCATCCGGAATCATTGTTGCCCCGGCCTGTATCAATTCACATTTTTGGAATTGAGTTCAGGTTCGGGGTTTTTTTATTTTTATATTGTGCGTCGAGGGCCATACGACGGGTGGTTTTGAAAATCACATATTTTTATTGGGGTTCAGTATTTTATACTGATATCGACAGTATGCGGTCAGACGGATATATGGAGAAGGAAATTGATACGTTTCCCCTGGCGTTCGGCGTTTTTGGCATACAGTAGAATATTTTTTACTCACAAATGATAAACTTATAAGTGACGGTGGAAAAAGAATCTATCCAGAATTGGAGTCCGACTTCCTGGCAGGATTATCCTGTAAAACAACTTCCGGAATACGAAGATAAAGCGCTTTTAGAACAAGTCTATAAAGAATTAAGTGGTTATCCGCCTCTTGTGAATTCCTGGGAGGTAGAGGATTTGCGAGAGCAGATGGCTCTGGCTACAAAAGGGGAGGCCTTTCTGTTGCAGGGAGGAGATTGTGCCGAAGTGTTTGAAAACTGCAACGCACCACAGACCGTAAACCTCCTTAAGGTATTGCTTCAGATGAGTTTTATCCTCATCCATGAGATGGGAATACCGGTGATTCGTGTCGGCAGGATTGCAGGGCAGTATGCAAAGCCACGTTCCAATCCTACTGAGAAGGTGGATGGATTGGATTTACCAACGTATCGCGGGGATCTGTTTAATCGAATAGAAAAAGACGATGACGCCCGTCTTACCAATCCCAAACGTTTGTTGGAAGGTTACAAGCTGTCGGCATTGACTCTCAATTTTATCCGCTCTCTTACGGAGGGCAAGGGCTTTGCCAACATGAATCACCCGGAATACTGGGAACTCGATTTCATGCGGCACAACAAATATTACAAAGAGTATGAGTCGATGGTTTACTCCATCAACAACGCGGTCCGTTTTGTGGAGACGATATCCAACAAAGAGATCGATGCCATGCGGCAGGTGCGGTTCCATACCTCGCATGAAGCCTTGAACCTGTATTACGATTCAGCCCAAACGATCCAGGTGCCTCATAATAAAGGGTGGTATAATTTAAGCACCCACATGCCGTGGTTAGGTAACCGGACCAGGAACCTGGATGGTGCACATGTCGAATACTTCAGAGGAATTCGAAACCCCGTAGGAATTAAGGTTGGCCCTCCATTTGAGAATGATGAAATTGTCAAATTGATTCAAAAACTGAATCCCGATAACACCGAGGGTAAAATAGTTCTGATCACACGAATGGGAAAAGATAATGTATTTACATTGTTGCCCGGACTTATAAAGGCTGTGAATGATGCCGGATTGCGTGTGGTTTGGAGCTGTGATCCGATGCATGGTAATACATTCCCAACGGAGGATGATATAAAAACACGGAGTTTTGACGATATTTTAAGTGAGATCAAGCAGACGTTTGAGGTGCATCGTAACGAGAAATCATTCTTGGGAGGGGTGCATCTGGAGCTTACCGGAGATAACGTCACAGAATGTGTAGGTGGAGCCGAGGGTTTGAAAGCAGATGGATTGAAGCGAAACTATAAGACGTTTTGTGATCCGCGTCTCAACTATCAGCAAAGTCTGGAGATGGCTTTTCTTATCACCAAGGAATGGAAAGCTACCTGGAATAAAAAGTAATACGGGTAAAAATCACAGAAAGTCGCAGGCATGAAATCCCATTTCATGTCCCATCACCTGCGGCTATGAAACAGTGTCAGAGTATTACCAGAGTCTTGTCACATGTATGACAAACTTGTGGCACAGGTCTGAATATTTGGGCTATCAATCGTTCAATTTTGGCAGAAATCTCTTGTTGGCACGTGCTTTGTAATATACAGGGGTGAAGACATAACAAATGAACAATACAAAAAAATGGAGGTAGTTATGACTATTACCCGATATAACCCGATGAGAGAAATGGATTATCCAACTCCACGCAGATTTTCCAGTGTTTTGGATGATTTCTTTAATGATGTTGTTGCCAGCGACACTGGGCGTATGTTTGTACCCAGTTTAGACATAACAGAAGATGAAAGTCATTACCATGTCCATGTTGCGCTGCCTGGAATGAATAAGGATGACATCAATGTGGATTTACAAGATCGCCGATTGACCATAACCGGCGAACGTAAAGAAGAAAAAGAAGAAAAAGAAACGAAGCATCATCTTACGGAAACACGCTATGGTAAATTCGAGCGATCCGTAATGCTTCCTGATAATATTGATCAGAACAAAATTGATGCACGTTTTGAAGACGGTGTCTTGAAACTTGATATCGAAAAGAAAGAAAAGCAGGTGAATAAGCAGATCAAGATTAAGTAATTTGCTTGTCCGCCGATTATGAGTGGAGGGCCCGGCATTGATAATGAATCATTTGCCGGGCTTTTTTTTCAGATTGAAACCTGGCGGAAGGCATAGATGATTTCCCGGCCTATCTGGAGGGCTGTCTTCAGATACTCTTTTTGCTCGCGGCCGGAACCGTCAAATTGTTTGGGATCATCGAAAGTCAGAGGAATCCTTAACTCCGCACCCGGTACCAATGGACAATTCTGGTCGGCGTCCGAGCAGGTCATAACAGCAGCAAAGGGGGTGTCCGGTGACAGTATTTCGTCAAATTTTTTGGAATAGCAGGTTAGGGACGGGAGACCTGTACCGATACGTACTTCATAGGCGGGATTTTGATCTTCTCCGGTATCTTGACGCGCTTCAATACGGAAACCAAGGGTATTCATGGCTCTTACAGCCCAGTTGTTAAACGCGGTGGCTTCGGTTCCGCCGGAGTAGGTCTCTACATGCGGAATCTGATATGCCACAGCAGCAGTGTGTGCCCAAATCTGGGCTATTTGACTACGGCGGGAGTTGTGTGTGCAAATAAAGTTGAGACGGACTTTTTTTGAAGACTGCTGTTTGTTATGGATGTATTGGGTCAGTTTATTGATCGTCGGCAGACGTGCCTCTGCGATCAGTTCCTCTTCCTGGGAAAGTTGATCAATGATCTGGTCCAAGACAGGTTCTAAATGTGCCATACGTGTCTGTTTCGGTAGTAAAGTGACAATTCGTGGTTATTATGACGATGTGTAATAAAGCAAATATCAGCGAAATAAACGTGTTAAAAAAGCAATTTTTTGCAGTTTTTTATGAGTGATGGAAATATGACAGACCTACAATAAATCAATGCTCCAGTGTGTTTTATACAGGAAACCACTTTATAACCAATCACAATGTTATACCAGGAGTAAAAGCATGAAAACTAATTATTCCAAGTTTGCAACTGCGCTGACCATAGTGCTTGTTTTTTTGATCATTCGTTTTCCAATGGGGATGGAAGGGGCGGGTGACACCCCCTATCAGTTTGATCGTGGCGCGGAAGATGTGCCAATGGAACTGAACGATGACGCGACCGATCTGCTAACTCGTTTCAACAGTGCCATGGTAAATCTGGCTGATGTCGCCAAACCAACCGTTGTAATGGTGTCTACAGAAAGAACAGTTCGTACCCGTTCCCGTGGATCACTATTTGACTTTGGCCCATTTCGGGATCATCCGTTTTTCCGCGACCGCGAGGAAGGTCAGGAGCGTGAGTATCAGCAACGTGGACTGGGTTCTGGAGTCATTGTTTCTGAAGATGGATATATCCTCACCAACCATCATGTTATTGCCCAGGCAGATACCATCAAAGTAACGCTTATCAATCAGGAAGAGATACCGGCAGAGGTAGTGGGGTCTGATCCCAATACCGATGTTGCTGTGTTAAAGATTGAGGCTGAAAATCTTCCATACATGGAATTTGGAGATAGTGAGCAACTTCAGGTTGGAGAAATGGTAATGGCAATCGGGAGTCCATTGGGTTCAGCGTTGGCACATACGGTAACCCAGGGAATTGTCAGCGCCAAAGGCCGGTCGGATCTGAATATCCTGGGACGTGAAGGGTATGAAAATTTTATACAGACCGATGCGGCTATTAACCGTGGTAACTCCGGTGGACCACTGATCAACATGAGAGGTGAACTGGTCGGTATTAATACCGCTATTGCATCTCAATCAGGTGGTTTCCAGGGAATTGGGTTTGCAATCCCCAGTAGGATGGCACAAAATGTTATGGAATCCATTATTGAAACCGGCCGGGTGGTCCGTGGCTATATAGGTATTAACTTTCAGCCGGTTGATGAGAGTTTGGCACGTGCACTTGATTTGCCGGAAGCTCGGGGGGTTATTGTAAGTGAAGCATTGAGTGATTCACCTGCTGAAGAAGCAGGTATTCAAACCGAGGATGTTATTATTGCTTTCAACGGACGTGCTATTGAATCCAGTTCCGATTTCCGCAGGAAAGTGGCAGAGAAAATGCCAGGCACCGAAATAACACTGACCATTATTCGGGATGGTGAGGAGATGGAACTTGAGGTCACTCTTGGTGAGTATCCCCATGAGGATCTGGCTGTAGCCGATCAGGAAGAAGTGCGCGAGATTATCGGATTTTCCGTTACGGAACTAACCCGTGATATTGCCGAACAACTGCGCCTGCCGGGCAATATCGATGGGGTAGTCGTCGAAGATGTAGACCGTAACAGTCCGGCTGCTGAAAACGGACTTCAGCAAGGAGATGTGATTCTTGCGCTTAACCGGGTGCGGATTACTTCGGTATCAGATTTTCATGAGGTGATTGGAGAGATGGAACCCGGCGAATCCATGCTGCTTCAGGTACTAAGAGGTAACAATCGCTTCTTTATTGCATTCGAATTGCGGAGCTCATGATACTTTTGGAGGTGATGTCAGAAAGAAGTCGTTTATCCATTTCTGATGTCACCTGTCTTGCAGTGGTTTGTATATGAGCGTTATTAAAAAGCTCGGGCTGGAGTAGCGATATCCGGCCCGAGCTTTTTTGTGTAGTATATTGCCTGATACCAAATGCTGGTAAATGATCAGTTAATCGACGAGTTAGGACAATGGACTTGCCTGTTGTACTGCAGAGATGATAATTGCGACAAAATGCCTGTGATAAAAGTATGGCAAGGTGTTTGTGTCTGTATGTCATAAGCTTCATAATGTGCGAATAGTCTGATTAAAAAAGTTTCAGACGGTACTTATCAGGAAAAAATTGTCAGTTTGTCATTTTTTTTAAGATAATGAACTATGAATTATAAGGATTATTACAAAATACTGGGAGTAAACAAGGATGCTTCCAAAGATGAAATAAAAAAGGCATATCGCCGGATGGCGAGGAAATATCATCCTGATGTTAACCCCGATGACAAAGATTCGGCCAAGAAGTTCAATGAGATCAGTGAAGCTTATGAGGTATTAAGCAATGATGAAAACCGTAAGCTATACGACCAGGTGGGTGCCGACTGGAAGCAGTACAAGCGGGCGAAAGAGCAAGGGGGGGCACAGGGAGGACCCTACAGCGGTGACTTCAATTGGAACCAGTGGGCACAAAATCATGGAACTCGCGGTCGCCGCAGTGGCCACACCCAAACTGATAATGATATTTTCTCCGGGGGCGATTTTTCCGACTTTTTTGAACAGGTATTTGGAGGTAGTTTTGGAAGAGGACAACAGCAGCGTCGTACCGGAGCTGATTTCAGAGATAATGCTTATCAGAAGGGCACAGAAACAGGAAGCAATAAGGGAAAAGATATAAACGCGGAACTCGAGATAACACTGGAGGAGGCTTTTAAAGGGGTTGAAAAATCTGTTCGGGTAAACAAAAATCAGATGAAAATAAAAATTCCCAAAGGTATCGGGGATGGACGGAAACTCAAGATGAAAGGTAAAGGCTATCCGGCACAGTTCGGTGGGGAAGGCGGTGACCTGTATATCAAAGTAAAAATAAAGCCTCATGAGATTTTCAGCAGGGATGGAGATGATCTCTATACTACTGTTGAGACAGGACTGTACCAGGCGGTTTTGGGTGGCGTGGTCAAAGTACCAACCATGACCGGAAGTGTAAAAATCAAAATCCCGCCGGAGACTCAACCCGGAAAAGTGATGAGGGTTGCAGGTTATGGAATGCCTTCTTCTAAATCAGGCAATAAAAACGGAAATCTCTACGCAACGGTTCAGGTAACATTACCTGAAAAGCTATCGGATAAGGAAAAACAGCTGTTTAAGGATTTAGCGGATATCCGTGGCGAGAAGACGGCTCAGAACTGACGCTATTGTGAAGCAGGTTAAGCAAAAACCTGTCAAATAGTCAGTTTTTGTGTTTTTTTATGGGATGGTACGAATTTGGCAACAGTTGGTGTGAAAATATAAACGAACCCATGTGAGGGAAAATATCCGTGCTTTTTCAAAATGTTGAAGCGGATTTGATTGACTTTAGCTTCTCTCACCAACGATTGAAACCAAATTGTAATCATGAACTTGAATAAATTTACACTTAAAGCCCGGGAAGTCATCCAGTCGGCACTGGAAATGGCTTCAGAGCGTGGCCATCAGGCACTGGAACCGGTGCATTTGGTAAAAGCACTTATTTCGGACGACTCCAATATTACAGTTACTATTCTCAAGAAGATTGGTGTCTCCATGAATACGCTTGATAAAGGGCTGGAAGATATTTTAAAAAAGGTGCCGGTTGTAAAAGGAGCCTCTGTTTCGGGACAGTACATGTCAAATGACATGAAAAGCCTTTTTGATAAGGCTTCCAAATCGGCCTCTGATTTTGGTGATGAATATATTAGCTCTGAACATCTTTTCCTCTCACTGATCGAGCAGGACAGCAAGGTGGCGCAATTGCTAAAGGACCAGGGGGTCAAGCGTGAAGCTGTGATGAATGTGCTTCAGGAAGTCAGGGGAAGTCAAAAGGTTGATGACCCCAATGCCGAGGGTAGATATCAGGCTTTGAAAAAATATGCGCGTGATCTGAACGAAATGGCGGAAAAGAACAAGCTGGATCCGGTTATCGGCAGAGACCAGGAGATTCGCCGCATCATGCAGATTTTAACGCGTCGCACCAAGAACAATCCGGTTTTGGTCGGTGAACCCGGAGTTGGAAAAACTGCCATAGCGGAAGGCCTTGCCTTGAGAATCATTCAGGGTGATGTTCCTGAGGGACTTAAATCCAAGCGAATACTGGCTCTGGATATGGGAGCCCTGGTTGCAGGAACCAAGTACCGTGGTGAGTTTGAGGATCGCTTGAAAGCGGTTATCAAAGAAGTGAATGATGCAGAGGGGGAAATCATCCTTTTTATTGATGAGATTCATACTTTGGTCGGAGCCGGAGCAACCGAAGGATCCATGGACGCCGCCAATATCCTTAAGCCGAGTCTGGCACGCGGGGAGTTGCGGGCTATCGGAGCCACCACACTTACTGAGTATCGCAAGTACATCGAGAAGGACAAAGCTTTGGAGCGTCGCCTCCAAAATGTTTATGTGGGCGAACCATCTGTTGAGGATACGATCTCCATCATGCGTGGACTCAAGGAAAAATATGAGCTGCATCATGGTGTGCGGATAACTGACGGGGCGATTATTTCCGCTGCTGAGCTTTCTGACCGTTATATATCAACACGGTTCCTGCCAGACAAAGCCATCGACCTGATGGATGAGGCTGCTTCCCGTCTTCGTCTTGAAATTGACTCCATGCCGGAAGAACTTGATAACATCATCCGGCAGATGCGACAGCTTGAGATTGAGCGTGAGGCTATCAAGCGCGAACAGGATGAGGCGAAACTGGAGGAGATCAATCGTGAACTGGCGGATCTTAACGAGCATTACAAAGAGTTGAAAACACGCTGGAACAATGAGCGTGAACTCATCCAGGGAATACGCGGGATGAAACAGGCAATTGAAACGGCACGCAACGAATCGGATAAGGCAGAGCGTGATGGCGAGTATGAAAAAGTTGCCGAGTTACGCTATGGCACTATCAACAAGCTGGAAAAAGAGCTGGAAGAGACGAGAGAGAAACTGGCTAATCTGCAGGCAGAGTCACCGATGCTCAAGGAAGAAGTTGAAGCGGAACACATCGCGGATATTATCTCCCGATGGACCGGCATTCCGGTTCGAAAGATGCTGAAAAGTGAGCGAATGAAACTGATGTCGATGGAAGATGAGTTGCATCAGCGCGTGATTGGACAAAATCAGGCCATTGACGCTGTCTCACATGCCGTACGCCGTTCAAGAGCAGGGTTGCAGGATGCGGATCGACCGATCGGATCATTTATATTTCTTGGATCCACCGGTGTTGGCAAGACCGAGCTGGCACGCTCCCTTGCCGATTTTCTTTTTGATGATGAAAATGCTATGGTGCGCATTGATATGAGTGAATATATGGAGCGTCATAGCGTCAGCCGTTTGGTGGGCGCGCCTCCGGGATATGTCGGATATGATGAGGGGGGACAACTCACCGAGGCGGTACGCCGTAAACCTTACTCCGTGGTACTTCTGGATGAAATTGAGAAGGCACACCCCGATGTGTTTAACGTGCTTCTTCAACTTTTGGATGACGGACGGCTGACGGATAATAAAGGTGTTACAGTGGACTTCACCAATACGATTGTGATTATGACCAGTAACATTGGTTCCCAGGAAATTCGAAAAAAAATCGAGGAATCCGGAGGCGACTTGTCTGAAGCAGCGTATGATAAGTTGCAGTCGAATTTGTTGAGTACACTTAAACAGACTATTCGACCGGAGTTTCTGAATCGCATTGATGACATCATTGTGTTTCATCCGCTGGGTATGGAAGAGATCCGGAAAATTGTTGACGTTCAATTGCAGCGGGTTGACAAAATGCTTCAGAAAAAGCAGGTTACCCTGCGGGTGGGCGATGACGTGCGAAATTGGCTGGCTGAACGTGGTTATGATCCTCAGTTTGGTGCACGCCCGCTTAAAAGACTGATTCAGAAAGAGGTGACCAACAAGCTTGCCTCCCTGCTTATTTCAAGATCCGAGGATGAAAAAGTGGAATATGAGGTCAAAATTGACAAAAGTGGGGATGAACTTACATTTGTCGAAGTTTTTGATGACGTAGAGGCCTGGTCGGAATAGTGGCGACTCAAACAAAAAGAAAAGGTGATGACCTTCATGTTGTCACCTTTTTTGTTTAGACTGAAATACATTACCTTATTTTTCTACCAACCTAAATGTTTGAAATGGAAAGCGTATCCCCGAAAACGGACAAAAACTCAGCCATTATTTTAATCCACTGTCCGGATAAGAAAGGGCTTGTAGCTGCTGTAA
The DNA here is from genome assembly GCA_964388615.1 of uncultured Chitinophagales bacterium. GTDB lineage: Bacteria > Bacteroidota > Rhodothermia > Balneolales > Natronogracilivirgulaceae > SLLW01. Next base: position 17,199 of record CAYMBG010000003.1, on the reverse strand, counting down.
CCCGTTTCATGTCCAAGAACAATGGAAATATTCTGGAAATTGATCAACATGTGGACAAACTGAAAAAGGTGTTTTTTATGAGGGTCGAGTGGGATCTGGATGGATTCCTGATCCCGGATGACCAGATAAGGAGGGAGTTTTCAGAACAGATTGCGACACCGTTTGAAATGAGCTGGCAACTTTATTTTTCAAGGGAAAAGCCCCGGATGGCTGTTTTTGTCTCTAAGTATGGCCACTGTTTGCACGATATCCTGGCACGCTATGATAGCGGTGAGTGGCATGTTGACATTCCTTTGATTATCAGTAATCACCCGGATATGAAACGGGTAGCTGACCGTTATGGAATTGACTATCATCAGTTTGAGATTACCCGAAACAACAAAGACCAGGCTGAAGCCGAACAAAAAAAATTACTGGAAAAGTATCGCATTGACGTCGGGGTCCTGGCTCGCTACATGCAAATATTATCCGACGATTTTGTGTCTGACTACCCCGGAAGGATTATCAATATTCACCATTCATTTTTGCCGGCGTTTCCTGGAGCCAAACCTTATCACTCGGCATTTGAACGGGGGGTCAAAGTGATTGGCGCTACAAGCCACTATGTGACAGCTGATCTGGACGAAGGGCCGATCATTGAGCAGGATGTGATCCATGTCAATCATCGAAACTCCGTGGAGGATTTGGTCAGAAAGGGAAGAGACCTGGAGAAGGTTGTATTGGCACGCGCTATTTGGCACCACCTCCAACGTCGCACCCTGGTTTTTCAAAATCGTACGATCATTTTTCAATAGGATTCAGGAACTACGCTTCCCGAAGTTATCCGGGTTGAGTATCTGTAAATCTTCCGGCACAAAATGACGTCCCTGCCGGATACACTCGCCATCCAGATAGACATCCGCTCCAATACAAACCAGATCCCAGTGAATCTGACTGTTATTGCCGTTTGGAGCTTCATCGTAAGCCTGGCCAAGAGTAAGATGGTTGGAGCCATAAATTTTTTCATCGAATAATATATCATACATTGGCTTTTCGATGACGGGATTGGTTCCAAAACTAAATTCGCCGAATCGACGAGCACCTTCATCGGTATCCAGAATGGCTTCCAGAACGGTGCGGTCAGGAGCATCAAAATCCTGGACTACACCATCCTTTACTTCTAAGGAGACAAACTCGAACGGTTTTCCCTGATAGACACTTGGAGCATATCGAATCACACCGTTTACCGAGTCGATCAGTGGTGAAGAGAACAATTCGCCATCGGGTATGTTCCGGGTACCATGACAATTGACCCATTCTTGTCCATCTACATGAAATCGAATATCCGTTCCTTCTCCTTTGAGATGTATCTCGCTGGTTTTGCGTAACCGATCCTCAAGTGGCTTCATCGCATCCCGAAGTTTGGCGTAATCGATCAGGCAGGCTTGATAAAAGAAATCCCGGAAGGCGGAGGTCGGCATTCGGGCGTTCATCGCAAATGCAGCGGAGGGGTATCGCAAAACACACCACTTTGTGTTTTTTACCCGCTCATCAAAATGAACAGGCTGCAGGTAGTTACGTTGAAATGCCCGGTTGGATTGTGAAGATACAAAGGAGGTTTCATAGATATTTTCAGAAGCACGAATACCAACATAGGCATCCATCTGTTTGATCAAGGGCAGGCCGAATATTTCAGCCTGGTCTTGCCAAAAAAACTCATCTCCTGATTCGAGCAATGTGCGCTGTATTTCAGGGTCTGTTATATCAATGTAAGGAATTGCGTTTATTTCACGGGCAGCGCGGACCAGTTCACGGGCTAGTCCGATGCCGTTATAGCCTATGAGGTTGATCAAAATTCGCTCACCTTCTTTTAGGGAGACACTGTGATTTATGATGAGCTTGGCAAGTTTGTGGTCGTTGTATTGCGACATGAGGAGAACGGTTTATTGTGCTGGATTAAGTTCGATTATGTTTGTGCAAAACGCCAGCTCTTCCTGCCTGTTGGAGGCCAGAAAAACCATTCCACCCGATTGTTGCTGACGTGCAATCATTTTTTTAACAAGGGAAAAACCATTTTGATCCAGATTGGAGCCGGGTTCATCAAGCATCAAAATAGGCGGTGAATGCGATAATGCAGCTGCCAGTTTTACGCGCTGTTGTTGTCCGGATGATAATGTTCCGAATGTACGGGACGCGATGGTGTCGATTTCAAATAGCGTTTTTAGATATTCCGGATTATTTTTGGAAGAGAGCGTAAATGATTCGATATAAGCCGGACGAACCTGAGACAAGAAGATCAGGTTTTCGTGAACCGTTAAATCCTGATATAACTGGATATAAGGTGCCGCAAATCCGATCTGGTATCGAATAAGATGTTGCTCGATTTTTTTTTCATCAAATAGCCAGGTCACTTTTCCCTGTGATGGCCGCAAAAGTCCGGCCAGGCATTTTAGCAAAGTTGATTTACCACTACCATTGGGCCCTTTGATACCAACTACTGCATTATCACTGATTTGAAAGTTCAATCCGCGAAAAACTTCGGTTTTTCCGTAATACTTTCCAAGGTTATGACATTTCATGTAAATCATGTGTTAAAAGTACGCAGAGTGACGAAAACGACCAACGAATTCGTTTGAAATATGTATCTTGATGTTCGAAACTTTTGAAAAATAACGGTGGTATTATGGATAGAATCATCCGCTCAACTACGGATCATTTTTTGAAAAAACTGGATAGCGAACGCCCGTTTTTTACAGTTGAAGAAGTCTCTCAAGCAGGTTTCCCCGATTTTTTGGTGGAGAGGATACGTTTGGAGTTGATCCGGAATCTCAGGGATTCCGTAAATCCGCCGGAAAGTGATTGGGCTGATATGCAGGCCCCCGCGGTTCAAGACTCCTGGGATCACTTTCTGAAAGCAATCCGGGAAGAGGTACGACTTCCTGCCAGCTATGCCCGACCGGTTCTTGAGTCAGCTATCGGTGATATTCTTGAATTGATGGTCGCGCCAAGAGCGTTTCTGCCTGATTATTTGTTTGGCCGGGATGAAGAACTTGACTTTGAGGGTGTAAGGGAACGGTGTGAATGGATTGTTGTATATAACTACTTTTCCAGAGTTATTTCTCGCTTCATGGAAAAAAAAGGGCGGGATAAGCTGACGCGGGAACAAGCCCGTCGCATCATTCAGCGTCTTGACGAGCGTGTGACGGCTCATTATACGTCGCTTAACTGGGCGCAGCTCTTTGAACCCTGGTTTGAGTTGATTGGAGAACAGCTTGAATCTGATTTATTTGCCCGATTTTTCAGGGATAAAGGGTTGCCCGGTGTGGCACGTCACTTTGATTTGGAATCAGGTGCTATTCATCGGACACGGCTCATTGAAATACTTTCCAAGCCTCCAAAAGATGATAGTGAAGAGCGAACTTTTGCTGAGGGGGCGGCTTCCAGCGAGCAAAAACAATATTCTGGTAGCAAAATGCAAAAAGGTAGCGAAATGCAGAAGATCGTTGATGATATGGAGGATTCTGTGTCAGCTACAACCGGGGAACACAAGAAAACTCATGAGATAAAGAAAACGGAGGCCCGCACATCGACCACCGTAGACGAGGATAATATTCTTTCACGTTTTCGGAGTCACCAAAAAGAGAGTGATGATCATCGGTTACATGATCAGCTGAAATCGCATTCTGGTAACGATGACCGGGATGATGATGAGCGCCCTCTTATTTCCAGGCTTTCGGGACAGGATCGGCATGATTCCTCCACAGGAGGAAAGGAAATACCTATCTGGCAACAGTTTTCCGGTTTTTCGGAGCATGAAGAGGAACAGGAGCATAGCCGTATAGAAAATGATATCAGGGGAGCATCAGAAGATCCGGTGACAGAAATCCGGAAGTATGTCAGCGATATGGAGGACGAATTTATTGAGACGCTTTTTGGAGGAGATGAAAACGCCTTTTTGGAGGCTTTGGCGCAGATCTCTCAACAGCCAGACTGGAAACGGGCCGGCTCATTTATCCATCGCGAGGTATTTGATCGTAACATGGTTGACATATATTCCGACACGGCCATCTATTTCACAGACCGGATGCAGACCTGGTTTCTTGAGAAGGATGCGTAATGAGGGCATAACTATTTTCTTTTGCCTTTTAAAGACGGTATAATATTAACCTCTGGTTCCAGTTTAATTCCAAACTGTTTAAAAACGTCACTCTGTACTGTTTCAGATAGGTCAAGCAGCTGTTGTCCGGTAGCATGACCATGGTTTACCAATATGAGCGCATGGCGGTCATGAATACCTGCATCACCCATCCTTTTACCTTTTAATCCGCATTGGTCAATTAGCCAGGCGGCCGGAATTTTTATATGAGTGTCATCGGCCGGATAACCTGGAATATCAGGAGATGACTCACGCAATTCCTTAAAAAAAGAATTCGTAATGATGGGATTTTTGAAAAAACTGCCTGCATTGCCAATTATCGAAGGATCTGGTAGTTTGCTGGAGCGGATATGACGCACAGCATTGCTCACATCGTGAATCGTCGGTTGATGGATACCTGATTTTGTCAGTGTTTCTTTTAAATTGCCGTAGTTAGTGTTGATTTTATGTCTTTTATCGAGCTTTATAGTAACAGATGTGATGATCCATTTATTTTTCTCCAGGGTTTTAAAAATACTGTCCCGGTATCCGAATCGACATTGAGAATGATCAAACTCTTTACTTTGTCCGGATTCCAATGAAATGGCTTTTAGTGATTTGAACACCTGTTCAAATTCAACACCATAAGCACCGATATTCTGAATGGGAGCAGCACCAGTCCGTCCGGGTATCATGGAAAGGTTTTCAAGTCCTCCCCAGTTGTTATCAAGCGAATAACGCACCAAATGATCCCAAATGACTCCGGCACCGACACGTAAAAAGACATTTTGCTTATTTTCACTTAACACAGATATGCCGGAGATACTGTTTTTTATTATCAGTCCGGGGTAATCATCGACAAGCAGAATATTGCTTCCGCCGCCAATGATATAGCGAGGCTTGGTCTGATACATTTCTGTGTCCATCAACTTCGGAAGGTCATCCGGAACACTTATTTCAGCAAAGTAATCGGCACGGACATCAATGCCGAATGTGTTGGCAGTTTTAAGCGGTACCTGCCGGCGGATTATATGATGGGAATGTGAGTGCAAAAAAAGAAAAAGTTATGAGAAAGCTTAAAACTTTTATGGTCAAAAGTAAAAAAACATAAATGAATCGTGAGATCAAATATAAGGTGGTTTTTCCGAATAATCGTTTACCCAAACAAAAAAAGGGACAGCGAAAATAGTTCACTGTCCCTTTTCAAAAAAACCTGAATAAAATCAGGATTAAACCTGCTTTAGAAGTCCTCTGATTTCAAACTCCACTGCTTCGGAGAGCGCCAGAGGTTGGAACGCAGGATTTCACGCATAAAGAGGAACTCTTTAGGGAGTCGATCATACAGCTTTGAGAAGATCTCCTCATGTCCGAGCAACTCCTCTTTCCAGATTTCGCTGTCGATGGTCATGATGTCATTGAACTGATCTTCGGTGAAGTCTTTCAGACCTCTCCAGTCCAGATCTTCGCTGCGTGGCATCATGCCAAGCGGACTCTCTACAGCATTTGCCTCACCATTAACTCGTTCAACGATCCATTTCAAGACCCGCATGTTTTCACCAAAGCCGGGCCAGATGAATTTACCGTTTTCATCGGTACGGAACCAGTTAACACTAAAGATAGCTGGAGGATTGGGGATTTCACGACCGATTTGCAACCAGTGGTTGAAGTGATCGCCCATGTGATAACCCATAAACGGCAACATGGCGAATGGATCCCGCCGAACTTTTCCAATAGTACCTGCGGCGGCGGCGGTCATTTCGGAACCCATGGTAGCAGCCATGTAGACCCCGAAGTTCCAGTTTGGCGCCTGGAGAACCAATGGTACAGATGTGCTTCGGCGACCACCAAAGATAAATGCACTGATCGGTACCCCTTTTGGGTCTTCCCATTTGGGATCAATGGAAGGACACTGAGCAGCAGGTGCCGTAAAGCGTGCGTTGGGATGAGCCGCAGTTTTACCTGATTCCGGATCATATTTTTCACCTCGCCAGGTAGTCAGGTTGGGAGGGGCTTCTTTGGTTTTTTCTTCCCACCAAACGTCACCGTCTTCGGTGAGAGCACAGTTGGTAAAGATGGAGTTTTTCTCCAGGGAGGCCATGGCATTGGGGTTCGTTTTTTCGTTCGTACCCGGTGCTACACCAAACCATCCTGATTCGGGGTTAATAGCACGCAAAGTGCCATTTTCGTCTCTTTTAATCCATGCAATGTCATCACCGATAGTGCTGACTTTCCAGTCCTGCATCTCTTTTGGTGGAATAAGCATCGCAAAGTTGGTTTTACCACAAGCACTCGGAAATGCGGCGGCAACATAGGTTTTTTCCTTCTTCGGTGATTCTACACCAAGGATGAGCATGTGCTCGGCAAGCCAACCTTCATCACGGGCCATTGTTGAAGCGATCCGAAGGGCAAAGCATTTTTTACCGAGCAGAGCGTTTCCGCCGTAGCCACTTCCAAAGGACATAATGGAACGCTCTTCCGGGAAGTGAACAATGTATTTCTCAGGGTTGCAAGGCCAGGGAACATCTTTTTGTCCATCTTCCAACGGTGCGCCGACGGAGTGGAGACATTTGACATATTCACCTTCAGCACCCAAGGTTTCCATCACCTTTTTACCCATGCGGGTCATGATGCGCATGTTAACAACAACATAGGCGGAATCGGTAAGTTCTACTCCGATATGAGAGATTGGAGAGCCAATAGGGCCCATGCTGAAAGGGATGACATACATGGTACGCCCTTTCATGCAACCGTCATAAAGCTTATTCAGGGTGCTTTTCATTTCGTCCGGCTCGACCCAATTGTTTGTTGGGCCCGCATCTCCTTTTTTCTCGCTGCAGATGTAGGTACGGTCTTCTACACGGGCTACGTCAGAGGGGTCGGAAAATGCGGCATAACTTCCGGGGCGTTTTTTCTCGTTGAGTTTGACGAAAGTTCCTCCGTCAACCAGTTCCTGGCAAAGACGGTCATTTTCCTCCTGAGAACCGTCAATCCATTCAATCTTGTCAGGCTTGGTCAGCTCGGCGGTCTCTTTGACCCATTCGACAAGCTCTTGGTTTTGAACCCACTTTGGATGATTCATAATAGGTACTCCAGTAATTATAGGTTTGCAGTATTGGCCTGGTCGGCCATTTAACAGATAAATCGTTAAAAGTAAATAAATACAGTCACACCTGATAAGTGTCCCGACATTGCTTTGCCGGGTGTGCTGTTAACCGAAACAGATTGCAGGTGTTTTCTGTAGAACAGTAATATTGTTGAATATTCTACTATATCGACAACAGACTAATAATAAGGGTTAAATTTGAAAATCTTATAAAGAAACTCCTTGTTAATAAAGTTTTTTCATGAGTTTATCAAGCTTGAAGTCAAGAAAACACTAAATCTTATAGGTATGTCTCAAGGACGTATTCTTTTTCTTGATATTTTATAGTGGAAGATAAACGGTGAACTCGGCCCCGCCCTCATCGGCATTATGCGCTTTGATGTGCCCCCCGTGCTTTTGAACAATTTGTTGGGAAATGGATAGTCCGAGTCCCAGTCCAAAACTGCTGTTTTTCTGTTTGGTAGTAAAAGTGGGTTTGAATATTTCTTTAACCACAGAAGGTTTGATTCCCGGGCCACTGTCTCTTATGGAGACCCATACATACTTTTCGTCATGGTCGCATGAAATAACCAATTCTCCCCGATCCTGCATGGCGTCACAGGCATTGATGATCAAATTGGTCCATACCTGATTGATTTCACCCGAAATGACATTAATCTGCGGTATATCGGAAAAATTCAGAATGACATCTATCTTTTTCAAGCGGTTGGATAACAGAAGGAGCGTGTCGTTGAGGCCATCGCGCAAGTCGGTTTTTTCGTATTGTCCTTTATCCTGCCGGCTGTAATTTTTAAGACTCGAGACTATCTCACCTATCCGTTTGGTGCTGGTCTGAAGATTTCTTAGAAAATACCCGCTTTCATAAAAAAGAATGACATTCTCAAGTTGTTTGCGCTGTTCTTTTCCGGGTTTTCTGCCTAATTGTTGCTTTACAAAATCAAGCGCTTCATCATTCATGGATGTAACTTTGCGCAGCAGGCTTCTGGGTAAATCCGGATAGGCTTTTTCCCACTCCTGAAGTTTTTCACGCTGTTGATCCGAATTTCTGAGTTTACGCTTGAGCCCGGTTCGGAAGAATTTCTCGTAGGAATATAGTTTTTCCGGATCGGCCTCGTCAATGATTTGCGGGAGGTATTCCAGCAGGTTGTCGGAGGCTCGGAGCATGGCCGCGGCAGGATTGTTGATTTCGTGTGCGATTCCTGCCACAAGTTGACCCAGGGTTGCCATTTTTTCCTGACTAACCAATCGATGTTGTGTCTCTTCCAGTTGTTTCAGGGCTTCTTGCAGGTGATTGCGCTCTTTCTGCAAAGTGTCGTTAATACTTTCAAGTTCCACATGGACGGACACAACGTGGTGGTACCGGTCAATTAAATTGCCGATGATTAACTGCTGACCAAGAAGGGCTATTTCGCTGTTGGATTGCTGTAACTTGAGAAAATCTGTTTCGTCCAGCTTGATGGCTTTGCAAGGACTAACAGCAACAGCTGTTGTGAGCACCGATTCTCCGGTAACAAAGGAGATCAGGCCGACCAATGCCCCTGGCCTCAGCCAGTCTATGGCAATGGATCGGCCGCTTTCTGTTGTTTTCGAAAGTTGTACCGTACCTTCAAGGAGGATGTAAACCGAGTCATTAAGATCCCCTTCCTTGAAAAAAATACCATCTTTGTCGTATTCGATGGTTTCGGCATGAAACTCTTCCGATTGTTGGAGAAAACGCGCGATTTGGTTGGTAATTCGCGTAGGATCCTGCAACCAGTTTTTTGCAAAATTCAGGATCATAAAGATAACTCCGGTGGTAAAATGCCCATAGTGATAGCCTGAATTGCCGGTGCTGTGTTTTATTCGTCGCTCACACTTCTCCGGTTTCGGATGGATTCAGATAGCTTTTCAGCATCCAGTGTAATCATAAACGGCAATATGTTCTCTTCATTTTCTATGACATAATCCGTAAGCAAATCAATTGATACTTTTAAGAGATCTTCTTTGTTCCAGGGCTTTGAGATATAGTGATGTAATCTGGCTTGATTCAAAGCTTTGACGGTATCTTCAAGACCAGCCTGGCCGGTGAGCAGCACTTTGCGTGAGTGGTATAGCTGCTCGTCCTTGTGCAGTTCCACGAGAAGTTCAACCCCATTGTCACCGGGTAAAATATGGTCACAAAGTATGAGCCCGATTTTCTTCTCCTCATTCATTAATTTTTGAATGACTTCTCTGGCCTCTTCAGCTGTGGTAGCTGTTTCAATCGGGAACTGAGTCTCAAGTCTTTCAATATCCCTTACTACAGCGTCCAGTACTTCCTGTTCGTCTTCGATACAAAGGATATAGATGTCAGATGTTTCCATAGTGAGCTGGGATTAAGGTTAGTTGGTGACGAGTGGCCAGTAGAATACGGCATAAGCAAGGATGATCAGAACACCTACCGTGCCGATAACTACACCCATTTTTGCCATATCTTTGGTTCGGATAATTCCGGTGGACATGGCGATGGCGTTTGGAGGTGTGGAGATTGGAAGAGCCATGGCCAGGCTGCATGCTACTGCGACAACCACACCGGTTATTAGCAGATTAAATTCTTCGCCCATTACTCCGGATGTCTGCAAACTGATGACCAGAGGCATCAGCAAGGTGGCCGTAACCGTGTTGGAAAGGAAGTTGGACATGGCAATGGCAACGATTGCAAAGGTCAGTGTCAATGTGATATAACCCATTGCTCCCCAATCAAAGCCGGATATCATCCAGACGGCAAGCCCGGTTTGGTCCATGCCGATTCCCAATGAGATACCACCTGCCATGAGCCAGAGTACCTCCCACGGTAACTCCCTGATGTCGTTTTTATTGAGTATACGGCCGGTTACCAGGGCAGCAACCGGGAGAAAGGCTACCATGCTGCTGGGGATGCCGTGCTGGTTTTCGGTGATCCAGAGCAATACGGTGGCGCCGAAAATGAGGTACAGGCCGATTGCTTTGGGCGACAGGTTGAGTTTGCCCTTCAGGTCCAACTTTATTCTATCCGCACTGGGCGGAAATAAAGCAAGAAGTAACCACCAGGCAAACACCAGCATGACAATCACAAGTGGAGCAGCGATGATGATCCAGTCAGTGAAAGAAATATCGATACCGTAATCACTGAGTGCTGCAATTACAATAGCGTTTGGAGGGGTACCGATCGGTGTGGTGATCCCTCCAACATTTGCGGATATGGGGATGGCAAGTGCTAATCCAAATTTAAAACGATCTTCCGGTTCAAGCTGACCGATGATGGGTAATATTACGGTAACCATCATCGCGGCAGTTGCCGTGTTGCTCATAAATGCTGATAGAATAGCGGTTACCAACATTAATCCGAGAACGATGAATTGGGGTTTGGTTCCGAACGGGCCAAGCAGATAGCGGGTCAGGTTTTTATCCAGATTGTATTTCACGGATGCTCCAGCAAGCATGAAACCACCGAGGAACAGGATGATAATGGGGTTGGCGAGTGTGCCAATATAGTCGGTGTAGCTGTTTGGTTCGTAATTAACCAGACGATGTCCGGGGTCGGAAACAACAGCTTGGTCAGCACTCAGCTCACGACTTTGGACAATAACATGTTGCCCGTTCCTGTCCACTACTTCTACCGGGACAGATTCGGTTTCGCCCGGGCCGACTGAGATAAGTACTGTTTGATCTTCTTTAAGGGCACCGGCCGGGATTTGCCATTGTTGTTCTTCAAGTTCGACCGGCTCGCTAACGGGCAGCTCGGTTTCCATAAATACAGGTCCCTGGGCGCTGAGGAACAAAATTTGCAGGAAAATAACCAGCATGGAGGTGGCATAAATGGGTATAGGTTCGAACATCCAGAAAATGGCTGCCATGAAGAAAATTCCCAATCCAATCTGCCCGGCGATTGAAAGTGTTCCTAAAGGAAGTAAAAAAGGTAGGAAAAGTCCGAATACACCAAGTATCAGACCAATGATTTGAGGTAGGGTAAGTCCCAGAAATCCCGATTTCATTAGATTTTTTTTGTTTGAATTAATAAGTCAAATGAAGCATTTCAGTATGGTCGGAGTGCTCACTGAAGGTGCATGAACCACAACAGATCAACACATTGTCTGTTATCTTTTTAAGTCGTTGTTTTACCCTTGCTTTATGGATAATAATCATTTCTTGAGAAGATATCAGTAACATCTGTCAGGGCAACAATCTCTGTATGCTGCATAGGATATGCTTTGTATTTGAAATAAATGTGAATTCCCTGAGGTGTGTTTTGGAATTTGCGATATGCGTATAGGTGCATGTATACATGTGGCGGCATGTTTGCTTTGATAATTAATTAAACAGATTGTACCTTATGGCGTCACGTCACTTTCAATCTCGTTTCGGATTCTGATAGATGTTCGTGATATATCGGGGCTTTAGTTGGTCCGAGTCCGGATCTATCATTATATCCTTTGGATGAAGCAAGCTAACCGCGGTCAATTGAAGTTTTGTTGGTAGCGCTTTTTTGAGATACGGGAGAAAGATGATCTGATGATGTCAATTATTGAAATTGTAAACCATACATTGAAATTATATTAAAACAGTTATGACAAAGCAGATAAAATATGTCTACAACTTTGGAGGTGGTAAAGCCGAAGGCGACCGGAGCTATCGCGACCTGTTAGGTGGTAAAGGTGCGAATCTGGCTGAAATGAGTAAAACCGGCCTTCCGGTGCCTCCGGGTTTAACCATCAGTACCGAGGCGTGTAACCACTACTACAAGAACGATGAGCAGTGGCCCGATGGATTGCAAAAGCAACTTGAAGAGGGTATTGCCCAGCAGGAAAAGGAACTTGGGGCTAAACTCGGAGATCCGGATAATCCACTTCTGTTGTCCGTACGATCCGGTGCAGCTGTATCCATGCCCGGCATGATGGATACCGTTTTGAATCTGGGTATCAATGATAAAGTCGTGGAAGGACTTGCGCAGAAAACCGGTAATGAGTGGTTCGCTTATGACAGCTATCGCCGTTTTATCGATATGTTTGCCGATGTAGTCATGGGGGTTTCTCATGATCATTTTGAAGATGCCATGGCAAAGATGAAGAAGCAGCAGGGGGTGAAAACCGATAGTGAATTAACCGTTGATGACCTTAAGGACCTGGTGGATCGGTTTAAGGCGATCTACCGGCGTGAAACCGGTTTTATGTTCCCGACAGACCCGATGGAACAACTTCAGTTCTCTATCAATGCGGTTTTCGGTTCCTGGAATAGTGACAGAGCAAACAAGTACCGTAAGATCAATAAAATAACAGGTCTGATCGGAACGGCTGTGAATGTGCAGGCCATGGTCTTTGGCAACATGGGTGAAACCAGTGGTTCCGGAGTTTTATTTACCAGAAATCCCAATACCGGAGAGAATAAACTTTACGGTGAGTTTCTAAGAAATGCCCAGGGCGAGGACGTTGTTGCGGGAACCCGTACACCTGAGCCTATTAGCAATCTTAAGAAAGTTATGCCCAAAGTGTATGAAGAGCTGGATGTCATGACCCGTAAGCTGGAAGAACACTATCAGGATATGCAGGATATTGAATTCACTATTCAAGAAGAACAGCTATTCATCCTCCAAACACGCAGTGGAAAAAGAACCGGTCCCGCAGCTTTGAAGATTGCGGTGGATTTCGTTAAGGATGGCGTGGTTTCAAAGGATGTGGCTGTTAGTAAACTGGTGACTACCGCTCAGCTTGATCAGCTTCTCCATCCTCAGTTTGATGATAAGGCGGTAAAGGAAAAAACCGTAGTGGGGGTTGGTCTACCGGCTTCACCCGGTGCTGCTGTAGGGCGTATCTATTTTACATCCCAGGAGGCTGAAGACGCCCATGCGGCCGGTGAAAAAGTCATTTTGGCAAGAATAGAAACCAGTCCCGATGATGTGGGTGGAATGAACGCTTCCGAAGGGATCCTTACTTCCCGTGGAGGAATGACCAGTCATGCTGCCGTTGTTGCACGGGGATGGGGAAAGCCCTGTGTGGTTGGATGTGACGATATTATTATCAATTACAAGCATAAAACGTTAACCGATGGCAATAATACCGTTCACCAGGGGGATTGGGTCTCTATTAATGGCACTACGGGTGAGGTTGCATTGGGACAGCTTCCCCTGACACCACCGAAACTGAGTGCGGATTTTAAGAAATTCATGAGCTGGGTTGATACTTATCGTGACATGAAGATCCGTACCAATGCCGATCGTCCGGAGGATGCACTGAAAGCCAAAGAGTTTGGTGCGCAGGGCATCGGACTTTGCCGGACTGAGCACATGTTTTTTGAGGGTGACCGCATAGTGGATGTGCGCCGTATGATTATGAGTGATAATGAGGAGGAACGGCGTGCTGCTCTTTTGAAACTTTTGCCTTATCAAAAGGAGGACTTCAAGGGTATTTATAAGGCATTGGATGGCGATCCGGTAACGATTCGTTTGTTGGATCCGCCATTGCATGAGTTTCTGCCGCATGGTGAAGAGGATATGAAAAAACTCGCGGAACAGTTCAACATGCCGTATCGAAGAGTCAAAGAGAAAGTTGCCGTGCTTCAGGAGGCTAATCCGATGTTGGGACACCGCGGTTGTCGACTTGGGATTACATTTCCTGAAATTACTGAGATGCAGACAAGGGCAATACTTGAATCAGCCATAGAAGCTCAAGAGGACGGTATCAAGGTCTTCCCTGAAATTATGGTGCCTCTGGTCGGTTCCGGAGAAGAGTTGGCTGACCAGAAAGCCGTGATCAAAACTACTGCTGAAAAAGTATTTGAAGAGAAAGGGAAAAGAGTGGAATACCTTATTGGCACTATGATCGAGGTTCCCAGAGCTGCTCTGGTGGCGGATGAGATCGCGCCGCAGGCAGACTTCTTTTCTTTTGGCACGAATGACCTGACCCAGATGACTTTTGGTTTTAGTCGCGATGATATCGGGAAATTCCTGCCGGAGTACCTGGAAAGGAAGATTTTGAAACACGATCCTTTCCAGACACTGGATCAAAAAGGTGTCGGAAAATTGGTATCGGGAGCTGTTGATCTGGCCCGCACATCCAAACCGGATATTAAACTTGGTATCTGTGGAGAACATGGCGGTGATCCGGATTCAATTGCTTTTTGTTATGAACAGGGGTTGAGTTATGTCTCCTGCTCACCTTTCCGTATTCCGGTTGCAAGATTGGCTGCAGCACAAGTGGTTCTGCGCGCCCAAAAATAACGCGTAATGAGTCATTCAGATTGGTTCCGGGCAGCTACGTTTCGCTGCCCGGTTGCTAATCTGTCCCAGGGCGACCAACTCGTTTTCCCGAGACGGGTTTTTTTCTTGGAAGCTCTTATAAAATTTTTTATCTGAATGGATTACTACGCCACAATATTCAGGACCATCAGTGATGAAAACCGCTTGAGGATTATGGCGCTTTTCGTGACTTTGCGTCAGGCTCTTACTGTTTGTGAACTGGTGGATGCGTTGGTGTTGCCTCAATACCAGGTATCCCGGCATGTGCGCCAACTCAAAGAATCAGGCTTGATCAAGGTCAATAAAAAGGGAGTCTGGTCTTACTACTATTTGAATCATGAGGGCGATTTTAACAAACAACTGTTTGACTTTTTGGAAAAGTCATTAAAAACCGATCAATTGGAGATGGACAAACAAGCCATTAATGTTCGTTTGTTATTTCGTAAGAACGGAAAATGTGTTCTTGGTTCGGTTTCCCAGTCTGAAATACAGAAGCATATTATATACTGATTCCGAGTCAGTATATGTCCCGGTTGTTTTGCAATTTTTTTTGTAAAAAATCAAGCTTGGATCATTGGTTGCGTACGAATGTTATCATATTCAAACATTATTTTTTTCTAAATGTTGTAAACCAATGAAGAGTCTGACCTGTTTCTGACTTAATGTTCCTTTGTTTTTGTACGCAATAGTTATGCAAGTTGAAATTTTATAAATTATTATTTGTGCCCTAATAACTAAGATCCGGTGATATTGGTTTATTTTATGATTGTTTTTAGGTAAAATACCTTTATCTGTAAATTAGATATAAGAGTTGAGCTGAGGACAAATTTATACCATGTTCGAGGTGTTTTTGAATGAAATAATCTTTTCTTATGTTAAATGGGAGTGGACAAAAGATAGGGTAAATAATTTGTCTTTATATCTATGTTTCTATATATTTGCTCGGTCTTGCCGGTGTCTTCCGTAGAAATAGGACATTCAGGCTTAAATTTTAACTTAAAAGAGAACAATCTATGAAGTTTTTTACGAAACTTTTCCTTGTTGCATCTGTTCTGTTTGCACCGGTTTTTGGTGCTCAGGCGGTTTCTCCGGATGCTAATTCCGGACTCAGCCTAACCAGTAACATGCTTGCGCCAAGTACGGCCTATTCAAACACCAACATAAGCTCCTCCTCAGCAGATGATGAGGACGGCTTTACTATTGGTGGTGCATTGAGGTATAATATCGCCAGCCAACATTATGAAAGTGATGCCACTGCTGCAAGCACGTATGCTACCATGGATACCTGGCGATTAAATGTAAGCGGACAGAGCGGTGATATTTCGCTCAATTTTGAGTATCGCTTTTATCCAACCTTCAATACCCATTTTATCAAACAGGGGTGGTTGGGGTACGATTTCAGCGATGACCTTCATATGCAGCTTGGTGTTACCCAGGTTCCTTTTGGTAATCTGATGTATAACTCCCACAGCTGGTGGTTCAACCTGCCGTATTACATGGGACTCGAGGATGACTTCAACATGGGTGTTAAATTCAGCTATGATGTATCCGATGAGTTTAACATCATGGCCGCATATTTCCGTCAGCAGGAACCTGCCGGCCCCGCTTACGGTTCTGCCTCCTTCGGCGGACCCGGTGCCGGTACTTATTCCTATAATGTTATTCCGGATGATGCCGGCGCACTTTCTTCCACGGGCGTGACATCAAGTATACAGGATTGGAACCAATTCAATGTTCGTGCCGCCTATCAGTTGGGTGCTTCTGAAATAGGTGTATCCGGTAAGTTGAAAGGCATCTACAATTCCGTTCTTGATGAAACGGAATATGGACATGCTGTTGCTGCACATGCAGATATCAATGTTGACAACTTCAATATCATCCTTCAGTTCATCAACTATGATTATGATGCAAAGGATGACGCCGGAAACTCACTGGACCGAGTTCAAATGGGTGCTTATGGTGACCCTTACTACGGAGATGGCGTAGCCAGTGCCGGTAATATAGTGACCGCTGGTGTCGCGTATACACACGCCGTTGACTGGGGGCCAATTACCAGCATTCAGCCTTATATCGACTATTCTTACATGACCAAGGACGGCTCTCTCCAAGTTGCCGGACAATCATATGATTTTGAAGATACCCATATGCTGGTTCCCGGCTTCCTGATCAGCGCTGGAAGTGTCTTTACATATGTAGATCTTGCGATGGGCAAGAACCAGCCCTGGTTGACCGACTCTTTCGGCACCGGAATGGGTGCAGGGCATCTCGATGCTAACGGAGTTCCGATTCCGGTAGAAGACCTTGACTGGAACGTTCGTTTCAATATCAATATCGGCTATTACTTCTAAAATGTTCGTATCACTTGCACTTGCTGCTTTACAGTGGCAAGTGCAAACTTTTCTATCACAACTGACCATCAGTTGTGTGTTATTTTAACCAACAAAAAAGGATCAGGAATATGCAAACTAAAAACATTAACTCACTTTGGAAGTCCGGATGGACAGCCTTGATCGTTGCCGTGGCAGCTCTTGTCGGTTTGCAAGCCTGCGAAACAGAAACAGGTGAAATAGAACTGGGCTATGTCCAATGGGACTCAGAAGTCGCTTCAACACATGTTGTGGCTTCGGTTATTCAGGATGAACTGGGATATGAGGTAAATCTCACAGCTGTAGATGGCGGTCCGATGTGGACGGGTATGGCACGTGGTGATTTTGATGCTATTGTGGCAGCGTGGCTGCCAAATACACATGCCGC
>CAYMBG010000002.1:52320-53519 GCA_964388615.1 uncultured Chitinophagales bacterium | reverse complement strand
CAACCATCCATGAATATACCCGGGACCGCAACAATGTCGACGGGATTGTCGTCGCCCGCCTGAAATCGCCCCGGGAGTAGCAGACGTGACGGCTGTTTCTTCATCCGTCACCTGGTACAATAGGTTTTCATAGTTGAAGTTATTAATATATATTATGGCCAGACTGTCTAGACATAGGTGATCGATATGAAAATCAAAAAGTGGCATTTACAAGACGCTAAGAACCGGTTTAGCGAAGTTGTGCGCAAAGCATCCGAAGAAGGGCCCCAGTTTGTTAGCAAACACGGTAAAGAGAGCGTTGTGGTTTTATCCATTGAAGATTATCGAAGACTCGACCGATCCGGTAATTCGCTCATTGATTTTTTTCAGAGTTCCCCTCTTGCTGCGGTTGAATTGGACACAAAAAGAGATAAATCCTTTTCACGTGACATTTCATTATGAGTTTTCTTATTGACACGTGCTGCATCTCTGAACTTACCAAAAAGCAACCGGACCGGAATGTCGTATCCTGGTTTTCCAGTCATGATGAAACCGAAATGTACCTAAGTGTCATTACATTCGGGGAACTGATCAAAGGAGTCGAAAAACTGTCTGCATCAAAGAAAAAAGCAGAACTCAATCAATGGATAAACTATGATCTGAAACAAAGATTCAGAAACAGAATCCTTGATATTTCAATGATCGAAGTTAAAAAATGGGGTGAGATACTCGCTGTGTGCGAAAACAAGGGGACTCCTGTTCCGGCCATTGATGCACTCATTGCATCTACCGCACTGGTTCATGATTTAACGGTTTTAACAAGAAATGTTAATGATATGCAGCCATCCGGGGTTGATATCGTGAATCCCTGGAAGCCTTTTACATAAAAGAAAGATAACTTTGGTTTCAACCTGACATGACCGTAATCGCCGTTGATTACGCTTTCATAATAGTTGCCTGTTACCAGGGGCCATGCGCCCGGCATCATGAGATGTTTCGGACCGGTCAAACCGTTATATTCTCAAAAAACCGATCCAAACTTTGCAGACAGGGTATATGAAGCAATCTCGCGGGAAACAGCCGGCAGTGGCTCCGGTCATATCCTCAACGGAGATCCGGTTTGGAGTGGATGTGGTGATCGAACAACCGGACCGGGTGCCCTCGTCTCTTTTTTCCGGCGCCTGGGGTATGGTGACCAACGATGCGGCGCGACGCCCGGT
>CAYMBG010000002.1:44465-52220 GCA_964388615.1 uncultured Chitinophagales bacterium | reverse complement strand
CTCTTTTTTCCGGCGCCTGGGGTATGGTGACCAACGATGCGGCGCGACGCCCGGTTCCAGCGGCCGGAACTGCCGACGGGAATGCTGTCACAGATGCCGGAGGCAAGGACGCCGATCCGCTTACAGATCCGGATCATTTGTCGCGTAAAGCATTGCTGGATGCCGGCGTCCCCCTGAAACAGCTGTTTGCTCCCGAGCATGGCATTTCGGCGGCCGGGGCCGACGGACAAGCGATGCAGGACGACCGCGACCCGGTGACCGGATTGCCCGTATGCAGCCTCTACGGAGAACGGATGCGCCCGCCGGCCGAACTGCTCGACCCTCTCGACGGACTCCTGTTCGATATTCCCGATATTGGGACCCGTTTCTATACCTATATCTGGACGCTCTCTCATGTCATGGAAGCCTGCGCGGATGCCGATAAACCGCTGGTCGTACTGGACCGCCCCAATCCCATTGGCGGCGAACTGATGGCCGCTGAAGGCCCGATACTCGACACCCGAAACTGCGCCGGTTTCCTGGGGCGTGCACCCATCCCGGTGCGCCACAGCCTGACAATCGGTGAGTTTGCGCGTTGGCTTGCGTCTTTTTGGAAGCTGGATCTGGATCTTGTCGTGGTTCCGGTGAAAGGATGGAAGCGCGCCATGTACTGGCCCGACACCCACCTCCCGTTTGTTCCCACATCCCCGGCGATCCCCTCGTTCGAGTCGGCATTGTGCTATCCCGGAACCGCCCTGTTTGAGGCCACCAATGTGAGCGCCGGTCGCGGTACGCTCCTTCCGTTTCAGCAAATCGGAGCTCCCTGGCTGCGAGCGGCCGAGGTTGTTGCCGAAATTGCGGATGCCGTTGCCCTTCCCGGTGTTCGTTTTGCGGGAAACAATTTTAGACCCGTTGAACACCCCTGGAAAGGAGAGCAGTGCCGGGGAATCCGGCTTGTAGTGACGGATCGGAATGCGTTTCGGCCTGTGCGGACCGGCCTTGCGTTGCTTGCCGTCATCCGCCGCTTGCACCCCGACCTGTTTTCCTGGAAAACCTATCCAACGGCTGCCAATCCCTCCGGGGAGGGCCATTTTGAGCGGCTCATTGGCCGGAACGATATACGCCCGGACCTGCAACTGGCACCGGAAGACTTTTTACAGAAATTGCCGGAGCGACTGGAAACGCCTTCCTGGGTGTCCGAAACCCGTGACTTTCTGCTTTACAATAATAACCATAAATGAACCAACACAACCTATGTCAGCAACCCCATCATCAACCCTTCCGGATATCAGTGAATTGAGCCTTGATCAAAAACTGGGACAGATGCTCCTGCTCGGTTTTCGCGGCACGCGCCTGACCGGGGAGAATCCCGTGATAACCGATATCCGCGACCGCCATATTGGCGGGGTTATTTTGTTCGACTATGACCTGATGCGTAAATCCGGAGATCGCAATATTGTATCACCGGAACAGGTAGCTCAGCTTACTTCTGATTTGAAGTCACATGCCGAAATCCCTCTGTTTGTTTCCATCGACCAGGAAGGTGGTATTGTAAATCGCTTGAAGCCGGATTATGGTTTTACCCCGACCCTGTCGCACAAGAAGCTTGGCGAAAACGACGACCCGGCGCAGACCCTGAAGCATGCCCGGGAGATCGCCGAGGAGGTGCATACGTCGGGTTTCAATCTCAATTTCGCACCGTGTGTGGATCTGGCTGCCAACAAGGAGAATAAGGCGATATATGGCCGCGAACGCTGTTTTTCAGACGATCCCGAAATGGTGGCGCTCCATGCCGGCGCCTATATTCGTGGTCATCACGAGGCCGGTGTGCTGACAGCCGTCAAGCATTTTCCGGGTCACGGCAGTTCGCGCGAAGACACCCACCTGGGCATGGCCGATGTCACCGAAACCTGGCAGGAGCATGAGGTGTTGCCGTATCAACGGATACTGGATGAAGGTATTTGTGATATGGTCATGACCACCCATATCTTTAACCGCCGTCTTGATCCGGAGTATCCCGCCACGCTTTCCCGGAAGATTCTGACCGGTATATTGCGTGAACGGCTTGGCTGGGACGGGGTGATTATCAGCGATGACCTGCAAATGAAGGCGATCACCGCACATTTTGGCATGGAGACGGCGATGAAGCGGGCACTGCTTGCCGGTGTGGATATGCTGATTTACGGAAATAACCTGGATTTTGACCCCGAAATCGCCGGAAAATTTCTACGGGTGGCAAAGGAAATGGTGGAAAAAGGGGAGATCACCGAAGAACAGATTGATGCATCTGTCCGACGAATATTTGAAAGTAAAGAGCAAATTTGAACCGGATGGCGACTGGGAGTCCGCCCCCGGCATCTCACGGTATTGGTGAACGATATACTCCCGCCGTCCCGGCCTCTTGCTATCAGAGCTCTTTTCCATGAAACCGGCGCAAACCATATTATTGCCGGTGTGGGATATTGGCGAACATTCGGTTTTCAAAGCGCTTCTCCATGATATCGGCGCAAACCTTGCATGGGCGTCTGCAGAAAATCGCCGCTGCTCAGCCCCTTGCGGACAAGCGCCGCTTTTACTATCTCCTGGTTGTGCCAGGCCACTGAGCCGACAAAACCAACCGGTATATCGGGACCGACCCGGTATTTGATGACGTGGCGATCCAGAAATTCATGGATCCCCTCCTGCAGCATGTAAATCACGTAGGGATGATCCCCGAACCCGGCGAACAGTTTGGTAAAGGAGGCCACAAAGGTGTTGAAGTGCTTCTTTTGATATACTTGCTCAAGAATGGCGGGTCGCGCCATGTCGTGCTGCTGCTCCAGCCACTCACGCATCTCCGCCGGGAGTTCCCGGTAAAAGTAAGCCTGCAGGATCTTGCGGCCGAACGCTCCTGCGCTGCCTTCATCGCCCAGAATAAAGCCCAGGGGCGGCACCTGGTCGATGATCCGGCTGCCGTCGTAATGGCAGGAGTTCGACCCGGTGCCCAGAATGCAGGCGATCCCTTCCCGGTGACCACATATGGCCCGAGCCGCCCCCAGCAGATCGGAATGCACTTCCACCGGTATATCCCCGTAGACATTCTTAAGCGCCTGCTCCATCCGCCCGACAGCATCCGGCCCGGCACATCCGGCTCCGTAGAAAAAGATATGGTCAACTGCCGGGACCTCCGGAAGAACCGACCTGGTTACTTCTTCGACAATGGTATCGGCGGTATGGTAAAAGGGGTTGAGTCCGGCTGAAAGCACCGTTCGGGGTTCGGTGCCGGGTGCAATCAGGCACCATTCGGTTTTGGTCGATCCGCTGTCGGCGAGCAGGATGTTCATATCAATTCGAATAATGTGAGAAAATGGTATCCATCCAATATATTTAGATTTTATATTGGATCGGAACGGGAATCATGTCATGTGGAAATAAAAAGCACGCTCTGGAAAATATGATGAATACAAAAAGATAATGAAAGGGATGAAAGTCTGTGTCTTTACGCTCTTTTCCATGATGCTACTGCTTTCCGGCTGCAGGCTAACCGAGCCGGTCACAGAAAAGCTGGCCGAATCGGATCCTCCGCAACAGGAATTCCGGGGGGTGTGGGTGACATCGGTGTCCAATCTCGACTGGCCGGCGTCGAATGATCAGTCGCCACGTGAGCAGCAGGACGATGCGGTTGCTATGCTCGACAGTCTGAAGGCGATCGGAATCAACGCGGTGCTGTTTCAGGTCCGGCCGGAGTCCGACGCGCTTTACAATTCGTCCTATGATCCGTGGTCCTACTGGCTTACCGGTGAACAGGGAAGGGCTCCCGACCCTTTTTATGACCCGCTCTCCTTTTTGATACGCGAAGCCCATAAACGGGGGATGGAATTGCACGCATGGCTCAATCCCTATCGCGTGGAGCGGAGGAAGGGCATGTATGAGCTTTCGGGATCCAACATCGCCCGACGTGAACCGGACTGGATTCTGGAGTTTGAAAGTGCTCCGGACGAATATTACACCATGCTGGACCCGGGCCTGCCGGAAGTGCGTGATTATGTGACTAATGCAGTGGTGGATATCGCCCGGCGGTATGACGTTGACGGAATTCACCTCGACGACTACTTTTATCCCTATTCTCCGGTGACCGGCGAGGATTCGCTGACTTTTGCCCGCCATCATGGCAACATTGGTGACATCAGCGATTGGCGCCGGGAAAATGTTAACGCCCTGGTAACCCAGATCCATGACAGCCTCCGGACGCTTGCGCCCGAGCTCTCTTTCGGCATCAGCCCCTTTGCCATTCGCAAAAATGACGATGCCGAAACAAACGGGCTTCAAGGGTATTTCGATTTATACGCGGACGGCCAAGCTTGGCTGGAGCGGCAAATCATCGATTATATCACACCTCAGCTCTATTTCGAGACGGATCACGAAGAAGCAGGATACGCCGGACTGCTCGGGTATTGGTCAGCGCTGGCCCATGAAAATGAGCGGCATCTGTATGCCGGACTTGCGGCCTATAAAATGCTGCCACCAACCGACTGGTCTCTGGATCAGGCTGCCCGTCAGTTATCTCTCAATATGGAAGACGGCAGGGTTCAGGGAAATATCTTTTTTCGAGCCGAACATTTGCTGAACAATCCCAAAGGATATTCCGATATGCTGGCACAAGAGCTCCATCGCTATCCGGCATTGACTCCCACTATGCCGTGGAAAAGCACCCGGCAGCCTCCGGAAGTAGAACAGCTCTCCGCCTCATGGAGTGATGACCGTCGCGTGATTTTGAGCTGGTCCGACCCGGTCACGCATGAGACAGAAGTACAAACAGCCCGATATGTGATCTACCGGTTTGAATCCGATTTTGTGTCTGTTGAGCATATCGAAGAGCAGTGGAATAACGGACCGGATGTTCGGTATCGCAACGAAATTACCGGTCAAAGGCAGACGGTGGACCGCTGGGAGGAAGGCCGTAACGAAGCGGTTTATATGGTGAGGGCGGTCAGCCGGAACAGCGTCGAAAGTGATCCGGCAATAATCCGGGTGCGTCATGATGGCGATATCTTTACGTATGAAATCTTGTAAACCAATGACTATGATTAATTTTTTCAGTTTTGTTCTGAACCGCGGAGCGACAGGCCGCACAAAGATGGTTTCCGGGAAGGCTGTTTTCATGCATCGGAAAAGCGGTATGTTTCAAAAAACGGGGCCAATGTTGATGATAATGGCCGTTTTCATAACGCAGGGCTGCGGTTCGGGACAACCGGATCCATCTGACGATGGCCGTGTAAAAACCGGAGCGGAGCGGCTTGTTGATCAGGAATTTCAGGTAGTCCACGATATGAGGGTCGGGGTGATTACCAACCACACAGCCCTGGTAGGAGAGCGCCATTTGGTGGATCTTCTGCATGAAGCGGAAAATGTAGAGCTGGCTGCCATGTTTGGACCCGAGCATGGCATTCGAGGTGATGCCGATGCCGGGGAACAAATCACGGATGGTGTGGATGAGCAGACCGGCACGCCGGTTTACAGTCTTTATGGGGAAACCCGCCGCCCAACTCCGGAGATGCTGGAGGAACTGGATGCGTTGATTTTTGATATTCAGGATATCGGAGCGCGATTCTATACCTATATCAGTACGATGGGGTTGGCAATGGAGGAAGCGGTACGGCATAATTTACGCTTTGTCGTGCTTGACCGGCCCAATCCACTGGGGGGAGAGCGTGTCGAAGGATTTGTACTGGAACCTGGGTATGAGTCCTTTGTGGGTCTTTATCCTATTCCGGTTACCCATGGCATGACGGTCGGAGAACTGGCCTTGATGATCCGCTCAGAGGTTTTTCTGGATGGTGTTGCTTCACTTGACCTGCATGTCGTGGAGACGAGAGGCTGGAGCCGGAATCAATTATGGACCGATACCGGAAAAGAATGGATACCGCCAAGTCCCAATATACCCGACTTCGAAACGGCTTTGGTATACCCCGGTAGTTGCTATTTTGAAGCGACCAACGCAAGCGAGGGGCGTGGTACCTACGAGCCTTTTTTGCAGGTTGGAGCTCCCTGGGCCGATGGTGATGAATTGGCCCGAATACTCAATGCCAGGAACCTGCCCGGAATCAGGTTTGAGCCGGCAGCATTTACTCCGGAAAGCATAGACGGGATGTCCTCGCACCCGAAATTACTTGGCGAGGAACTCAGAGGGGTGAGATATGTGGTGGAAGATCCGCACAAGGTCGAACCGGTTGCCGCCGGCATGCATCTGCTTGAAGTTTTTTATGATATGGCGCCGGAGGATGAACGGGATGAACTTTTTGACGAAGCACGGTTCGGGCGTCTGGGAGGTACCGGCCGGATGTACGATATGTTTACCGGCGGGGCGAACGCCCGGGATGTGATCGAAGCCTGGCAAGAGGAACTGGCCGCATTCAAAGAGCGGCGATCGCTCTATCTAATCTATGAATAATTCAACAAGGGTAGGTTATTATGAAAAATAAACGTACAAATATTATCCATCCGAAAATTCTTGCAACCGTACTGCAGGTCCCGGTACTTTTTCTGCTGATGGTATCCTGCACTCCGGAGGAGACCGGTTCGTATATCATGACGGTGGAGGGACCGATTCCGGTGGAAGATATGGAAACGGTGCTGATACACGAGCACGTGCTGGTCGACTGGATTGGTGCGGACAGTACCGGCTATCACCGCTGGGACCGGGCGGAAGTGGTGGAGCGGGTGCTGCCTTATTTCGAGGAGGCGGCGCAGCATGGCGTAGCGACCATATTCGAGTGCACGCCGGCCTATCTGGGGCGGGATCCGTTTGTACTCCGGGAACTTGCCGACCGGACCGGCTTGCATATCGTAACCAATACCGGGTATTACGGTGCCGTTGATAACCGGTTCATGCCTGCGCATGCCTGGCAGGAGAGCGCCGGTGAGATAGCACAACGGTGGATCGGCGAGTTTGAGCACGGAATTGACGACAGCGGCGTGCGTCCCGGTTTCATGAAAATATCGGTGGGCGAAGAAACCGGGCTGTCGGATCTGCACCGGAAAGTGGTGGAGGCAGCCATTGTGACCCACCGGGAAACCGGCATGGCCATCGTGTCACATACCATCGGTGATGTACCGGCTCTTGAGCAGATTGCGTTGATCCGGGAAGCGGGGCTGTCACCCTCTGTCTGGGTCTGGACCCACGCACAATCGGGCTCCCTGGAGGGGAATCTTCAGGCGGCTGAAAGGGGGGCCTGGATCTCCCTGGACAATGTAAACCACGATCCGTCGCATGAACCCGGTGAGCAGGGCAGCGTGTTGTGGTATGCCGACCGGATTGAACGATTGCGCGATGCCGGTCATCTGAACCGTGTATTGCTCTCCCATGATGCCGGATGGTATGACGCCGGTGAGCCGGATGGCGGGGACTATCGCGGTTACACCGACCTGTTCGAGCATTTGATTCCCGTGTTGCAGAATCGCGGTTTCACGGAAGCCGAAATTCGGCAGCTGCTCGTTGAAAACCCGCGCAAAGCGGTCGGTATCAGAAATTGAATAGAAATTATTTTATATTATTAGAGGAGTTTAATATTAGAATAAGTTCAATGAGCTTTGTACTAATGACATTTTATTCGCTGGCCGGTGACAAGGCGCCGGGAGCGCAATCCGGAGATATAACTCTCGCGGTAGCATGAGTTGGCCGTTAAATAGTTGTTGAAAATGAGTGGTATTATGAAATTCATTTGAGACCCGAAGGGACAAAATTAAAAATAAAAAAGAACCATGATAAAAATATTGCAAACAGGTAAAAAAGGGCTT
>CAYMBG010000002.1:24339-44365 GCA_964388615.1 uncultured Chitinophagales bacterium | reverse complement strand
TTAAAAATAAAAAAGAACCATGATAAAAATATTGCAAACAGGTAAAAAAGGGCTTTCAAGACGTGATTTTGTGAAAAAATCATCACTGGCGACAATCGGCGGACTGTATCTGAGCAGCCTTCCTGCCGGGGCTTCCGCAAATGTACTTGGCAATGATACGATAAAAGTAGCACTTATAGGTTGTGGCGGACGTGGGACAGGGGCGGCACACCAGGCGTTGAGTACCGGAAGAGATGTAAAACTGGTCGCTATGGCCGATGTTTTTGAAGATATGCTGGAGAATAGTTATGAAGCATTGGCACAAAGATATCTGGATACCGGTCAGCTTGATGTGCCTGATGAACACAAGTTTGTTGGTTTCGATGCCTATAAACACGCCACCGAGTTGGCCGATGTGGTACTTCTGGCCACAACACCGGCATTTCGTCCGGAGCATTTTGAAGAAGCAGTCCGGCAGGGTAAGCATGTATTCATGGAAAAGCCTCTTGCCACCGATGCGCCGGGCGTACGCAGTATTATGGAAACCGGAAAAATTGCAGAACAAAAAGGACTGACGGTTGTAGCAGGCCTGCAGCGGCGATATGATTTCGCATATCGGGAGGTAAAGAAACGCCTGGAACAGAACATGATCGGGGAGCCCATCGCCGCGCAAGTTTATTACCACAGGCCCAATGTATGGTCCCGGGAGCGCCGCCCGGAGTACTCTGAATTGGAGTTTCAAATGCGCAACTGGTACTATTTCACCTGGCTGAGTGGTGATCATAATGTTGAGCAACACATTCATAGTATCGATGCGGCCAATTATTTGCTTGGCGAACACCCCATTCAGGCCCAGGGTATGGGTGGCCGTGAAGTTCGTACCAGCCCCGCTTTCGGTCAGATATTCGACCATCACTTTGTAGAATACACCTATCCGAGCGGATTGGTGATGTCCAGTCAATGCCGCCATATTCCGGGCTGTTGGAATGTGTCGCAAGAGCGTATCCTGGGCTCAGATGGTTCCACATTAACCGATCATGGCTATGGAGCCGGGAGCGAGGGAACGGTCAAGAACCGAAGAGGAGATATCCATTATGAGCATGACGATAGCGAAGATCCCAATCCCTATCAACAGGAAATTACTGAACTGTTCGATTCATTACGAAACGGTTATGTGATCAATGACACGGAGTCAGCCGCGCAATCAACCATGAGCGCCATTATGGGCCGCATGGCGACCTACTCCGGACAGGTAATCGAATGGGAAGATGCTATTGCAAATGACCATCGCCTTGTTCCTGAAAAACTTTCATGGGATATGGAACCACCGGTCAGCCCGGGAGATGACGGGACATACCCGGTGGCTATTCCAGGGCAGACCCCGCCGTACTGATATCATTGGGAAGGTCCCTGACAGGGGATTGTAAGCGATTGGAATGGAAAGTGATCGCGATGCAGACAGGTTTTGTGATACCGAAACGCATCGCGATCTTTTTTTTGAAAAAAACCTTTGGTATGCCGATGGCATGACATGAGCTTTTCTTTGTCAAAGAAAAGAACTATATTCTATACTTAAATGGTGTTTTCATAGCAAAATTCAATATACGCTAATCACATGGCATATCGAAGGACCGCATATATGGAGGAGCGGGTTTCCCGCCGGAAACAACAGATGCTGAAAGCGGCCGAGGCCCTGATCATCGAGCATGGCTATAAAGCGACAACCATGCAGGATGTTGCAAAAAAAGCAGGAACTTCCATTGGCAACGTCTATTTTTATTTCTCAAACAAAGATGAAATGGTGATGGAGGTGATTGATCATCTTTGTGAGGAGATATGGAGTACGGATGATCTTAAATCCATGGATTTGTCAGCCTACCCGTATTATGCTATAGAGGCGCTTGATGATTATCTGAAGATAACCGCGATATTTCAAAAAAAGCACTTTGCCAGAGCTATCCTTGGCGGTGCCACCTATCCCGGGTTCCGGAACCGTATCATCCGGTTTTTTGAGGAAAAAGCGATCGAACGCTATTCGAAATACTCCGACTTCTACGAAGGGATTGACCGTGAAATGGCTTTTTCCTGCCATTTTGGTTCTGTTGTAAATGTTATGATGAAAGTGCTTCAAGAGGAGTTGGACCGTACGCCCGAGGAGGTGGGAACATTCCTTGCCCGGTGGAAATTGCAGGCGCGTGGCCTGCCTGCTGATACAGTGGACCGCGCCATGGAAGATCTGGAAGTGCTTATAGCAAAAGTGTATGAACTCCGGGATCCGGTGGCATAGAAATATTTCACAAAAAAAGACTGGCTATAAAGGGAGAAAAGTGGATGTATCTGACTATCCAGCAATAGATTAAGAAAAATAATAGAATATAGTTCGATTTTTCTTGACAAATGTAGAATAAGATTCTATATTTGGTGTAGAATTTGGTTCTATCCTTATTGATGATTACATAAAGCCGCAACCTTTCAGGCTTTTAAGAATACCCAACAAAAACCCCACAACAGGGCTTCGCCTGACCGCGGAGCCCTGCTCTTTCAATGCAGCCCTGCTGTTGTGATGGAATAGGTGTGTTTCTTTCAGGTGTTGCGGCCGGCTTCTGCTTCAACGTACAAGAAATGAAACAACAAACATGAGCAATCCAATCTCTACAATTGATAAAACACGGCCGTCATGGACAAAATGGATTATTTTGTTATTGGTATTTGCGGCACTACCGGCAGTTGGTCAGCCTTCTTTGCAAGAGGTGCTGGAACAGTCACTGGATCAAAGCCAGGCCGTGAAAATCGGTGAAGCGGAGCGGGACAAAGCGCGATTTGACCGGCACACCGTATATCAAACCTATCTGCCTAATGTAAGCCTGGAGTCCTCCTTTCGATCGTTGGACGAGAAAATCCGGTTTCGGATGGATCCGTTGACACTGCCCATGCCCGGTACGAACGGGATGGATGTCCAGCTGCCCCCCATAACCTTGCAGGATCGGAATACGTTTCGTGCTTCCATTGAGGTTTCGCAGGTTTTATTTACAGGTTTCAGGGTATCCCGCCTGGGGCAGGCGGCACGATATGGTGAGTCGGCTGCCGAACACAAAATTGATGTGGAAGAGCAGGAACTGCTCCAGGAAGTGATGGCGGCTTATGACCAATTGGCCCTTGTTGACCAGGCTCTGGCTGTGGTGGCAAAGGCGGAGGAGAGGCTTGCAGAAGAACAACGGATAGCCGAGGGAGCATACAAAGAGGGTTTGATACCCGCCTATGATCTCAACCGGCTGAAGATTGCCGAAAGGGATCTGGAGAAAGAGCGAATTGAATGGGAAGGCAAAAGGGAGCTTGCGGCTCGTAACCTGGAGCATCTGAGTGGAATCTCCTGGCAGGCCTTTCAGGAGGACGTCTATGATCTGGAGCTTTTAAGCCTTGACCCTGGTTCGGTATCAGGCCGGGATCGTCCTGAGGTTAAGGCTTTAAAAGATGCTGGTCAGGCGGCACATCATCAGTACCGGGCTGCAAAATCAGACTATATGCCCAATGTTTATGCTTTTTTCCGTCAGGAGCTTTACGAAGATGATCTGTCAGTACTTGAGCCGGCGAGGGTTATGGGTGTTGGACTGCAGTGGGATTTATTTGACGGCTTTAACCGCTCCAGAAATGTCCAGAGGGCGGAACGAGACCGTATCATTGCTCGTGAAAGGCTGGATGAGGTGGAGTCATTGGTAGAACTTGATCGTCAGCGTGCCGAATTATCGGTATCGGTTGCCATGCAAAAGCTGGAGGTATCCAAAGAAAAGCTGAATGATGCCGAAACAGGCTTGCGGCTGTCGACCGAGCGGTACCGCCTCGGACTGGCCCCTGTCTCAGAAAAACTGGAAGCCGAAACAGACTATCGCCGTGCGGAGATGGAATGGTTGGAGGCTGTGTACGAACAGCGTCGGGCGGTGATGGAAATGCTGCGGTCGACAGGAGTGATGGACATTGAACATATTGTAATGCTTGAACAACAAGAAACCGGAGGTTGATTGTGAATAGAAAAATAATTCTTGGAATCGTAATTGTTGCCATTTTTGGTGTTGCGGCGGTGGCTATTTCCGTCATGGCGTCTCAGCAGAAAGCCAACAATCAGGAAGGTTTGCTGGAAGGCAGGGTAAAACTGGAGTCGGTTTATGTAGCACCGAAAGTGCCGGGGAGGCTGAAAGAAGTCAGGGTACGGGAAGGAGAAATGGTCAAAGCCGGAGATACACTGGCAATTATTGATGTCCCGGAGATCGCCGCAAAGGTGGACCAGGCGCGAGGCGCGGTGCAGTCGGCAAAGGCTCAGTATGAAATGGCACAGAACGGCGCCACTTCCTATGATCGCAGACGTGCCGAAGCGCAGGTGGACGCGGCCAGGGCTCAGTACGAATTCGCCGCTGCAAGTTATCGCAGATTGGGAAATATGTACAATGATTCCTTGATCGCGGCACAAGAGTATGATGAAATACGTGCGAAATATCAGGCAGCCAAATCCAACATGGAGGCCGCAGAAGCGCAGTTCGAAGATGTATTATCCGGTGTGCGATCCGAAAAGATCGAAATGGCACGAGGCGATTACGAGCGGGCCAGGGCGTCATTGAATGAGGCGGAGACAGCCTGGGAGGATCGTGTTATCACCGCGCCTGAAGATCTGCGTATACAGAGCGTAGTGTTGAAACCCGGAGAGCTGGCCACACCGGGCTACAATCTGTTTTCCGGTTATGAAGTGGCCTCACCCAAATTCCGCTTTACTGTGCCGGAGTCGGATGTGTCCGGATTTGAAACCGGGCAGATTTATTCGATAAGGGGTGGGTTTGAAGACCGGAGCATACGAGTGAGACTCGACCGAATAACCCCGCTGCCCCAATATGCTTCCATTACAACCATGTATCCACGTCACGAACTGGGAGAATCGGTTTATGAAATGCACTTTCGTCCGGCGGAACCTTCCGAAGCCGTGAATCTACAGCACAATATGACATTTCTGCTGGATAAATAACGACTGCTGAGCTTATATCACCTATTTTGAAAACCATGTCTTTTTTCCGCACCTTTTTCTTCATTGTAATACGGGAGTTCCGGCGATTCTCAAAAAACTCGGTAGCTCTGCTTATTTTCCTGGGGGCACCCTTGTTGTACGGACCGATTTTCGGGTTGCTATATCAAGATGCCCAACTCTACAACACACCGATTGTGGTGGTAAATGAGGACGGTGGCATCATGGCCGACCGTATCATCGATGCACTGAATGAAAACGAGAATATTCATGTAGCTGATGTTTATCATGATGAATTCGGACTCAGGGACGGTTTTATTAAGGGTGATTACTATGCTGTGGTTACGATTCCCGACCGTTTTGAGGCCGATATCCAGCAGAATAGAAGTCCGGAAGTCCGGGTGGCCATGAATGCCATGAATATGGTCATCACCAATTACACGAGCCGTTCTATTCAGCAGGTTTTGGGAACCATGAATGTCGGAAGCCAAATTGAGTCGCTGAAAAGGGCGGGTGTTCCTCCTCAAATTGCTGAGGAGCAGTATGGTTCGTTTACCACTACGGTCAATAACTGGTTCAACCCATCCAACAACTATTTGATTTTCCTTTTGCCGGGTCTGCTCGGTATGGTATTGCAGCAAGTGTTTTTATTGGTACTGGCGATTACTTTCAGTCAGGAGTTTGAGGAGGATTCGTTTAAAGAGCTGGTGCAGGAGACTCGTTCGGCATTTATGATTCTTTTGGCAAAGACGTTTCCCTACTGGCTGATGGGGATGCTGATGTGGCTTTTTAGTCTGCATGGGTTGATGTCCTATTTCCAGGTTCCCATCGATGGGGCGCTCTGGGGGATCTATCTGTTTTCACTGCTTTTTGTAATGGCGATGAGCAGTATCGGGATCATGGTCAGCGCTGCTATCCCGTCCCAGTTGAAAGCCACTGAAATTCTGATGGTCATTGCCGCACCAGCTTTTCTGGTAAGCGGCTTCACATGGCCGCTGTATCAGATGCCGGGCACGGTTCAGTTTGTCGCGCACTTAATTCCGACGACCCATTTTCTGGAGGGCTTTCGAAAGATGATCCTGGCAGGCGCTGAGCTGGTTCATCTCCAGTCGGAAATTTTTTATCTGGTACTATTGACACTTATTCCCTATCTGTTGACCCTGATGATCATTAAACGCCGGATCCGCATCACCGAAGCACAGCTCACTGCATAACCCGGAACAAAAAAAGGGGATACCTGATAAGATATCCCCTTGATAAGAAACAAATACATTATGTGAGTAAGATCACCGGGGCGCATCCACATCCAGTCCGCGTCTTCGTAACAGGGCTTCGACACCCGGCTCTTGTCCACGGAACTCCAGGTAGAGGTCCATTGCTTCACGGCTCCCACCTCGTGAAAGGATATGCTCCCGGTAATGATTGCCGTTTTGGCGGGTGAGTCCACCTTCCTCTTGCATGTAGGCAAATGCATCGGCAGCCAGAACTTCACTCCAGATGTATGCGTAATAGTTCGCGGCGTAGCCACCTGGGAATATGTGAGCGAAATAGGGGGACTTGTAGCGTGGCGGTACCGGTTCAAAATCCAGGTCATATTTGGCAAGTGCCTCGTTTTCAAAACGGGTCACTTGATCGGGGATCTCACCGGGATTGAGGGTATGCCACTCGAAGTCGATCATGGTTGCCGCCAGATATTCCTGGGTTTCAAATCCCTGATTGAAATCCCGGGCTGCGATTACGCGATCCAGCAGGGCCTCAGGGATGCGTTCGCCGGTTTCGTAATGTACCGCATAATTGGCAAGTACCTCCGGATGAATGGCCCAGTCCTCCTCAAAAGTTGATGGAAATTCAACAAAATCACGCGGGACGGAAGTCATGGCCTGGGAAGGGTACGTAACATCGGAAAAAAGTCCATGAACACCATGACCCATCTCATGGAACAAGGTGGTTACATTGTCGAAGCTGATGAGCGCCGGTTCCCCTTCTGCGGGTTTGGGGATATTCAGCACATTGACGATCACCGGTTTTTTATCCAGCAAGTTGGATTGTCCGACGAAAGAGCTCATCCAGGCGCCGCCGCGTTTGGAGTCACGGGCGAAATAATCGGCATAGAAAATCCCGAGCTGCTGGTCATCATGATCAATTACGTCAAACACGCGCACGTCGGGGTGGTAGACCGGGAGATCGTTGCGCTCTTCGAATCGTATGCCGTAAAGGCGGTTCATGGTGTAGAACACGCCATCCTCCAGGACCCGGTCGAGTTCGAAATAGGGGCGAACCTCCTCATCATCGATGTCGTACTCAGCTTCGCGTACCCGCTCTGCGTAGTATTCCCAATCCCAGGGCATCAGGTCATCATCAATACCATCCTCAAGCATTTTTTCCCGGATCATTTCCGCCTCGGATTTGGTATTGGCCAAAACCGGCGGGATAAGGTCGGTCAACATATCCAGAACCCGGTCGGGGTGTTGTGCCGTTTGAGGTTCATGTACAAATTCGGCAAAATTATCATATCCCAGAAGCCGGGCGCGTTCCGCTCTGAGTTCCGCAAGTCGCAGGACCATCGGCCGGGTATCGATCCCGTCATCTTCACCAATACCGCGATATGCGGAAGCTTCCCATAACTCCCGGCGTGTTTCACGATCTTTCAAGCGGGTAAGCAAAGGTACACGTGTCGTGTTGGTTATGGAAAGCAGGAACTTACCATCATGGCCCCGCTCTTCCGCGGCTTCGCGGGCTGCTGCGATACGTCCCTCACTTAATCCCTCGAGCCTGCTTTCATCCTCTACGATAACCGCACGCTCGCGGGTCAACTCCAATAGTTTTTCCTGGAAGTCGGTACTGATCGAGGAAAGTTCGGAGTTGATCTCCCGGATACGTTGCTGTTCCTGTTCGTCAAGTTGAGCTCCGGCCCTTACAAAACTGCGGTAGGAGTCGGTTAATAATTTTTCTGAAGCGGGATCCAGATCCAAATTCTCCCGGTTATTATATAGTGTTTCTACCCGTTCAAACAAATCGGGGTTCAGCCGGATATTATCGGAATGCTCGGAGAATCGGGGAGCCATCTCGGACTGGATTGCCTGAATGTCCTCATTGGTGTGAGCCGAGGTCATGTTGTAGAATACGCGCTGGACGCGTGTGAGCAAGTCACCAGTGCGTTCCATTGCCACCATGGTATTTTCAAATGTGGGTGGTTCGGGATTGTTGGCTATAGCTTCGATCTCCTGCATCTCCCGCGCCATGCCGGCTTCCATGGCAGGTTTGTAATGCGCAACCGATATGGCATCAAAATCAGGTGCTTCAAGGGGAAGTGTGCTGGGGGCGTGAAAAGGATTATCTTCACTAAGCAGTAATTCGCTATCTTGCATGGCGGCTTCAGGTTCCGTTTCGGTTATTATTTCGCTGGTTTCGGATGAGCAGGCACTGAGCCATATCGCCATGCCTGATAAAATGAGAGACAAATATTTCATGTTAGCAGTGGTTTCAGTAGGATTATTTACGGATATGATAGGTGTCATTTAACCTGTGAATATAGAAAAAAGCGGACCCGGAAACCATCCCATAGCTGCGCATGTTTATGGAACATTTCGTATTTTTCAGGATTTGTTAGTTACGTTACGTAGCACAAAAAGATCAATAACGCAAAAGTCTTGCCACTTGGTAACGGCTTGATAATAAATTGACCACTAACCAACGCTGTTCATGTCCGTTCGTACATCCGATCAGATCCGTCAGGATTTTTTTGATTTTTTCCGTGAAAAAGAGCACCTGATTGTTGAAAGCGCCCCCGTGGTGCCTGAAGATGATCCTACACTCCTGTTTATCAATGCGGGGATGAATCCCTTTAAACCTATTTTCCTTGATGAGCAGAAGGGATATAAGCAATCCGGTAAAACCTGGCACCGGGTCGCGAACACACAGAAATGCATCCGGGTCAGCGGGAAGCACAATGATCTGGAAGAGGTGGGACATGATACCTATCACCACACGCTCTTCGAGATGTTGGGCAACTGGTCATTTGGGGATTATTTCAAAAAGGAAGCGGTTGCCTGGGCCTGGGAATTGTTGGTGGACCGTTGGGGCCTTGCGCCTGACCGGCTTTACGCCACCGTTTTTGAAGGGGATTCGGATGATGGCCTTCCTGCCGATGATGAGGCCGCCAAACTCTGGGGTTCTGAAACGCCTATCCCTAAAGATCACATCCTGAAATACGGAAAAAAAGACAACTTTTGGGAGATGGGTGAGACCGGACCCTGCGGACCCTGTTCGGAGGTGCACATAGACCTGCGACCTGATGAGGAGCGCCAGAAGGTGGATGGAGCTACCCTGGTCAACCAGGACGATCCGCGAGTGATGGAGATCTGGAACCTGGTATTTATTCAGTTTAACCGTCAGGATGATGGCTCGCTGGAGCCGCTTCCCGCACAACATGTTGACACCGGAATGGGTTTTGAGAGGATCGTGGCCGTACTGCAGGAAAAGAAGTCAAACTACGATACCGATGTGTTTACACCGCTGCTGAAGGCGATCAGTGAGAGAGCCGGAATCCCTTACGGAAAAGCGGAAAAGACCGATATCGCCATGCGGGTGATTGCCGATCATATCCGGGCGGTGAGTTTTGCTATTGCCGATGGCGCTGCTCCAAGTAATGAAGATCGTGGCTATGTGATCCGTCGGATTCTCCGGCGCGCCAGCCGTTATGCCTGGGATCGTTTGCAGATCAAGGAGGCCTTTATGAGTGACCTGGTGGATGTACTGGTCCATCAGTTCAGCAAGGTGTTCCCGGAGATTGTTGCGAAAAAGAAACAGGTCAAAAAGGTGATTCAAGCCGAGGAGATGTCGTTTCTACGGACCCTGGATCAGGGTATTGCCTATTTCGAGAAAATGATTCAGGGCAGCGACCGGCTTTCGGGAGAAGATGCATTTAAACTTCATGACACGTATGGATTTCCCGTGGACCTGACCGATTTGATGGCTCGCGAACGTGGCATCACGGTGGATCTGGATCGCTTTCAGGAGTTGATGAAGGAACAAAAGGATCGTGCGCGCAGAGCCGGTAAATTCAAAGCGGGTGGCGATGCCGGGTCGGAACCGGATGCAGATTTGTTCCATGTGCCCGCCGGGGAGGGGTCTTTGTTTACGGGATATGATGAACTTGAAACATCGTGCCGGATAGGTGACATGCAGTACCTGAATGATAAACCCGCTGTTGTGTTGGATCGAACCCCCTTCTATGCGGAGAGTGGCGGACAGGTTTCCGATACCGGAGTATTGGTACACTCTGAAACCGGTGAGCAGATCCGGGTTACTGATATTTTGCAGGTTGGTGAGCACCGGGCGCACATTCTTGATAAGGAGCCCACCGAAAAACAGGGGATGTGGAAAGCCGCTGTGGATACCGGCCGACGCGCTGAGATAGAGCGCAATCATACCGCCACACACCTGATGCACGCCGCTATGCGCGAGATACTGGGAGAGCATGTGGTCCAGAAAGGTTCGTTGGTGGCGCCTGATCGGTTACGATTTGATTTTTCACACTACGAACCGGTATCGCAAGAACTGGTCGACCGTATCGAGGAGCGTGTTAATCAGAAGATCCGGGAAAATATCGTATTGGAGGAAGATCGGGATGTGCCGATCGAGGAGGCGAAACGGCGTGGCGCGACTATGTTTTTCGGTGAGAAATATGGCGAACGTGTGCGCATTGTCACATTTGACCCGGATTTTTCCAAGGAGTTGTGTGGTGGAACCCATGTGGAGGCCACCGGGGAGATCGGTTATATGCGTGTCATCACGGAAAGCTCTGTGGCTGCCGGCATTCGACGTATAGAGGCACTGACCGGATCCGCCGCTGATGACCATCTGCGCCAGGAAAAACGGTTGGTGCTCAACATCCAAAACATGCTGGGTAAAGGGATCAATCCGGATGAAGAGATCCAAAAGCTTTTGGAGGAGAGAAAGCAGCTCGAAAAACAGCTGAAGAAACAGAATCAAATGCAAGCAGGGATGAAGCTGGATCAACTGCTTGCCAACCCGGTGTCCACGGGTAAAGGAATCCAGCTGGTCGCCGGTGAGATGGAAGGAGCCGATATGTCGGCTTTGAAGCAGATGGGATATGATGCCCTGAATAAAGCCGGCAAGAACACGGCTATTGTATTAGGTTCGAGAGATCAGGAAAAGGGTAAAGCCTATTTGATGGCGGCTGTCACCGAAGATTTGGTATCCGATGGGATCAAAGCAGGTGAGCTGGTCGGGAAATTGGCAAAAATCGTCGGCGGCGGCGGTGGCGGCCAGCCGAATCTTGCAACAGCAGGCGGGAAAAAACCTGACGAATTGCCACAAGTGTTTAAAGAAGCGGAGTCTTTGCTTTCTTAATCAAAAAATGTACCAAAGTAGAATGATATAAAGCGCTGTGGTGTTATCACTGAGAAATCGCATCAATTTTAGATGTGTTTGCAGCCTTGTTCACAGGTTGCACCAAAAGGGGCGGTGTTTAATCGGATTGATAAAATGGTAATGAGATCCGCCACAAAGAATTATTATCAAAAGCTATGTAAAAAAGTTCAGAGAATACATGTCCAATAAAAAAGAAGAAAGCATCAGTAGTAAAACGGCTTCCATTATAAAAGCCACAGATCTCCCTCAGGCAACACAGAAGACACACAAAGGCCTGAAAATTTCCGAGGAGGAGTTGCTGGAATTATATGAATCGATGTACTTGCAGCGGCGCTTTGAAGAGCGCTCCATGCAGATGTATCAAAAGGGCAAATTTGGAGGTTTCTTGCACCTGTATATCGGTCAGGAGGCGGTGTCGACAGGGTCCGTACATGCTCTGAGGGAAGATGATGACATCATAACCGCTTATCGCGATCACGGTATGGCTCTGGCCCGGGGAGTTACTCCTAATGAAGCTATGGCGGAGCTTTTTGGGAAAAAGGATGGATGTAGTAAAGGAAAGGGTGGTTCCATGCACTTTTTCAAAACAGAAAAGCACTTCTGGGGCGGTCATGCCATTGTAGGTGCGCATCTGCCGCTTGGAGCCGGACTTGCATTTGCCAACAAGTATCAGGAAAATGATCGTATTGCCGTTTGCTACTTTGGTGACGGGGCGGTTGACCAAGGCTCATTGAATGAAAGCTTTAACCTTGCTCAATTGTGGAAACTGCCGGTTATCTATGTCGTTGAAAATAACGGCTATTCCATGGGGACCGCTGTACAACGCCACAGTGCCGGGAATCTTCATGAACGTGCGCTTGCCTACGGTATGAAAAATGATCGTATAAACGGCATGGACGTATTCAGCATAATAGAGAAAATAGGCGAGGTAGCCGAAGAAGTACGCAAAACCCACGAACCCTATTTCCTGGAAGTCGTTACCTATCGATACCGCGGTCATTCTATGAGTGATCCGGCCAACTACCGTACCAAAGAGGAGCTTGAGGAGTACAAAAAAATTGATCCGATAGAACGTCTGAAAACCTACATGAAGAATAAAAAAGTTGCCACGCAAAAAGACCTGGATGCCATTGACGAAAAGGTCGAAAATGTGGTGCTTGAATCGATTGAATTTGCCGATAACAGCCCGTTCCCAGAAGAGGAGGAGCTTTATAAGGATGTATATGCCAAAGATGACTTTCCTTATCTCACCTGAACACCGATCCGAACCCTTAATTTTTAAAAGAAATTCATTCACTAATTTATTATGGCGCAGAAACAATTCAGAGAAGTGATCCGTGATGCCATCAGCGAGGAGATGGAACGCGACGACAAGGTCTTTATCATGGGCGAGGAGGTCGCTGAGTACAACGGGGCTTATAAGGCCACACAAGGTTTACTGGATCGGTTCGGGGGGAAAAGAGTTATCGATACTCCCATTTCCGAACTGGGTTTTTCCGGACTTGGTGTGGGCGCGGCAATGAACGGCCTGAGGCCCATTGTTGAGTTTATGACTTTCAACTTTGCCGTGGTTGGAATAGACCAGTTGATCAATAATGCTGCGAAAATCCGGCATATGAGCGGCGGCCAGGTGAAGATCCCGATTGTATTCCGCGGACCCAACGGTTCGGCCGGACAACTTGCAGCCACGCATTCGGTAGCCTATGAAAGTCTTTACGGTCATTTCCCGGGCCTGATTACCATCCACCCCTCGGAACCTTATGATGCCAAAGGCTTGCTGAAAGCTGCTATTCGCGATGATAATCCCGTAATATTCCTGGAATCAGAACAGATGTACGGTTTGAAACAGGATGTGCCGGAGGAGGAATATGTGCTTCCCATCGGCAAGGCGGAAATCAAGCGAGAGGGCTCCGATGTTACCATCGTTGCAGATGGGAAGATCTATCATGTTGCCAAACAGGCTGCCGATGAGTTGGCCAAAGATGGCGTTGAGGTAGAACTTATCAACCCACGTACCATCAAACCTTTTGATTTCGAGACGGTTATCCAATCGGTTAAGAAGACAAACCGTTGTGTGGTAGTGAACGAATCACATCCGTTTGCCGGTGTCGCTTCCGAAATTGGTTTTCAGATACAGAGGGAAGCATTTGACTATCTGGATGCTCCGGTGCAGCGGGTAACTATTCCGGATGTTCCCGCGCCTTTCTCAAAAAAGCTGTTCGACACATGGCTCCCGTCACCCAAGGATGTTGTTGAAGCCGTCAATACCGTTACTTATCGAAAATAATTTTAAAATCTACTACAGGAAGTCTTATGGCTACAGTAATTGACATGCCCAAACTTAGCGATACCATGGAAGAAGGTACGATCGCGAAGTGGAATATTAAGGAAGGCGACAAAGTGGAAGCGGGCGAAATTGTTGCCGAGGTGGAAACCGATAAAGCTACCATGGAACTTGAGGCGTTTGACCCCGGAACCGTGTTGAAAATCCTGGTTGAGGAGGGAGATGCCGTACCGTTGGGCGGTAAACTGGTTATCCTCGGTGAAGAAGGTGAAGATATTTCTGATCTTCTTGATGGAGCGGATTCCGGATCTGCTGATACCAAAGAAGGTGAGGAAGATCAAGCTGAGAAGGATCAAGCTGAGAAAGATCAAGGTGAGGAAGAGCAGCAGGTTTCGGATGATTCCGACTCGTCCGACACCGACGAAGATCAGCAGAAGCAAGCCTCGGAGGACGAATCCAAAGAGGACGAATCCAAAGAGAGTACAAGTGGTGACGGACGTATAAAAGCTTCTCCGCTGGCACGTAAGATGGCTCAGGAAAAGGGGATCGATTTGAGCAAAGTTACCGGCAGTGGGCCACAAGGACGTGTCATCAAGTCCGATATTGAAAGCTTTAAAGGTGAGCCCGCACAAGAGAAAAAGGCCGAAAAACCTGCTGCCCGGAAAGATGACGAAAAAGCTGATACGAAAAAAGCAGAGCCTAAGCCGGCCGAAGCCGAAACACCGAAGCCGTCCGTTTCCGGAACCAGCATGCGTGAAGACCAGGATCTGAATGTTTCACAAATGCGGAAAACCATTGCCAAACGCCTGGCGGAAAGCAAATTTTCCAATCCCCATTTCTACGAAACAGTTGACATCGACATGAAGAGCGCCGTGGAAGTACGTTCCTCGCTCAATGAAGTAAGCGATGTCAAGATCAGTTTCAATGATTTGGTGGTTAAAGCCTGTGCGGTTGCACTGCGGCGCCATCCCTGGCTGAACGCTTCCTGGAAAGGGGACGTCGTTCGGTTGCATGGCGATGTAAATGTAGCTGTGGCGGTTGCCGTGGATGAGGGGCTGCTGACGCCTGTCATTCGCCATACCGATCAAAAAGGGTTGCGTGATATTTCCATTGAGACCAAGGATTTTGCCGCAAAAGCCCGCGATAAGAAATTACAGCCTGAAGATTGGGAAGGAAGTACATTCACCATCAGTAACCTGGGAATGTTCGGTATCGAGGAGTTTACGGCAATCATCAATCCCCCGAATGCCGCCATCCTGGCTGTGGGTGCTATCCGGGATGTTCCGGTAGTGGAAGATGAGCAGGTCGTGCCGGGCAAAAGAATGAAGGTGACACTTTCCAGTGACCATCGCGTGGTGGATGGAGCCAAAGCTGCCGATTTCCTGAATACCGTGCGAAAGCTTCTGGAGAATCCGACCTCCATGTTACTTTAGATGATAACAGGCTAACGGGCTGACCGGTGGGTGCGAAAGAGGAATATTCCTCTAATCGCATCCGGCTAAGGAGAGCGCCTCCACATAGGTGTCTACATAGTCCGCCATCTGCTTCGAACGGTATTGCACTACGAAGCGGGGATGATCCAGTGGAATAACTTCGCCAAACCAACCTCTTTTTTTGTTGAGAGCGTTCAGGAATTTGTAGTTTTTCCCGCGGCCCATGCAAAAGCAGCGGTCTGTAGCCGCCGCGAAACCGATCTGTTTCTCGATACATTCGATGATGAACGGTGTAACAGCTTCCTGAAGCTGCCGGTCATCGTAGTAGTTGTAATTGACTTCATTGCCTTTTTCATTAAGACGTGTAAATCCCAGCGGACATACCGAGTTGATATAGAATTTTTTGTAAAAGGGATCCGGTCCGCTAAAAGCGTTTACGACTTCATAGACAAACACAGAGGACGGTTCATGGGTTTGATCGATCGCCATATTGATCCCGCAAACTTCGTTCATCCGTTTCGTATCGGTAAACGGCACACCGGTAACGCCTGCTCCGAAACGGCCAGGGTTAATTCCGAGAATGAGATGTCTCGGGTTCATATCCGGGTAAAACCTGTGATAAAATCGGGAAGTGACTTCACGTATGGTCTCAGCATGGTCTCCACGGAATGGATTCATCACGGAAATACCATCCGGAAGCAGGGAGTCGTCAAGTTCAAGCGCATCATTAAAAGCGAGTATGTGATCGGCAAAGGTCATGGTGTCGTATTGGGTTGATACGTTATCGGATACGTTATCGGAACAGAAGATCGTAATGTAAGAAGCTCCTTGTTTCCATCACAAAGATTTCCCATCACACTTCGCAAGCCGGGGTAGTTACCTTTCCGAGGCCTACCGGAACGGAGAACAACGATCGGCTGATGATGGGTTACTTCCTTCCGTTTCGTTTGTATATTGGCAGCAGAGTTTGCAAATTGAGTCAAAGCCAGAGGCCGGCAACCTATCTTCAGCCTATGAATTATCTGTATCGTATTCTGACCCTGTTGTTCAGTATTCTTATTGCACAATCAGCTGGTTTCCTCGGATCCCTTGCCACCCGGCCCAACATAGAAACCTGGTATCGCGGTATTGAGAAGCCGTTTTTTACACCACCTGACGGGGTGTTTCCGATCGTATGGCCCCTTTTGTACCTCCTCATGGGCATTGCCGCCTGGCTGGTATGGTATGCACCTGCAAAGGAGGACGACAGTTACTGGAGGGAAGGTGCTTCTTATGAAAGCATGCTGCTGACACAGCGGGGGTCGCGAAGTTTTGCACTTGGAGTATACGGGGTTCATCTTGTATTCAATGTCCTTTGGTCATTTCTCTTTTTCCAGTGGCAACTTTTGGGCGTTGCTTTTGCAGAGATTCTGGTGCTTTTGGCTTTGATTTTGCTTACCACCCGTCTGTTTTACCGTATAAGGCCCGTGGCCGGATATCTGATGATTCCTTACATCCTTTGGGTTTTCTATGCGGGGGTGTTGAATGCATCCATCTGGTGGTTGAACATGTAAGCGATTCGCTTTTTTTTTTCGTTAAAGCAGGAGTGATAAAGTATTCACAGGCCGGCTCCGGTTTATGTTGGCCGCCAAATTGAATCTAATATTATAAAAAAGATGCAGATTCCAAGACGTTTTGATCATTCACAGTGCAGCAATGCTATAAATTCGCTAAAAAGATGGGTATTTGTTTCGGTACTAACCATCTTCATGCTGTCTGTCACATGTATACCCAACTATGATTTGTTTGCCCAGGACCGCTATGAAGAACAGCGCGATCAGATGGTTGAACGTCAA
Organism: uncultured Chitinophagales bacterium; assembly: GCA_964388615.1. Lineage (GTDB taxonomy): Bacteria > Bacteroidota > Rhodothermia > Balneolales > Natronogracilivirgulaceae > SLLW01. The sequence goes on along the minus strand of CAYMBG010000002.1, from coordinate 27,433 downwards.
ATCATTAATCGGGGGATTGAGGATCAGCTGACATTGGATGCCATGCGCAGTGTCCCCAGGCACCTATTTGTTCCCGATGAACAAAGACGTCGCGCCTATGAGGACAGCCCTCAGCCCATTGGTCATGGTCAGACGATTTCACAACCCTATATTGTCGCTATGATGACCGAGTTAATCCATCCGGAACCGGGTATGCGGGTTCTGGAGATCGGTACCGGCTCGGGTTATCAGGCCGCTGTGCTGGCCGAGTTCACCGATCAGGTGTTTACTATTGAAATCATCGGGGAATTAGGAGAATGGGGCCAGGGAAACCTGCTTGATGCCGGGTATGATCAGGTGGAGACCAAAATTGCCGACGGATACTATGGTTGGGATGAGCATGCGCCATTTGATGCGATTGTCGTAACGGCCGCTGCCGACCATATTCCCCCACCGTTGGTGGATCAACTCAGGGATGGTGGCAGAATGGTAATTCCGGTAGGATCACCGTTCCGCACACAGAACCTTATGCTTGTAGAAAAAGAGGGAGAGGATATACGGACCCGCAATCTGATGCCGGTTCGTTTTGTGCCTTTCACCCGTGAAAACGAATAGTATACGGCATGAAAGCTATTTTTGAGCAGATACGCCGTGTAATGTATCTGGATTCCGATTCTTCAGAAAGCAGTACCGGGAGGTCCGAAGGCATTACGCGGTTTCGTGGACTTGGTGTGCCGTTTTCCATTGGTATCACGTCGATGACCCTGATTGCCTTTCAGTTGGTGATTATGCAGATTCTTTCTATCACCCAGTGGCATCATTTTGCCTATATGGTGATATCTATGGCAATGCTTGGGTTTGGTGCCGCCGGAACTTTTCTGGCACTTTTTCGCCAATGGCTCAGACAACATTTTTCCATGGCACTACCGCTGCTCTACCTGTTAACGGGTCTCTCCATGGCCGCTTCCAGTTGGATGGTCGGATTATTTGGAGACTTTGACGCATTCCTTCTCTTTTTTGAGCGCAAACAGGCTGCGGTGATGGTTTTTTCTTATCTGGTTTACTGTCTTCCTTTTTTCTTTGGCGGCCTGGCAATCACTCTTGTGTTTTATCATCAAGTGTCCCGTATTGGCAAGATTTACTTCTTTAACCTGGGTGGGTCGGCGTTTGGAGGATTGGTTGCTGTTCTTCTTTTCTGGATGATACCGTTGCCATATACCACGGCATTACTGGCATTGTTTGCAATAGTTGCCTCCTGGCTGGTCCGTCCGCCGGGATTACGGTTCAAGTTGATGGCGGGGGTAGCACTACTGCTGCCGCTTGCCGGTTTTCTCTATCCGGTTACGCCACAGACCTCGGAATACAAAGCGATATATGGTTCGCTTCAGTTACCCGAGGCGGAAGTGGTTTACGAAAGCTCCAGTCCATACGGACTTATGCAGGTGGTCAGCGCTCCGGCACAACGCTTTGCGCCGGCTCTGAGCCTGCAATACCGTGGCGAGCCGCCGGTAAGGGATATTTTGTTCAACAACGGGGAGTATTTCGGTACTTTGTTGGGGCGATATGAAGCACCTTCGGAATCCGGAGTTGATGACGATGATAAGGCCTCTTCATCCCGGCATATTCTCGATTACACGACGCGTGGCCTTCCTTTTGCGATCCGGAACCCGGAGTCCATGTTGGTACTTCAATCCGGTACCGGAAACGACATATCGCACGGATTGCATCACCAACTGGAACGAATTACAGCAGTCGAACCCCACCGTCAGGCAGTACATCTGCTAACAGAAAAGCACCCCGGTTGGATCGATTCCCTGTATAAGCACCCAAAGGTCGAGGTATATGGCAATAGTGCGCGATCCTGGCTGGCAGGAAAAAAGGATTTGCAAACGGATCTTATCACCCTTCCCGTGCTGGGTGCTTTTGGCGGGACATCGGGGGTACAAGCCCTGCAGGAGCAATATCATTTGACGTTGCAGGCTTTTGAGGCGATGTGGGACCGTCTGTCGACGGATGGCATGATCACCGTCACCGTATGGTCTGAATATCCTCCCCGAACCCCTCTTAAAATACCGGCGATTTGGCGTCGCTTGCTGGACAAACGCGATATCCAGAATCCGGAAGAACATATTATGGCTGTTCGCAACTGGGGTACCATCACCTATATCCTGAGCCGTTCCCCTTATCGTCCGGACGAGCGCAGTTCGGCGCGCTCTTTTTCATCGGACCTCTCCTTTGATCCGCTTTTTCTGTCCGATATCCGCCCGGAGGAACGTGAACGATACAACCGGACCGAAGACCGTACCTTTTTTGAGCAGATCGACACCCTGATTCTTGGCAATCCGGAATCTCTGTTTGAACAATACCTGTTTGATATTCGTCCACCTACCGATAATCGCCCTTTTTTCTCACATACCATCTCCTGGGAAAACATATCCGAATTGCGAGATATCTACGGGGATGATGAACTACCCTATATGGAGCTGGGTTTTGTGATGGCTGGTGTAACACTGTTTCAGGTGCTGCTGGCTTCGGTTGTGTTAATCATTTTGCCACTTTTCAGAGTGGGTTGGAAGGGCACCAGCCGTCGCTGGACATTCCTCTATTTTGCGGGTATCGGTACCGGATTTATGTTTTTTGAAATCGTGCTGATCCAAAAACTGGTCCTTTACCTTGGCCAACCGGTTTATGCTGCCGCAGCGGTGCTTGCTGCGCTGCTGTTGTTCTCGGGAATCGGCAGCTATGCATCCGGCCGCTTTGCCATTAGCCGTAGTACACTGTTCCGTACGGGTACCGGCATCGTACTTCTGGTTCTTTGTTATATGGTGTTCCTGATGCCGCTGCTTCATGCAACGATGTCCTGGCCGCTTATGTCAAAGGTTCCCAATGTGATGGTATTGATTGCACCACCGGCGTTCTTCATGGGCATGATGTTTCCCTTCGGCCTGCGGCTTTTGTCCGGCAGCAATGAATCGCAAATCCCCTGGGCTTGCGGGATAGACAGTTGTCTGTCTGTTACTGCAACAGCCGTGGCGACGCTTATTGCCCTGGAATCAGGTTTTAACATGGTCATGGGCATTGCGGCCATTGCCTATGCACTGACTACTTTTGCGGC
>CAYMBG010000002.1:17499-24239 GCA_964388615.1 uncultured Chitinophagales bacterium | reverse complement strand
TTAACATGGTCATGGGCATTGCGGCCATTGCCTATGCACTGACTACTTTTGCGGCTATGAGAATTACCCGATAGTGTGCTATATTGCGGCACCCGTTTTCAGCAGGAATTAACTAACTAACAGGAATTAACTATCCAAAACCGGAAAGATGGAGCCACTGGCAGCTATTGCCTTACTTGCGGTAAGCCTTTTGATTGGGGTTGCGATGCAATATATCCGTGTGTTCCCCGAGAACACGCCGGCTGTGTTGAATCAGTATCTGATCTATGTGGCTTTGCCGGCTCTGGCTTTGATTCACATACCCCGGATTGAGATATCAATGGGATTGTTGTTTCCGGTGGCAACTTCCTGGATCGTGTTTTTTGTATCCATCCTTTTTGTGCGGTTATTAGCCGGACCGATGGGGTGGGACCGGAAAACAGAGGGGTGTATTATACTCACAGCCGGACTTGGAAATACAGCTTTCGTAGGTTATCCGGTTATGGAGGCTTTGTATGGACCGGAAGGTTTACAGGTTGCATTGTTAGTAGATCAACCCGGTACGTTTGTGATTACAAGCACATTTGGTGTCATTATTGCAAGTATCTATTCTTCAGGAAAAACCCGAAAAAGAGTAATTTTGCGGAAAGTGCTTACTTTCCCACCCTTTATATTTTTTACTCTTGCGCTTGCCATGAATATAGCGGGTGTCCGGGCCGATGGTGCGGCACTGAGTGTACTTGAGCAATTTGCCGCAACACTGACACCGATTGCGTTGATATCGGTCGGACTCCAGATAAAACCCGGCGCTGTCGGCACAAACCGTTCTCCGCTTGCCATGGGCTTGGGTTACAAGCTTGTCTTTGCGCCGCTTATCCTGTTTGTTATCTATGTCATGATACTTAGAGGAGAGGGGCTTGCCGTTGATGGAAGTATTATGATGGCGGCCATGCCACCCATGATTACCGGATCTGTCCTGGCCGCCAGCTACGGATTGAATCCGCGGCTGGCCTCATTGATGGTTGGCATCGGAATTCCCCTGTCCGCACTTACGTTGGCTGGCTGGTATCTGTTTTTGAGCTGATGATATCAAACCATTGCCTTAATGATTTCACGGCAGAAAGCTGGAAGGTCATTGGGGTTCCGGCTGCTGATCTGGTGACGGTCCACCACGACTTCCCGGTCCACCCATTCTGCACCGGCATTTTTCAGGTCATCCTTGATGCCTGGCGTAGAGGTGCAACGGTAGCCTTGCATAACATCAGCGGATATCGGGATCCACCCGGCGTGACAAATGTGGGCCAATGGTTTTTCATCTTCGTGAAATTCACGAGTGAGCTTGAGAACACGAGGGTCGCGTCGCAATCTGTCCGGCGCAAAGCCACCCGGAATTACCAACGCATCGAAACTTCCGGACTCCATGTCTGCTATGGCCGCATCCGATCGACAGGGGTATCCGTTTTTGCCTTGATAAACAACGCCTTCTTCAGGACCGGCTACGACCACTTCGGCACCTTCTTCAATCAGCCGAAGCCTGGGGTACCACAATTCCAGATCTTCGTACACATGATCGACAAACATCAAGACTCGTTTTCCTTTAAGTGTGCTCATAATCTTTCGGGGTTTGGTAGAAAATAGATAAAGGTCATGTGTGTACTTGTAATAACACGCAAACAAGCTTTGGCATTCAAGCGGCCTAAGGAGTGTCTGAGTTTTCAAAAACCTCGGCCAAAAACATAATATGATCATTAAGATCGGTATCAATCAATTCGGCTCCCTTACGGATATCCTCCCGGCTCACGTTAGCAGCAAATCGTTTGTCTTTCAGCTTTTTGTTGACCGACTTGGGTTTCATTCCTTTGTACCCTTCGGGCCGCATCAGGGAAACGGCGTGCATGAAACCGCTGATTTCATCACAGGCAAACAGGTACCGTTCTATTTCTGAGCTTGGTTCAACTCCGGTACGCTCGGGTGCGTGGGCACGAATAGCTCCAATCACTTCCTCCGGAAGTTCGGTTTCCGGGAAGATGTGCGCCAAAGCATAATTCGGGTGATCATCCGGATGTTGTTCCCAATCCAGGTCATGCAGCAAACCTGCCAGCCACCAGTTGTGTATTTCCGGTTGTTCTTTTCCCAGCTTCTCCGCAGAGGCTTTCATGGCCGTAGCAACCATCTGGCAATGATGTTGCAGGTTTTCGTTCGGAATCCATTTTGCAAGTAGTGCCTGGGCTTCCTTTGTATTCATGATTTTTGTTTTTTTGATGAGAAATTCAGAATATGGCTAATGCAAAAGACCCGGAATTTTGTACTTTAGACCATTGCAAGAAATATTCCCTTTGGTAATATGCCGTATTATACAGAGATATGAAACATTTATGGCGGCCTATGTGACGGACTAATTCGCCACACAGGCGCATGATTAAGCACATGGATACGCTATCTGTCCGTAGGAAGCATAATTTTTTAAACAGATGAATGGGATATCGAGGTCTTTCAGCAAATTTCAAAAGCGAAGCCAAGTCACTGTATTTGGCGATGGAAACAGTAATATAAGTCATCTATAAAACTTTTATATCATGATCCTGCAGCCCCTTGACTGGGCCGTTATCGCCCTTTTTTTTATTATACTTTTGTCGATTGGTTACATAGCATCCCGTCAGGCGGGAAAAAGCACGACCAACTTTTTTCTATCGGGACGCAATATGCCCTGGTGGTTACTTGGTGTCTCTATGGTGGCTACCACCTTTTCAGCCGACACCCCCAATCTGGTCACCGATATGGTTCGTACCGGTGGGGTTGCCAGCAACTGGCAATGGTGGGCGTTCTTGCTTACCGGGATGTTAACGGTATTCGTTTACGCCAAGCTCTGGAACCGCTCCAGGGTCATGACCGACCTGGAGTTCTATGAGATACGTTACAGCGGCGGAATGGCGGCCTTTTTGAGAGGGTTCCGTGCGGTTTATCTGGGATTTTTCTTTAATGTGATGGTCATTGCAACCGTATCATTGGCGTTTATAAAAATTTCCGCCGTGATGCTCGGGATACAACCGGCACCGGCGTTGATCATTGCGGCGGTTATCGTGGTTTCTTACAGTGGACTTGGCGGACTCAAGTCCATTTTGTGGACCGATTTGTTTCAATTTTCTTTCGCTTTGTTTGGGGCCGTGATTGCAGCCGTCTATGTGGTCCGGTCGCCGGAAGTTGGCGGTCTCGACGCGCTGTTTACACATCCGAATGTGGTTGACAACCTGAGCCTGGTTCCGAGTATATCCCAGCCGGAATTATTCATCAGTCTCTTTCTGATTCCCATCGCGGTTCAGTGGTGGTCGGTCTGGTATCCGGGAGCGGAACCCGGTGGCGGAGGTTATGTCGCCCAGCGTATGCTTTCGGCAAAGAGTGAGCGGCATGCCGTTGGTGCGACGTTGCTGTTTAATTTTTTCCATTATGCCCTTCGTCCGTGGCCATGGATCATCGTGGGCCTGGGCTCACTGATTGTCTACCCGGATATTGCAAGTATGGCGCAACAGTATCCCGATGTCCCCGACAGATATATGCAGAATGACTTTGCCTATCCCGCGATGTTGCGGGAATTTTTACCACCGGGGTTGTTGGGTCTGGTGGTGGCTTCCCTGATCGCGGCTTTCATGTCTACCACGGCTTCACAACTAAACTGGGGTTCTTCCTACCTTGTCAACGATTTTTACGCCAGATTTTACAAGCCGGATTCCACCGAAAGACAACGGGTCCGTTTTGGAAGAATATCCACTGTGAGCCTGATGGTGTGTGCTGTCCTTCTGGCCCTTGTGCTTCAAAATGCGTTGCAGGCATTTCAGTATATCCTGATGATTGGTGCCGGAACCGGACTGATCTACATTATGCGCTGGTTCTGGTGGCGCATAAATGCCTATTCGGAGATATCCGCCATGATTGGTGCCGGCACTTTCTCATTGATATTTATTATGATCGAGAATTTTGGAATGACCCGGCTTGGCAATGACATGGTGGATGTGCTGGGTTTAGAGATGGCCCGAAGTTACTGGAATGTCATCAAATTATTGGGTACGGTTGCTCTGACAACGGGTACCTGGATTCTTGTTACTCTGGTTACCAAACCTGTGGATGAAGAGGTGCTTCGCTCATTCTACAGAAAAATCAAACCCGGTGGACCGGGATGGAGGGCGGTTGTTGAGCGGGCCCGTCAGGAGAATATCAGACTGACCAAAGAAGACGATCTTAGCTGGGATGTGCCGACGGGTATTCTTTGCATGATACTGGGGACCATGTCTATTTACAGCATGCTTTTTACGATCGGAAATCTACTTTACGGCAATATGCTCTCCGCACTTTTCCTGGCAGTGATAGCTGTCATATCGGGTTACTTTTTGTTCCGCACATGGGACAAACTGCGAATGGAATAGTATTGAAACGATGGCCGTCTTCCAGTGGTTTTTTCATTGATTTGTAAATAGGGTACATTACCCGAACCAGAATAATCAAACCAGGACACAGGTTTCAATGACACCGGATATAATGATTGTGCTGACAATCACGGCATTGACCATCTTTATGTTGGTCACGGAGATTGTTCGTATTGATGTGACCGCTATTTTGGCGATGCTGGCCTTAAGCTGGACTGGTATCTTGTCAACCAGTGAAGCATTGTCGGGATTTTCAAGTAACGCGGTCGTTGCCATGATTGCGGTCATGATTATGGGGGAGGGCATATCCCGAACCGGAATTATGTCTCGTTTTTCCAAGGCGGTTTTACGCAAGGTAGGAACCGGCAAAAGGAACATCCTCGGTGTTTTTTCTTTATCCGTGGGAACCCTTTCCGGGGTTATTCAAAATATTGGTGCTGCCGCACTTTTCCTCCCGAGTATTCTGGATGTCTCTCGCCGAATAAAAATTTCCGCCTCTGAGCTTATCATGCCGATAGGTTTTGCCGCGATAATCGGTGGCACGCTGACCATGGTCGGATCCGGCCATCTTATTCTTACAAATGACTTACTTATCAGTGCCGATCTGGATCCATACGGGCTGTTTGCGGTGACCCCGGTTGGTGTTGTATTGCTATTCGCCGGCATCGTTTATTTTCTGTTTTTTGGTAAATATGTACTACCCAAAGGCGATGATGAATCACGTCAGGAGCTTAGCGAGCAGGAGAAACTGATTGACGCGTTCAGCTTGTCGCAGAATATTCGCTACTTCAGTATCCCCGAGGAGAGTCCGCTTATCGGGAAAACAGTGGAGGATTCCGGTATTTGGCGGGAACACCATATTAATATTCTGGGGTTGGGCCATGCAGGACATGTTGATTATGCTCCGTGGCGCGAGGCTCGTTTTGAGCAAGGCCAGACGCTTGCTCTCTATGGGAAGGATGATAAAATTGAGGATTTCGCGACTGCCAATGCTCTAAGGCCTGCGTCGGATAACAATATATTTCAGGGCCTGGAGGATCCGGAGGAGTCCGGTTTTGTGGAGGCGGTGGTGCCTCCGCGTTCCGAACTGGTAGGTCAAACCATCCGCAATTTTTCCATGCGCAAACGCTACGCAGTGGAACCATTAATGATTTTTAGTCAGGGCAGGAAGATCGAGGGTGATATCTCGGATCATCACATTCAACCAGGGGATACATTTATCATATATGGTACCTGGAATCATATTAAGGAACTTCAGAACAGTGATCCTTTTGTGGTCGCCACGCCGTTTGAGGTTGAGCCGCGGGATCGGTCCAAAACATGGCCGGCTGCCGGCAGTTTTTTACTGGCGATCGTTTTGGCTATGAGCGGCTTTTCCATCTCCATCGCTTTCCTGACCGGTGCCATTGCCATGGTTCTTACCCGTGTGATGTCCATCCAGCAAGCTTACAAATCGATCGAATGGAAAGTGGTTTTTTTATTGGTTGGACTCATACCCCTGGGAGTGGCTATGCAAAACACCGGAACGGCCGAATATTTGGCTGAGAATGTGATGGTTGTCGTCGAGGGGAGTCACACGTACTTGTTACTGTTGACGGTAGCGATTCTGGCTACCGTTTTTTCTCTGGTGATGTCCAATGTGGGCGCGGTTGTGGTGTTGGCGCCATTGGTTGTAAGCATCGGAACACTGTCCGGTGTGGATCCGCGTCCCCTGGTCCTGCTTGCTGCTGTTTGTGCCGGGAACTCATTTGTGCTTCCGACCCATCAGGTAAATGCGCTGCTGATGACCGCGGGTGGTTACAAAACGAAAGACTATTTCAAGGCCGGAGGTGGGATGACCATCGTATTTCTGTTTGTCGCCGTTACTTTCTTCTATTTTGTTTTCTTTTGAATAAACCCATTGCGGCAGTCCGTTTCGTATTTTAATTCGATATCTTTCTTGTAAACCCGTATTTTAGAGCGTTAAACCAAGCCGGTAGTTGGAATCAAATGTTTGCTATAGAGACAAGGAAAGCGGAACGGCCTGGATTATTTATATTTTGTGCCAAATGAGCGGGATTGTTTAATGGAACCAAGTAAGCCTGTTGTTGTTATAAAATATGGCGGCAATGCCATGACCGATGATACGCTCAAGCAGGAGGTTATCAAAAATATCTGCTTGCTGCAGAATTATGGTTTTAAAGTTGTAATTGCACATGGCGGAGGGCCCTTTATCAAGGAAGCGCTGGCACAGGCCAATATCGAATCAGAATTTATCGATGGCCATCGGGTCACCACTCCGGAAGCGTTGGGTCATGTGGAAAAAGCTCTGAAAGGCCAGGTGAACGGATCCCTGGTTAAACT
>CAYMBG010000002.1:1821-17399 GCA_964388615.1 uncultured Chitinophagales bacterium | reverse complement strand
TGGGTCATGTGGAAAAAGCTCTGAAAGGCCAGGTGAACGGATCCCTGGTTAAACTTGTAAATCAGTTGGGATACAAGGCCGTAGGACTATCCGGAAAAGATGGTAAAATTGCAACGGCTATTAAAAGAATCCACAAAAAAGAAGTTGATGGTCACTTGGAGGAGCATGATCTGGGTCAGGTTGGCGATGTTGTGAGTATGGACACCCATCTTTTGGAGCTGCTTCTGGAGCACGATTACATCCCGGTGCTGGCATGCCTTGCCGCCGATGTTGACAGTAATGAATACAACGTTAATGCCGATATGTTTGCCGGTCACCTGGCCGGGGCACTCAAAGCTGAAAAATTTATCGTGCTGACCGATGTGGATGGTTTGATGCGGGATATCGGGGATCCATCGTCACTTATAAGCGAACTTCGTGTGACCGATATCAAAAAACTGGAACAGCAAGGTGTTATTCAGGGTGGGATGATCCCGAAAACCGAGGCGTGTGAAATAGCTCTTAAAAACGGGGCCCGCTCTGCCGTCATGCTAAATGGTACGAAGCCGGATCAGCTACTTGCCATCGGTAAACGAGAACCCACAGGGACTACCATAAAATGATATGGTTGAAGGCAAATCCTGATTTCCCTTTGTTTTAATTACGAAAACGGTTATAAGATGAAAAAGACAAAAGTTGGCGTGATCGGAGCTACGGGTTATACCGGCTCTGAAGTCGTGCGAATATTATCACAACATCCGGGAGTCGAAATTGCCTTGATTACTTCAGAGACACGGGCCGGAGAAAAATTTTCGGATGTTCATCCCTTTTTTCAAGGTATAGTCGACGATGTTTTGCATCGGGCCGACAAAGTGGATGATACCGAGCTGGATCTTGTGTTTTTAGCACTGCCACATGGCGTGTCGATGGATTATGTCAAACGTTTCGCGGAACGTGATTTTCGCATAATCGATTTTTCCGGTGATTTTCGGTTGGGATCCGTTGAAGTCTATGAACAGTGGTATCCCAAAAACCATGTATATCCGAAAGGTTTTGTTGATGCGGTTTACGGTTTGCCGGAGCTTTATAAAGAGAAGATCCGGGATGCGAAACTGGTAGCCAATCCCGGATGTTTTCCTACGGGTGCAATATTGTCGCTTGCTCCTCTGGTGGCCGCTGGAGCTATTCGCAAGGATGGGGTTATCATCGACTCCAAGACCGGCGTGACCGGAGCGGGTATCAAGCCTTCGGCTGTTAATATGTTTTCCAATGTGAATGATAACTTCAAAGCGTATGGCCTGAAAACCCATCGCCATACCATTGAAATTCAAGGCATCCTGGAGGATGTTTCGGGTGGACTGGCACCCGTGCAGTTCACGCCCCATCTGCTTCCCGTCGATCGCGGGATATTGACAACAGTATATGCGCGTCCCGCAGACAATGCCGGATGGATGGATTTCGCAAGCGGATCAGGGGGATCCGGACCGCAAAACCACGAAAAGTCAGCTGTTACCGATAAAACCAAAGAGGAAAGCGGAAAAAAACGGCTTATGGATATGTATCATCAGTATTACCATGACAAGCCGTTCGTGAGGTTATGTCCTGATCCGCCGACATTAAAAGATGTCAGAGCCAGTAATTACTGTAATATCTATGTTGATTATGATGATCGCACCGGGAATGTGATCGTGATCAGCGCGATTGATAATCTGGTAAAAGGGGCGGCTGGTCTTGCCGTGCAAAATATGAATATCATGCTTGGTTATGAAGAGACCGAAGGCATGAGAAATGTTCCGATGAATCCGTAGTAAGGCGGTTTTGTTTAATAAGCCGGCTCGACGTTCACCTTTTTTGAGCTGTTATACGAAACGGGCCAGGCTGCAATCGGTAAAAAAAAGAGTATTGATATGATCAAAAATATTACGAATGTTCGAGGATTTAAATGCTGGGGAGCCCATTCGGGTATCAAATCCCTTCGCAGAGATTTGGCTATTATTTATTCTGAGGTGCCCGCGAGTGTTGGTGCCGTGTTTACACAGAATCAGGTGGTAGCTGAGCCGATAAAGGTATCCCGTGAAAATCTGAAAGATGGATTGGCACAGGCTATTGTAATCAATGCCGGAAACGCCAACGCCTGCACCGGAGAACAAGGGTATGAGGGAGCAAAGGCGATGGTGCAAACCCTGGCGGAGAGTCTTGGTATTGATGAAAATCTGGTGCTGGTTTCTTCGACGGGAGTCATTGGAGAGCCTTTCCCAACAGAAGATATTGTAGAAGGTATCAAAGTGAATGCGCCCAAGCTGACCAACCGCTCCTCGGCCGGGTCTTTTGCCGCCAATGCTATTCTCACTACGGATACGTTTGCCAAAGAAGGTTTTCTGGAGTTTTCATTAGACGGACGGGAAGTGAATATGGCCGGAATAGCCAAAGGTTCCGGGATGATTCACCCCAATATGGCTACCATGTTAGGGTTCATTGTAACCGATGTGGATATTGCACCGGAGTTGCTACAGAAGGCGGTCAGCGGTGCCGTGGAGGATACCTTTAATATGATCACGGTAGATGGTGACACCTCAACCAATGACATGGTTGTGGTTATGGCTAATGGACAGGCCGGTAATGAACGCCTGGTCTCTGAAAGTCATGCCGATTACAAGGTGTTTCGAAATAAGCTCCAGGAGATGATGAAACATTTGGCAAAACTCATCATATCCGATGGGGAAGGATCCTCCAAGTTCGTTGAATACCGCATTGAGACGGCCCCGGACAAAGCGACAGCCCGTAAAATCGCCCGTAATATATCAAGTTCCAATCTGGTGAAAACGGCGATGTTCGGACGGGATCCGAATTGGGGGCGTATCGTGTCGGCGGCTGGCAACTCAGGAGTGCCTTTTGATTACACCCAGGTAGATCTCTATCTTGGAAATGAGAAAGAGCGGGTTAAAGTGCTCGAAAAAGGTAAACCGGTAAAATATGACCGGAATTTCATGAAAAAACTGTTGCGGGAGTCGCATATCAGTGTGAAGATGGATTTATGCAACGGAGATGCGACAGCAGTGGCCTGGGGATCGGATCTTACCACCGATTATGTGCTCTTTAATTCGGTATATACAACCTGATCAGGGACTTCCGGTTCCGGACAGGATATCCTCAATCCAGGTCATCGCGGCCATCATGGCGGGCAGAGGAGTTCTGGTTTATTATTTATAATTTTTGTTTTCTGAGTTCATCCAGGTCCCTGAGCACAAATCGACCGGTCAGGTGTCCCAATACATTGTAAAGCCTGGTTTGTGCCCCCGAACGTGTTTTTTTCTCGAAGCCGGCCACCCACCGCCCCAGATGTTGCTCCAAAAACTGGCGCTGTTTTCTTTGCCAGTCGTACTCGGATCCGTTTTCCGATTGATATTCGTTCATGATCAAAAAAAACATGAATTCCAGTTCAATCCGAATATGGTCGGGAACTTCTTTGATGGCAACATCCATACCTTCTGATTCATACCATTGCAGGGCATGCATGGAAGAGTCTGTCATCAGCTGCTCTTTCTGATCGAGGTACATGGAGCCATAGGGAGGTGCAAGAAGGGAAAAGGGGCCGACAAAAAGACGCGCATGATCAATTTTGAGCTCTTCGAGACGATCGGGCCCTTCCAGGTCTGAGAATGTACTTTCCTGATCTGATGCAGCGGATGGTTCCGAATTTTCCTGCCTTTCGGGATGCTCATCAAGCCGTATATCCGGATAGGCTTCCAGCACCGCCTCACGAAGTGTTGCGACATGTTCGGGGATTTCGGTGTCGGGCGGGCGGTAACTGTCCGACAAGCCCTTGTAAATCGCAGAACGAAGCTCGTCCATCTCTTTTTGCTTCATATATTATCAGATCTTTAGCAGAATGTATTAAAAGTACAAAACGCAGCACCTGTTCCTAAGTACACTTTGTAAACAGGTATAATGTCACAATGTCTTATACGCTAAGCGATGCTTCATAAAAAAGCCGGCACTGGACAATATAGCCAGCCTGTACTATGATGCCAAATACGCAATTATGCTTTGCTTACACGCACTTTGACTGTGGCGTAATAGGCAGAAGTTCCAGTCAATCTGTCGTATTGAGCCGGGATGATTTCGTTGTTATTACCTCCGCGTGCTATTTTCCCAAACTCTTTGGAAGCGACACGACCGAACGCCCAATGCCCCTGTCCATAGCTTTTGGCCACTGTACCAGGCCGCACACCCTCCCAAAGTTTAGCCTTGCATGTAATTCGATTTTCTTTGAAAGCCATGTTAATGGTGTCTCCATCTGATATTCCGAGTTTTCGAGCATCAACAGGATTGATCTTGGCAACGTCTTCATATGCGACATCACCGGGGTCCACGTCCTTGAATTCATAGTACCACGGACTGTTGGCGGATCGCCCTTCTCTGTTCAATCTGGATTTATGATCCACCAAAATCAACGCATCGGCATCGCCTTCGCCGACAATAACAGGTGGTTCATAGTGAGGCACAAAGGCCACTTCTCCACGGGCCACGTAATTAGCTGATTCCATAACCTGGTCCGTGGTAAGACCGTGCTTATCTGCATGTTGCGTGATTGCCCGTTTCAGCGGTTCCGAATAGAACTCAAATTTTCCTGATTCGGTCGGCATGTTGCCCCAGCGCCGCTTCAGTACATAAGGATCAGAATTCCATACACCGGTATTGTAGAATGATTCCCAGTTTTTGAACCGATCACCACCACGATATCGCTCTGGTTTCCAGTAATTCTGAGTGATATGCTTGGTTGCAAAGAGCTCGAGCTCTTCACCGGTTTCCGGTTTGTTACCAGATTCCGGATCGCGGTAAATCTTGTAATGCTCCAGAAGATTTGGAAAGCCTTTTTCTGCAAGGCCTTCCGCAATCATCCAGGGTATTTCCGCCTCGTCAGTCCTGACATTCCATGCTCGATCCACAATTCGTCGATGAAGCGTAACGTGACGATGCCGGTTGGCATGTCTGACCACAGGTGCATTCTTTTCAAACATGCTGTTTGCAGCCGGAAGTACAATGTCTGCAAACCAGCTCACCTCGGAAGGATGTGTATTGATATCGACATAAAATGGAATGGAGCCAAGTGCTTTTTCCCATCGGCGAGCACCCGGAGCGGAAAAGGCAAAATTTCCATAATAACTGATGGCTACTTTGATTTCATTCGGGTCCTTGTTGATGACGCCGTCAGCGGCCCGGTTCGATACCATTCCGGCTCCGGCCTGATTGAGAAATATCGCTGGGAGATCAAGCCTGCCCCGCTGGTCTATGGTAGGATGTTCGAGTCTTTTTTTTGCTATTTCGTCAATAAAGTCATCCGGTGCTGGTAACGGTTCATTAAAAAAAGGATTTCCGGACATGTTTCCGCCTTCTGTACCTACGGCACCTACCAGCCCCACGAGTGCATTTCCGGCAAGGGCATTATACGATCCGCGGGGCTGAGCGACCGGTCCCCGGCCAACCATACTGATAGCCTGTGATCCGGCCTTTCCAAAATCGGTGGCTACCCGCTCGATCTGTTCTGCAGGTATACCGGCTTTTTCTGCCGCCCACTCCGGTGTACGATCCTTCAACTCAAGATTCCACCATTTAATTACACCCTTCGAGAGCTTTTCATCAAAGATCTCTTCGTCTACGGTCTGACCGGGTTTGAAATGGTTTTTTCCATCTAAGAAGTCACCTACAAACTCTTTGCTCCACAATCCTCTGGTTAAAATGACATGTGCAATGGCACCTGCTACAGCGCCGTCCTGGCCCGGTTTGATCGGCATCCATTCGTCTGCTTTTGCAGCTGTTGCCGATAAACGCGGATCTACAACGGCCACTTTTGCACGACCGATCATTTTCCCCCAGGTACTGTTGTGTTGAGATACCTGCCGGGTACTGGCTACTGGATCCGTTCCCCAGCAGATGATGTAACGGGTATGTTTGAGATCCCATTGCGGAAACCCCCAAAAACCGCACTGAAACCAGTGACTCAACTTCCCGGCTTCCTGACACAAACCATCACTGTTAATTTGGTTCGGGGAACCAATAATGCGAGTCATGCGGTCATAAATAATTGCGTTCAAGCCGGAATTGCGGCCCTGAACCATCATGTATTTATGGGTCTCTTCCTCTTTACGCAACTCAAGAATCTTATCTGTGATTTCATCGATGGCCTCCTCCCAGGAAATCGGTACAAAACCGGGATCAATGCCCCGTTTTTTTTCTGGGTTGGTACGTTTCATCGGCTGCTTGAGCCTGTCAGGATCATAGAGCTCCTGAATGCTCATGTGAGAGCGCGGGCATGCTTTGCCTTCATTTACTTTAGAGGCCTTGTTGCCACGTATTTTGGTGACCCGTCCATCCTGAATATATGCCTCCAAAGCGCACCATGAAGCGCATCCGTTGCAGGTTGTTGGTGCCCAGTATCCGTTTTTTCCTGCCTGTATATGGTTTTTCCTGTCGGATGTTTTCAATGTGGCCAGGCTTTGCACCAGTCCGGAGCCTATAGTTAATCCGGAGCCTGCCATCAGGGCTTTTTTTATGAAAGATTTTCGTGAGCCGGATAGTGATTTTTTGGATGTATTCATGTTTATGGGAAATAGTTTTGCAAAATGGGAATTTTCTATCCGAATAATTGTTTCTTCTGTACTTCTTTGGAGTAGTCCGTTTCCTCTTCTTCTGTGATATTCCTTTGGTGTTCATTCCACGCCAGTTCGCCTTTGGTTTGCGGATAGTCACTGGCCGAGTTGAAACTTCGCACGTAAAGCACCTTGGGTTGAGTTCCCAGATGCTCCTGGCGGCGAAATGGACGGTAACGGCTCAGAACCCGGTTAACGGAGCTTTCCGGATCATCCAGATCGCCGAAAATACGTGCATCGGTCGGACACGCTTCTACACATGACGGCAGTTCTCCCTCTTTCAATCGATGCAAACAAAAGTCGCATTTTTCGACAATACCATGATATCGGTTTCCTTCACCAAGGGAAGCGCGCTCATTGTTGTAATAGGGGAGGCCTTTACCGCCGCCTGTATCTTTTAGGGTACTTGAAGGAGATCCGGTTACACCTTCAATTAACTCTTCTTCATTTTCCCATTCGGCATGAGGTTCACCGAAATGAGCAGTGATTTCACCATAGGGACAGTTGATGATGCAGGCACGACATCCTATACATTTACCGGCATCATGAGTGACCACATCACCGGCAACATGATGTAATGCTGAAGTCGGACATGCCTTGGCGCACGGTGCATTTTCGCAATGATTGCAAAGTGTGGGCAAATACTCATACCGCACATTCGGGAACGTCCCGTTTGTCGTAGTGATATGGTGCGACCAGAAATGTCCTTCCCGTAAATTGTTTTCACTCTTGCAGGCGATGTTACACCCTCCGCAACCCGTGCAGCGCTGCAGATCAATGACCATTCCCAGGCGCTTGCCTTCCAGATGGTGAAGCTCTCCATCAGTAAAGCTGCCGCGCTGGCATCCAGAAGTCACTCCAATAGCTGCGGCACCAAGACCGGCACTTCGCAGGAAATCGCGTCGTGACAGATTTCCGCTATTACAGCTGTATTTTTGATCCTTCTTTTTAATAGAACTATCACTTTGCAGGATTTGAACTCTGTTTTTTGATTCTTTGCTCATTGTTCGATGTTTTTGAAATCGGTGTTTTGATGCAGGTCGGTATTGGCTGCCTCCGAAGCAGTTCCTGCACCGGGAAGGACCACCATGCGATAGAATGGCTGAATGACCAGTCGGATGCCGACGGCGAAAATCACCAGCATCAGCCCGATCACAAATACCATGACCAGCCACTCGACCAGCTGCGGGAAGTATTCAAAGCGTACCAGGGTGTCGCGGACATGGTCGTATCGGTAGGCCAGGGCCGGGATAACCACGTTCATCGGGACCATCAGGAAGTTGGCTACCATCAGTGCCGAGGCGGCCCCGAGCATCCGGATGCGGATGAGCTGGTCGCTGAGACGCTCCTGCCAGAACAGCAGGATTACCGGCAGGAGGATTCCCAGTCCCACATGGAAGACCCAGATGGTCCAGGCGAATTCACCGGTGAGCATTTGTCTGAGGATGGCGGCGGTGGCCGGAACCTCTGCGTAGGTCATGACCAATGAGATGGTCAGGGCTGTAAATGCACCGATGGCAATCCAGGCGATAAACCAACGGCCCAGCCGTTGAGCCACTTGATGCCAGATCCGGGTTCCGCGGTCGGGAGAAAACAACAGATGTTGCAGCAGAACCACTCCGGTACCCACGACAAATGCCGAGATCAGGTAGACCACCGGCAGCAGCAGGTCATTCCAGAGCGGTCGGGCGGCAGCGACACTAAGAAACGAGCCCAGAACCGCAACCAGAGCGGCTCCGGCCGGCACGCTGATGTAGGCCATATTTTTGACAATGTCTTTGCGGCCGAGTCGGTAAGCCCAAAGCTCAATGACCAGGATGATCATGTAACCCAGATGCAGCCAGATCATCCAGGTCAGCAGCGATCCGAAATCCGGTGCCAGGATCGGACGCCATACGCGAAACGGCTGGCCGAGATCATGGAATATGGAGACGAGCGCCCCGACCAGAGCCGCCAGGGCGGTGAGCATGATGATCGGACCCAGCCGGTCGAGCTCTCGCAGTCCGGCCCCGTAACGCAGCAGGACAAAAGAGAGGACGGCTCCGACCTCGAGCAGGACGAAATATTCGTAGAGGCCGACCCAAAGGCCCCAGGGAACTTCGGTGGACAGATTGCCCAGGTCACCAAGGAACAGCACCCGGAAAACACCGAAAGCCCCGATCGCCAGGGCGGCGATGCCGATGATCAGTGCAATGCGAAACTGCCGTGTGGTCCGCTGCAGATAGCCGGTTGTATCTTGCGTTTTTGCCATACAGATGGTGATTGATAAATGATGTTGGTAGTAAGCAGACCAGTATGCAAGAGTAAACTGTAGACGTGAATGCCAAGCACAATAAAATCCAGCTTAAAAAAACCGGGAAAAGCGCTTTTCAGAATTCCGGCAATGTACTCGATTAGAGCAAATAATATAGATACAACAAAAGCAGCCTGGCAGGTCAATAGGAGTCTGATGTTGTAAGGGGCGCAATAAATTGAGCTAAACTGCAGAAATAATGCAAATAGTTTACAGATTTACTTGTCTTGTAAATACTGGGACAAGGAATTCTATTACAAAATAGAATGAATTAGTTTAGACTCAATTTAAGTTGGATATATTTTATTCATGCCGGGAATAATTACCCGGCAGGCACACACTTGATGAAATGTAAGTTCCTGCACTATTTTATAGCGCTCCCATCACAATAGATCAGACGATGATGGGAGCATAAATGTATAAATCAGACTTTATCTATATTTACCCGGGTATGGCCATAGAATGCAGAAGAACCGCTGAGCCGGTCATAATCAGCCGGCATAACCTGATTGTTGTTTCCGCCAAGTGGTTTTTTGCCATTTACCATAGTTGCACGGCGTCCATAGGCCCAGTGTCCCATGCCGAATGGTTTGACGATGGTGCCCGGGCGAACACCCTCCCAGCGTACAAGGCTGCATTCCAGCTCACCTGCAGATGAATGAAGTCTGATCCGGTCGCCGTCCGTGAGTCCGAGCCGTTCGGCATCAACCGGATTTAGCTGAGCCACATCCTCATTCGGGATGCAGCCCGGATCGATATCTTTCATCTCATGATACCAGGAACAGTTGGCAGAACGGCCTTCACGGTTCAGTCTCGACTTGTAGTCCACAAGCATAAAAGAATTATCCCTTTTTTCTCCGTGTATAAAGGGCTCTTCATAATGAGGAATGAATGCAATATCTCCACGTGCCAGGTAGTTGGTGCTGGCCAAGATGTCATCTACATCAGTCTCATACCGTTCGGCATGTTTAATGAGTGCGTCCTTGAGAGTTTCTGAGTAAAACTCAAATTTTCGCGTTTGGGTATTCATATTGCCCCATCGTCCGCGATAAATATAGGGATCGGAATTCCATACGCCGGTCTTGTAGAAATCCTCCCAGCTGCTGAACCGGTCACCGCCTTTGTAGTGTTCTGGATCCCAAAGGTCCCGGGTGGCATGCTTAAGCGCATAGAGGTCAAATTCCTCTTCATTTTGCGGTTGTGCACCCGTTTCCGGATCGCGATATTCCTTCAGGTGGTCCAGTAAGTTGGTAAATCCCTTTTCCGCTAGTTTTTCGGCGATCAGCCAGGTGATTTCGGTTTCATCGGTCTTGGAATCCCAGACGCGGTCTATTACCGGCCGGTTCAGTGGCAGTTGGCGATGGCCGTTCCCGATACTTTTCATGAATCCGTGTCGCTCGAACATATGATGTGTTGCCGGCAACACGATATCACAATACATACTGTACTCAGCAATATGTGTGGTGATATGCACATTGAAAGGAACTTTTTCCATCGCCTTTTCCCAGCGATTGCTTCCCGGGCTGGAGAAAGCGAAATTGTTGAAATAGGCGATGATCATTTTTATATCATATGGATCCTCGTCCAGAATTCCGTCGGCAGCCCGGTTTGTGATGACTCCGCCTCCTGATTTGCCGTCTTTGAGTGATGGGTACTCTTTGTAACCGCGCTGATCGATCTTTTGTCTGGCGATACCTTTTCGTGCAATATCGTCCAGATAGGGATCAACAGAAGGATATCCCCTGGAATATTCAGGATTTGAAGCCAGCGTCCCCCCCTGATTGTCGGCTGAACCGACAAGGCCATTTAGAGCATGGGTTGCCATGGAGTTGTATGCACCGCGTACCTGCATGGTAGGACCGCCTCCAACCCAGCAGATGGCATTCGGAGCTGCCTTTGCAAAGTCAACGGCCACACGTTCGATCTGCTCGGCAGGAACTCCGGATCGTTCTGCTGCCCACTCAGGTGTGCGGTCTTTAAGCTCCAGGTTCCACCATTTAACCACACCGTGAGTAAACTTTTCTATAAATTTACTTTCGTCAACGGTTTGTCCCGGTCGAAACCGGTTTTCCCCGTCTTTGAAATCTCCAACAAACGGCCGATACCACAAGCCCTTCGATAAGATGACATGAGCCATGGCTACAGCAATTGCCCCATCTTCACCGGGTTTAACAGGAAGCCATTCGTCCGACTTGGCTGCGGTCGCCGAAAGGCGAGGTTCGATGGTGGCAATTTTTGCCCGCGACAATGCCTCGCCCCATGCGTTATTATAATGGGAGACCTGCCTGTTGGTCGCAATAGGATCAGCACCCCAGCAAATGATATATCGTGTATTGCGTACATCGTATTGACGGTAGGCCCAGATCCCTTCGGTATAGTAGGGCCCGAACTTTTCGGCTTCCGCACAAATAGAACTGTGTGAAATGTTATTCGGAGAACCAACAATCTTGGGAAAACGGTCATAGAAAATATCACGCAGGTAGGTGTAGCGCCCGCGGGTGACCATGAATTTGTGCGTCTCCTCGTTGCGGCGCAGCTCCATTATCTTTTCGGCAATGGTATCAATCGCCTCATCCCAGCTTATCGGAACGAAGCCGGGATCTGTACCACGGCCCTTTTCCGGATTAGTGCGTTTCATGGGTGTTTTTATACGATCAGGATCGTAAACCTGCTGCAGTGCCAGATGTCCCCGGACACATATATTTTCTCCGTTGACTTTGGAGTTGGGATTGCCGCGTACCCTGGTGGCCCGACCATCCTGGACATAGACCTGCACCGAGCACCAGGATGTACAGCCAAGACATGCCGAGGCTTCCCAGCGACCATTTTTCCCGGATCTGGCTTTTCCTTCGGCTCCCTGGTCGCGGCCGGATGCTTTAAGCGTGCTGAGGCCGGAAGAAAACATTGAACCAAGGCTTACACCGGTTCCGGCCATTAAAGCCCGTTTTAAAAATGATTTTCTGGAACTGCTTGTTGTTTTTTCGGTTGTCTTCATTTTCCGGAATATTAATTGTTGATAAGTCCATTGATCGTAGCAGGATGCCGCATATTCTTTCTGTTCAGGCTAATTATTGTGTCCATCCTGCTGCCAGCATTTGCCGGTTAAGAATCCGCTTATCCAAATAGTTGCTTTTCCTGAGCGTGTTTGGAGTGGTCAGCAGAGTTGATGCCACTTTTTTTGTCTGCCATTGAACCGGATGGGAACAGCTCCTGCCACTCTTCTTCCGGAATATGGGTAACCCCCGTTTTCCAGTCATGAACCCGCTCTGCGTGCCTTCTTGTCGAATCGATGGTGATATTTTCTGCCAGTTCACCCTTGGTCTGCGGGTAGTCCGCAGATGAGTTGAATGTCCGGACGTAATAAACCTTCGGGCTGGTGCCAAGGTGTTCCTTTCGACGCATGGGACGATATTTTGAAAGAACACGGCTAACCGAGCTGTTCGGATCGTTCAAGTCACCAAAAATTCGGGCATCGGTCGGACAACGCTTAACACAAGCCGGGAGTTTTCGCTCTTTCAATCGATGCAGGCAGAAATCACATTTTTCTACGATTCCGTGATAGCGGTTGCCATCTCCAAAACTCTCTCTTTCAGAATTGTAATAAGGTGTTCGGTTGCCACCGACGCGCTCGGTAATTTCTTTGGGCGAAGCAGTGACATTTTCAATGAGTGCCTCTTCACTTTCCCATTCCTGGTGGGGCTCACCGAAATGAGCGTGAACTTCACCATAGGGACAGTTGATAATACAGGCACGGCAACCGATGCACTTTTGGGGATCATGTGCGATTACTTCGCCATGCACTCTATGCAGGGCTGATGTCGGACAGGCTTTGGCGCAAGGTGCATTTTCGCAATGATTGCAAAGTGTTGGCAGGTATTCGAAACGCACATTCGGGAACGTCCCGTTTGTCGTAGTGATATGGTGCGACCAGAAATGCCCTTCCCGCAAATTGTTTTCTGTCTTGCAGGCAACATCGCATCCGCCGCAACCCGTGCAGCGCTGCAGATCAATGACCATGGCCAACCTGGTACCTATCAAATGCTCCAGACCTTCATTGGGATCGGTCCGGCTGCATCCCGCTGCTGCTCCAGCTACTGTAACTCCAATACCAGCCGATTTGAGAAAGTCCCGCCGGGAAAGACCTCCGCTAGCATTGTGTTTATTATCCGAATTGTATCGTCTGGGATGTTGCTTGTTCATAATATTGTCTTGTTGTCCGTCTGTTGATCCTGTTGTCCTAACGGAATGAGTCTGTTCGGGAGATGATTTAGATCTGCTCATTGTTCGATGTTTTTGAAATCGGTGTTTTGATGCAGGTCGGTATTGGCTGCCTCCGAAGCAGTTCCTGCACCGGGAAGGACCACCATGCGATAGAATGGCTGAATGACCAGTCGGATGCCGACGGCGAAAATCACCAGCATCAGCCCGATCACAAATACCATGACCAGCCACTCGACCAGCTGCGGGAAGTATTCAAAGCGTACCAGGGTGTCGCGGACATGGTCGTATCGGTAGGCCAGGGCCGGGATAACCACGTTCATCGGGACCATCAGGAAGTTGGCTACCATCAGTGCCGAGGCGGCCCCGAGCATCCGGATGCGGATGAGCTGGTCGCTGAGACGCTCCTGCCAGAACAGCAGGATTACCGGCAGGAGGATTCCCAGTCCCACATGGAAGACCCAGATGGTCCAGGCGAATTCACCGGTGAGCATTTGTCTGAGGATGGCGGCGGTGGCCGGAACCTCTGCGTAGGTCATGACCAATGAGATGGTCAGGGCTGTAAATGCACCGATGGCAATCCAGGCGATAAACCAACGGCCCAGCCGTTGAGCCACTTGATGCCAGATCCGGGTTCCGCGGTCGGGAGAAAACAACAGATGTTGCAGCAGAACCACTCCGGTACCCACGACAAATGCCGAGATCAGGTAGACCACCGGCAGCAGCAGGTCATTCCAGAGCGGTCGGGCGGCAGCGACACTAAGAAACGAGCCCAGAACCGCAACCAGAGCGGCTCCGGCCGGCACGCTGATGTAGGCCATATTTTTGACAATGTCTTTGCGGCCGAGTCGGTAAGCCCAAAGCTCAATGACCAGGATGATCATGTAACCCAGATGCAGCCAGATCATCCAGGTCAGCAGCGATCCGAAATCCGGTGCCAGGATCGGACGCCATACGCGAAACGGCTGGCCGAGATCATGGAATATGGAGACGAGCGCCCCGACCAGAGCCGCCAGGGCGGTGAGCATGATGATCGGACCCAGCCGGTCGAGCTCTCGCAGTCCGGCCCCGTAACGCAGCAGGACAAAAGAGAGGACGGCTCCGACCTCGAGCAGGACGAAATATTCGTAGAGGCCGACCCAAAGGCCCCAGGGAACTTCGGTGGACAGATTGCCCAGGTCACCAAGGAACAGCACCCGGAAAACACCGAAAGCCCCGATCGCCAGGGCGGCGATGCCGATGATCAGTGCAATGCGAAACTGCCGTGTGGTCCGCTGCAGATAGCCGGTTGTATCTTGCGTTTTTGCCATAACAAAATGAGATTAATATTAGTCGAATGTAATGCCGGTTGAAGGAATGATTTTTGATAGTTTAGAAATGATATTGTGCCCGGAATGCGGTAATGATCGGACTGTCGTCCGCAACACTTTCATCGGAGGTGTCACTCAGATTTACAATAATAATATTACCCATGAACCGGAGGTTTGAAGTGATATAGTGGTTCAGTCCGAGTGTCAGATTGCTTTGTCTGCCCCCGATGTAGCCGGAATCGTTCAAATCCATGTGACTGAAACGTGCGGCAATTTCCCACGCTCCGGAATTATTGGATGGCGATACGCCACCGAATCCACCTGTTGAATAGGATCGGCCTTCACCAGTCAGTACATAACTGGATTGTATGTGCCAGCCTTGAAAGACCGGGCTGTCACCATTGTCCATACCGACCCGCGTCATCAGAAACTCGCCCTCCAGGGATACCGGTCCGTTGATATAAGCCAGTTCCAGTCCACCTTTGAAAGTGTCCTGTAGGTCCGGATCGCTGATGGTCAAACCAATCAGAGCTTGTCCGCCTTTGGTGTCGCGTGCTTCGGGACGGTCGCTGAAACCAACGGTAATATTATCCATGAGGTCTTCATAGACGACCGAGCCGCCCAGGTGCAACGTGCCTTCACCCAGCTGCGGGGCGAAGACACCACGCAACGCGATGCCAACCGGCATATCTCCCACGACATCGCCTCGTTGTCCGACAGCACGTCCAAATATCATGGTTTTGAATCCGGCCTGACTGCCAAACCGCTCATAGGCCACTCCCATCCGGCGCGAATCGGCAATCATGTTGCTGTTCGAGGCACGCTCGATAAAGGTAATGTTGTTTGAACTGGTAAGCTCATTGAGCCCCATGGGAACCTTGTACTGGCCGATCCAAAGACGGCTCCCATCGGAAAAAGATCTGCGAAGCCGGAAATCGTTGGGGCTGATCCCTCCACCGGAGAAGTCCACCTCGATACGGCCGTCCCAGTTGTCGGCGAGACTGCCGTTTACTCCGATACGTGCCCGCCGGTTGTTAAATCCATTGTGAAAGTCGTCTGTGTCTTGCAGACCGAGAAATGCGTCCATGTGAAGCCTTCCGCGAATGTCAAAGTCCTGTGATGAAGCAG
>CAYMBG010000002.1:0-1721 GCA_964388615.1 uncultured Chitinophagales bacterium | reverse complement strand
GCTTTTATTTATAAATAAGCGTTGATTTTTACAGTTTGAAGCTTGTTATTTAGATTTTTTCTGAATTAACGCCGACAGTTTTTGCCTAAACCTAAGAATGATGAGTATTCATAAAACATTCGAATTTGACGAACACAAAGTCCGTTTCGCACAATTGAACAAAGCGCTCAGCCATCCGGCTCGTCTGGCCATACTCGAAATTCTGGCCAGCCGTGAACAGTGCATGTGCGGCAACATCGCCACTATGCTTCCGCTGGCACAGTCCACGGTATCCCAGCACCTGAAATTATTGAAAGAAGCGGAGCTTATTAAAGGAACCATTACGGGTTCGTCGATCTGCTATGATATCAACCCCGACACCATGCGCGAGTGCTGTGAGATGTTCGGAGATTTCTGTGAGAACATACTGAGCTACGAAAAAGTGCAGAATGGTAACGAAATGCGTGCCTGTGCAAAATGAGATCTTGTTAGTGAGCCGCCTGTCATGACTCTGCCGGACAGCACATTTCCACCGGAGTGGTTGAATCGTTTCAGCCGGCAGACAGGTGTTCCGGGAGTCGGCACTGACGGACAGCGTCGTATTGCTGATGCCCGTGTCCTGGTGATCGGAGCCGGCGGACTCGGAATTCCGATTGTCCAGTATCTTGCTGCTGCCGGCATTGGCCGCCTGGGCATTGCCGATGATGATATCGTGGAGCTTTCCAACCTGCAGCGTCAGCCGGTCTACCGCGAGGCGGATGTCGGACGGAATAAGACACAGCGTATAGCCGAAGTAGTTCGTGAGCAGAACAGCAGTGTGATCCTGGATATTCACAATCAGCGCGTATCGGAAGGCAACGTACGTTCGCTGATTCGTAATTACGATATCATTGCCGATGCGACCGATAATTTTGCCACCAGGTATGGGGTCAATGATGCCTGTGTTCTCGAGAACAAACCGATGGTTTACGGATCGGTGTTTCGATACGAGGGCCAGGTCGCGCTGTTCAACGTGCAAGATGGAAAAGGGGAGTTCGGACCCAATTTCCGGGATCTGTTTCCCAAACCGCCTCCGCCGGAGCTGGCACCCAATTGTGCGGAAGCCGGCGTATTCGGTGCACTGCCCGGCATCATTGGAAGCATCCAGGCCATGGAGGTCATAAAATGGATTATCGGTGCCGGAGATCTGCTGGATGGCCGCATACTATTGTTTGATGGGGGGAATATGTCCACACGCACTATCACCATTCCAGAAAGCGGGGCACGGGAGCATATCCATTCCGTCCGGTTTACGGAAGCTGCCTGCTCCACCGACAGCGTCAATGAAATATCCCCGGAAACACTGCGTGATTGGATGGAGCATGGAAAGGAGTTTGTGCTGGTCGATGTCCGCGAGCCCCATGAACGCGAGCTGGTGCATATCGGGGGAGATCATATTCCCGAAAGTCAGAATAACAGGTCAGCTGGCCAGGACGCCATCGCCCGGCTTATCCGGCCGGAAATCCCGACGGTCGTTTATTGCCGCAGCGGGGCGCGGAGCAGGCAGGCCGTTTTAAAGTTGCAAAAATGCCGGGATTATAGGCATCTTTACAACCTGGAAGGAGGGATCCTCGCCTGGATTGACCGGGTGAATCCGGATCTGCCTCCCTGTTGATGACCGGCAATCCCGATCGATTGTCCGTCTGCAATAATAGTCCTGCAGAATTTTACCTGAATCATATTCTCCGGCATTCTTTTGGATC
>CAYMBG010000001.1:44807-63082 GCA_964388615.1 uncultured Chitinophagales bacterium | reverse complement strand
TCATATCCTCGAGTTTCTGGAAGAATGGGCACCACAAAGCACCAAGCTCGAGTATGATAATGTTGGACTCTTAGTTGGAGATAAAAACAAGCATGTCGGTAAAGTTCTGACCTGTTTGGACGTCACCCCCGATGTAGTAGATGAGGCTGTGTCAGAAAAAGCAGATCTCATCGTTGCCCACCATCCCCTTATTTTTCGAAAACTTTCCCGCATCACTCCTGATGATACTACGGGATCGCTCATTTATCGTCTCATAAAACACGATATTGGCTTGATTGCCGCTCATACCAACCTGGATGCAGCTTATGGCGGAGTTTCTTTTGTCATGGCTGAACGTTTAGGGTTGAGCAACGTGCGATTTCTCAAAGAGGAAGTTTTTGATGCCAATGGCAATCATTTACCGGAGAGACCAGCCGCCGGTCAAGGTTCCGGCCCATCTGTAACCGGGGACATGGCCACTTCGCAACGTATTGGATTCGGTGCGATCGGTGAGTTACCGGAAGAATTGCAAATCTCTGAATTTCTTTCACATACCGGGAAATGCCTTGCCAGCGATGGAATCCGGTATAGTGGTCATGCGGATAAGATAAAAACAGTGGCAGTCTGTGGCGGAGCCGGCTCATTTTTGATGCCGGAGGCGATCAGCCGGCAGGTGGATGCTTTTGTAACCGCCGACCTGAAATACCATGATTTTTTTGTGGAAACCCCATCCTTTTTACTTGTGGATGTGGGGCATTACGAAAGCGAAGTGCCCATTGTCGGGACACTGTGTGACCGGCTAACGGGCCGGTTTCCGGGGCTTAATGTTCTGCCGACAAGCGTGAACACTAATCCGGTAACCTACTTTCAATGATATTTAACTAAAATAGCGAAGAAACAGCATTCAATACCTTATGCAAGATGTACTCCAAAACCTGACCAACCTCCAATATATTGACAACCGTATCGATGAATTAAAACGTATGCGTGGGGATTTGCCGGAAGAAATCCTGGATATTGAGACGGAAGTTGCGCGTCTTGAGTCGCGTATCAAGCGTACCAAGGCAGAAATCAAGGACATGGCTGTAGAGAAATCCAATTTGGAGCTGGAAATGACCGAGGCGGATTCTTTGATTTCGAAATACGAAGATCAGCAGCTTACGGTTCGCAATAACCGGGAATACGATGCGCTGACCAAAGAGATCGAAACCCAAAAACAGAACAAAGAGGACGCCCAGGCCCGGCTGGAAGAGATCGCTCTTCAATCCCAGGAGCTGGAAAATAACCTTGTTGAGTATGAGGCCAAACTCAAAGAGACAGATAAGAGGCTTCAGGAAAATAAGAACAATCTCGATCAACTTGTCGAAAGTACGAAGCAGGAGGAGGAAGAGTTGCTCAAACGGCGCGAAGATGCCAAAAAGAATCTTGATTCAAGATATCTGCGCAGTTATGAACGCCTTCGCAAAGGCCTGAACAACGGTATGGCGGTTGTTGCCATGGAAAAAGGTTCAAGTATGGGCATGATGCTCCCACCACAGGTACAGGTCGAGGTCAGAAAGAAAAACAAGATTGTTATCGATGAAAACTCGGGCCGGATCGTTGTGGATCCCAGCTTTTTCGAGGAAGCTCAAAAACGGTTTAAATTTAACTGAACGGTCGTATACGCAAGTGTTTAAATGGTGCGTTAAGACTACAGACAGGATTGCCGGGTGATCGCCGTTTGCATTGGCAAATGGAGGAAAGTCCGAACACCTGCGGACACCGCGCCCCGGGAATTCCGGGGAATCCCGTTTTACGGGATATGGAAAGTGCCACAGAAAACAGACCGCTCCGGTTTTCCGGAGTAAGGGTGAAAAGGTGAGGTAAGAGCTCACCGCCTGTTTTGGTAACAAAACGGGGCAAGGTAAACCCCGCGGGGTGCAAGGCCAAGCATGGCAGTGTGTCGTCCGTCACTATACTGCCGGGTAGGCTGCTTGATCTCATCAGCAATGGTGAGACCAGACAAATGATTACCATTCTGTGTTTTTTCGCTTGAGAAATCACAGATTACAGAATTCGGCTTACAGGCAATCCTGTTTTTATTTTAAATCCCGGATTCCGGGAAACCCGGCCTGGGCGGGGACAGGTCGAGCGACACAAGTATCTCCCGGATAATACCTGGATACCGAAATCAGGTGCGCATTTTTGCTTTCTTCAACTCGCGATCCATGTCGCGTTTGACATCTTTTTCAGCAATACTCGTCCGCTTGTCGTGTTTTTTCTTTCCCTTGGCCAATCCCAATTCCATTTTTGCCAATCCCCTTGTGAAGTAGAGCTTCAGTGGAACCAGGGTCATCCCTTTTTGTGCTACAGCCCGGTCTACTTTCCTGATTTCATCCGCACGCAACAAAAGTTTGCGCTCCCGGCGTGGCTCATGATTATTGTATGAGCCCTGATCAAACGGTTTGATGTAGAAATCCTTGAGCCATACTTCACCGCTCTTCATGAAAGCAAAAGCATCACCGAAATTCGCATTACCCTGGCGAAGCGATTTTACCTCCGTTCCGGTGAGTACAATGCCGGTTTCAAAAGAATCCACAATGGTGAACTCGTGCCTGGCCTTCCGATTCTTGATGGCAGGTGTGCCGGTTTTTTGCTCGCTATTTTTCTTGGCCAATGGTTATGGAATAGATTAGTGATTGATTGTCATGATACCATAAAAAATGTTGTGGTACAGGAATACGGAAAATTCCCGCCCTTGCATTATTCCGCTACGCCTTCAGGGATATCCCGGCCCATTTGGTTATAGATACTTTCAATTCGATCAATATAATTTTGCGCCATAGCGTTCCCTTCGTCCAGCTCCAACACCCTGCGAAAATGCCGCAAAGCATCGGGCATTCGTTTGCCCATTTCCATGTGGTCGGCTTCATTGGTCAGATAATGTGCATAGGCAAGGTGTGTCCCGGCTTTCAGATCTTCTACACGTTGCGGTTCTTCATCGCTTTGCCGTAACAATTCCAGTGCACGTTCATATTCATTTTTGTCAATGAGTTGGGTTACCTGGTCTTCCAGACTTTCGCTTTTGTTAGCGGTGTATGCCGTTTCTTCTTGAGGAGTCACTGTTTCCAGATCATCTGTTTCCAGATCATCTGTTTGCTGCTCACTGCAAAATGTCAGTGAAAGCGTAAAAACCAGCAAGGAACACAGAAGTGTGATGCGCATTTTTAAAAATCCTTTTTAAAAGTGTGTGATGGATGGGGAGTGAATATAGGCCATGCCAGGGTGCCGGCTCATGGGACGATTTGTGGATAAAGTAAAACCGTTTTCAGAGTTCATACAAATGGATCATTCAGATAAAATAAATCGGATTCGGACTAATGCACAGAAAAAAGATAATCATACAAATCCATCCGAGTATTTTTCTTCGGGGTGTTAACGATGCTTCATAGATGACAGGTGGATGTTCAATACCAACCAGAAAAGCGATAAAAAGGGACCAGAATATCCAAATGGTAAATCCTGAAAATAAAGAGGGTTCAAAGACCCAAAGCAATAGCAGGTCAGCTGTAATGATAATTACCCAACCCGGAAGGATCCACCTGAGTTCCTGACGGAAAGCCCTGTCCAGCAAAAATAAGGAAACCAACGTCCAGATGATCCACGGAGTGATGCTCTGGGATAAGGCATAACCGGAGATCATCGTTTGTATGAGCGGTATGGCACCGAGTCCGGCGAGGATAAGTACTGCGATAAAAAAGCTGCGTGCCACCAGACGATGTTTGCGATATCCGATAAGTGTGTAAAGGATGTGCCCGCCATCAAGCTGACCAACAGGTAGCAGGTTCAAAGCCGTAAAAAAAAGACCCAGCCAGCCTGCAAAAAGAAATGGATAATGATAGAGCTCCCACATGGGGGGGACATTTTCAAAAAAGGAGGCTACAAAAGAAAAAAGCAGTGTGTTACCGAGAACCATCACCTCCATTTCCATCTGTTCACTCTCTTCGTTGGATACCTCATTGGATCCGGAATGGTTTTCGACTCCCGATTCCTGATGGCCTCCGGGAATCGGTTCATCAGGAAATGTTCCATGTTCGGCAATATATTCCTTGATGGGCTCGTGTCCGGCGAAGTTTTGGATATAATCCGGGTCAGGCAGCGTCGCAAAACCGTAGATAAGTATGGCCAGTGCAGCTATGAAACCGGCGATGGGTCCGCTGGCGCCTACATCAAACATATGTATGCTGTGCTGAATTCGGCTTTTTATTCGAATCACGGCTCCTATCGTGCCGATTGGTGATATTGGCAACGGAATGAAGTAGGGCAGACTGGTGTCGATGTGATGCCGCCGGGCGGCAAAATAGTGTCCAAACTCATGTATACCGAGAAATCCAAGCAACAATGATGCAAAAAGCACACCCTGACCTATTACCATATCCAGCAGATAGGGAAATCCATCTGAGGAAAACAACATCACTCCCTCCGGGATTTCAGATGTATGTCCGACAAAGAAGATACCGGTGAAAGCTGACGACATGAAGGTCAGCACAAATAACAAGATATGGCGAAACAGGATGCGACCGGTAAGTTTGGTACCCAAAGTTTATCCTCCGAAGATAGCAGAATGCGTAGTCAATGGCGTGATGTGTATGGTCAGAGATCAGGTCGTCGGGAAATGGGTAATGTCATACACCGGGCTCCGCCACGCCCGCGGCAAAGCTCATTGCCCTGAAAAGTGATAGCAATTTTTTTATCGATTTTTGGCTCAAAAGGTTTATTGCGCCATGTTCGTAGAAACGACTGTTGATCCATAATGGTGTATCCATTATCAGCAAGAGCGTCAAATGTACTGGTATTGCGATCGTATCCGACAATGATACCGGGTGCCAGCGCGAATACATTGGCCCCATCGGTCCATTGCTCGCGGTATTGGTTGGTCAGATTATCACCGCCACAATTTATGAAATGGATCGGTCGCTGCAGCAGTTCCTCCAGGGTCTGTCGCAAGGAGTTTTGGGATGATACCGTGATATGATCTCCCGCTTTGGAGAAAACCGAAATATTGTCGGTTCGTTCCGTAATTGCGGGTGGAAAAACGATGCACTCATCCGGACTCGCGAAGGTGAAAATGGTGTCGAGATGCATGGATGATCGCTGCTTGGGGATGTCTACCGCAACAACGTGCGTTACACCCTTGCTAAGTAACTGTTCGGTAATACTCATCAGCCCACTGAATGTGGTACGTTCACTCATTCCGACCAGGACCACTTCGGGAGAGGCCACCACAATGTCACCACCCTCCACGCTGTCCTGCTTTCCGATGTGGATAATATTGTCGCGTAATGATTTGAACATGGGGTGGTAGCGAAGGATCGTTTCCATCAAGAGAAACTCACGGGCACGTGCCGGCTTGGCGGCTCTCGACAGGATAATATGGTCGTTAACGACAGCCGCAAGGTCACGGGTAAAAAGCAGGTTGGGGGCCGGATTCAGCGAAACATTTGGAATATCGGCTACCGTGCCTGTCACAATGAAATCGAGCAACACAGCGGAATCCAACTCCCGCATCGGTTTGCGTAGTAAGCCGATGTTGCTTTCCGGCATGGAAAGTATGAGTTCATCGATGAAAAACCGGCGCGCTTCATCGTCTTTGAGTGTTTCCAGTGCCAGGTCACATATCTCAAAAACATTCTGCTTATCGGGCAAGGCCGTCCGGAAAATATCAATCATATCCAAATGCTCCTGACGGGCATCGGCCTCGAATATGATATCATCGAACAGGAGTTGTTCCCTGAGCTCCGGGTTGACCAACGAGACCTCGCGTCCGGGTGTATGAACGATTACCGCCTCAAGGGGACCGGTTTCGGATGAGACATTCAGTTTCATTTTGGAAAAGGGTTCGTGCAAAGTGACTGCGGCGGCATTGCCGGGCATCCAGTGAATATTAAAGGTAAAGGGTGTTAGTAAAAGCTCAAAATCTATTTAAACGATTCCTTGCAAGGGGCTGTTAACTTGAGTGCGTATTTTATGGATATACCCTATTTTTGTGTCAAATCGAATAATAAATCATAATCACTTTGCAGTTAACGGAAAAAGAAGGAGAAAAGTTACTGGAACGCAAGGAGCTGCTGGCTTTATTCTCCTTGCTGGATGATCCGGACCCCTTTGTTCAGGAAAAACTAAGGGAACAAATGGATCGTTTTAACGAAAATCATGTTCCTGTTCTGGATGAATTGTTGAATGAGGCAACAGATCCCGGTCTGCGCTCCCGCGTGAGCGGACTGATCCATGAAATTACGTTTCCCTCTCTGGAACAGGAGTTTGCCGAGCTGGTCGAAAACGGTATCCACTCAATGAAAGATCTTGAACGCGGCCAGCTGTTGCTTGGCCGGTTTGATAACCCCACACTTCGGACCGATCTGTACCGGCGGCAACTGGATAAGATGGCGATGCGCCTGGAACCCGCAATCCGTACGGAACTTTCTCCGGATGAGCAGCTGAAGTCTTTTGTTTCGTTCTTTTTTGAAAGAGAGTACTTTAAAGGTGCCGCCGAGGACTATATAAATCCCGACAACTCCTTTCTGCATAAAGTGCTTCACAGGCGTCGCGGCATTCCGATTTCGATAAGCATGGTGCTTTTGTTTGTTGCACACCGGGTCGGTTTTCCCATGTATGGTGTGAATATGCCCATGCATTTTTTGATTAAGTACGAATCCGGCAACGAATCCACGCTTCTGGATCCTTTCAATGGAGGAAACATCATCTCGATGGATGATTGCTACAGTTTTTTACGACTGCATGGAATCACACCCGACGCCTCCCATTTTGAGCGTGCATCGGAGATGGATATCCTCGCCCGCACTATACGAAATCTTGTGTTCAGTTACGAAAAACGAGATGATCTAAAGCGTGCCGGAGAAATGAAAAGCCTGTTGAGCTATGTCGTTCAAGCCGGTTAACCATTCCTACCGCCCCCACTTCAGGAAGGGATTGAAAGTTTTTGCCAATGCTGCAAATTTTTCGGATTGCTCATGATTATCATTGCGGCGGTGTATTTCCGCGGCGGAGATCAGGCCTTCCGGATGCGTGGGAGCATGATCCATCATCTGTTGCAAAATGGACGCGGCAAGTTCATAGTCTTTTTCACCAATAGCGATCTTGAGCCGGTAAAGAATGAGCGTAACGGTTAACCCGACCTCCTGTTCAAGACGGTTGAGGTAGAGTTTGCAACGGGAGTAGATGGTGCGATCAAAATAGAAAGCAATAAGCTCGTGATAGAGTTTTTGATCAGCCGGCAGATCTTGGAGTTGTTGCTCAAGGCGCCGCAGTGTTTCGCGCTGATTTGTTGCCATCATAAGCCTGATCATGGCTTTCAGGGCCTCGGGTGGAAACTCGGCATGGAAAACACGGGTTCTCTGTTCGCTGGTGAATATTTCAGCGAAATAGTCCAGTAAATGTTTTTCGGGATAGAAGGGATTGATCAGTTTGCCAAGCAGGGTGAGCTGGTGAAGCGGATCGTCTTTGGTGCGCTCTGACGGAAAACGGGGTTCGATTTCCCAGTTCTTGTGGAAAATGGCTGAGTTATGCCAATAGTTTTTGCTGTAACGGGCTATCCCAAGGTCGGATGTTGTGATTCCACCGGTGTGGTGTACCCGTTCCTGTTCCGCGATAACAATGCGGTACCCTTTATTCTGAATACGAAGGCAGAAGTCGGTGTCTTCAAAAAAAGCGAGTCCATAGTCCTTGCTGAGCACAAGGCCGGGCTCATTTCGAAACGCCATGCAGTATCCTTCCACAATGTCTGTTTCTGTGAGATCGGACCCTGGTTTTTTATCATTTTCATTTGTTTCCGCTACGTCTGTTTCGGAGTCTGCTTTTTCAGGAGTGTCCCCTCCAGCTGTTTCATCGTGGCAGGACTGCATTGGATTCCAGGTATGGTCGGTTTTAGGCGTAACCAACCCGATGTCGGCGTGTTCTTCAAGAATTCGCGCGAGCCGTGCCGGGGTCGGTTCCTTAAGGACCACATCATTATGCATTACCAATACATAGCCATCTCCCGCCTTGGCAAGGCCCTGGTTTACAGAGGCGGCGAAGCCGGGGTTTTTGTCATTTGACAAAACAGTGAGCGGCAATCCCTTTTTCAGTAAATTATCCAGGTATTCCGCCGTATCATCCACCGAGCCGTTGTTGATGACAATGACCCTGGTTTTTTCCCGTGAAGTAAAACGAAACAGGGTATTCAGACACTTTTCCAGTACAGGCCGCCGATAAGTGGCCGTCGGAATGATGACGGTCAGCGCCGGTTGTCCGGCAAGTTCCCGGTTGGTTTCCTGCTGTTTTTGAGCTTGATACTCGTCTTCTTCCTCACCGATAGCTTGCTCATCGCTTGTTTCCTTTTCGTTGTCTTGCTCTCCGGACCCATCAGCGGATGTGGGTCCAGGTTCTTCCGGTTTTTCTGTTCCTTCCAACTCTTTGTCGGCGGATTCCGGCATCACAGCGCCCTCTTTGTTGTCATCGGATTTGTCGCTGTCCTTGCTCTCAAAATCGGAATCAAACGTTTCGGGCTTTACGATAACCGGCTGGTCAGGTATTGAGCGATCTGTATCCTGGTCCATGTCGTGTTCCTGATCCACCGGATCATCGCTTTGTTGCGGGTCGGTCACATCCACCGGATCATCGCTTTGCTGTGGGTCGGTCACATCCACCGGATCATCGCTTTGTTGCGGGTCGGTCACATCCTCCGGGTCATCACCGGTTCTGCCGGCTTTATCACGACTGGCGGTTTCCCGATCTTCTGCTCTGTGCCGGTGCTTCACTTCCGAAGCTTCCACATAGCGCCGCAGCCGCTCAAGGATTTCCACCTTGAAATTACGGGCCCGACGGTGACCCGGTTCGGAAGCCAGAATACGATTCAACAGCTCCAGGGCGGCTACACTGTTACCGCTTTTATAAAGCTCGCGGGCTTCATGGTAGAGCGGTTCCAGACTCTCCGCCTCCTCTTCAAAATCAGTATGACCAAAGGTCCGTAACATCCGGAAAGCCTTTTCCTGACCGGAAAGAGAGAGTTCCGGAACACGCAACAATGCCAGGACGCACTCCTTCTTGCTGCGGTCATCCATGAAGAGCTGGTCATCGTTGCCCTCCGAGAAAGGCGCTACCCTGACCGGATTCGCATCGGGTTGTATCCGGATAGCCCATTCCGTAGCATGCCGGGTCGTCCAGTGAGGATCCGTGTAGATCCGGCCGGGACGAATTTTCCGGAGATCAAAAAGATAGTGCCGGTCAAATGGAAGCCGGTCATTTTGCAACATGCGCAGCCAGTCCAGGGGATCTTCGGGAAGATGGTCATCCATCCCAATGGCGACATGCGCTTCGGATTTCTGCAAGGTTTCAATTGCTTGCAAAAGTCGTTCCCGATTGATACTGTGAACATTTTCCGGAATCCACAGGAAACGGCCCCGTGCATGTTCAATGGCC
This sequence comes from uncultured Chitinophagales bacterium, assembly GCA_964388615.1. Classification (GTDB taxonomy): domain Bacteria; phylum Bacteroidota; class Rhodothermia; order Balneolales; family Natronogracilivirgulaceae; genus SLLW01. Next base: position 53,647 of record CAYMBG010000001.1, on the reverse strand, counting down.
GAATTTAAGGAGTTGCCACGTCCGCGAGACACCTCCTGCTCAAAGAAAAAAGTCTGATTGTGTTGGTAGAACTCCACCAGCGACCGGATGGCCTCGGCACTGCCATCGGTGGAGCCGTCATCTATAAAGATGAACTCGCAAGGGGTGCGGTGGATGGCGTAGAGCGCTTTGAGCGTGGGCTCAATCCACTCTTTCTTATTGCGGAAAACGCAAATGACGGATAGTTTTGGTTCTTGCGTGAGCACAGTTATTCGCTGAATCCGGGTTTTACTTTAGATAATAATATACAATGATATTTAACGGTAGTCGAACCGGAAGGTTTTTATCGGAATGATAAGCAAGAAAACACATTTTTCCTTAATTTATAGAGTTATACAAAAAAAGGAATAGATGACACTGGTAAAAGAAAACGACATTGCAGGCGAAGTAGCGCGAAGACGAACCTTCGCCATTATATCCCATCCCGATGCCGGTAAAACAACGCTCACGGAGAAACTCCTCTTATACGGCGGGGCGATCCACGAGGCCGGCTCCATTAAGCAACGGAAAGCATCCCGGCACGCCGCGTCCGACTGGATGGCTATTGAACAGGAGCGGGGAATCTCGGTCACCTCATCTGTGCTGCGCTTTGAAAAGGACGGCATACGATACAACCTGCTGGATACGCCGGGACACAAGGATTTTTCAGAAGATACGTTTCGTACCTTGATTGCCGCCGACTGCGCATTGATGGTCATTGATGTCGCCAAAGGGGTCGAGGAACAGACGGAAAAACTTTTTGAAGTGTGCCGCCTGCGTAAAATACCGGTCATTACCTTTGTCAATAAATGTGACCGCGCCGGTATGGAGCCTATAGAGGTGCTCAGCAATATTGAAAATAAACTCGGTATCACCGCGGTGCCGGCAAGCTGGCCTCTGGGGTATGGGCCGGATTTTCAAGGCGTGTATGACCTTATCAGAAAAGACCTCCATCTTTACCGTAAAATGAAGCATGGAGCCCAAAAAGCGGAGACAGACCTGGTATCACTTGACGAAGGCCTGGAGGAGAGTACGCTTTCCGGAGTGGTTGTGGATGAGTTTCGCGAGATCATCGACCTCATTGCCGATGATTATGACAATATGGATGAGGAAGCGTTCACAAAAGGGGAGGCGACGCCCGTTTTCTTTGGATCCGCACTGAATAACTACGGACTTGACCTGTTTATTGACCACTTTTCCCGGTTGGCTCCGACACCGCAACCCTATGATACCGACACCGGCGAACAGCGTGACCTTCAAAAGGATTTTTCCGGATTTGTGTTTAAAATGCAGGCTAATATGAATCCGGAACATCGCGATTGCACCGCCTTCTTGCGTGTCACATCCGGAATTTTCAACCGGGGAATGGATGTGAAGCTTGCAGCTACCGGACGAAAAATTCGCATGTCTACTCCACACAGCCTCATGGGAGAGGAGCGTAAATTGCTGGATACCGCTTTCCCGGGTGACATTGTGGCACTTTTTAATCCGGGTGATTTCCGTATCGGGAGCACGCTCTACAAAGGGGATTATGTTAATTTCGATGTGATTCCGCTTTTTTCACCCGAGCATTTTCGCAAGGCGTCTTCAATAGATCCTTTCAAACGGAAACAGCTCCGGGAGGGCCTTCAGCAGCTTTCGGAAGAGGGCGTTGTAAATGTATTTGAAATGCCCAACGGTGTCGGTAATGAGCTGCTGCTGGGCACGGTCGGCGCTTTACAGTTCGAGGTCGTCGAGCATCGCATGAAAACCGAGTACAAAGCCGATATCATCCTTAGCAATACTACCTATATGGCGGCCCGGTGGCTTCCGAATGACCAAAAGATTATTGACAAGCTCAAAGCTTCCTATTCAACTAATGCTACCTATGACATTGAAGGGAATCCTATTGTTCTTTTTGAAAGTATGTATGCAATGAATTCGGCTATAGAGGCAGTGGGAGAGGAAAATCTGCTTAGGTTCAAAAAGTAATTTTCTGCGTAGCTCTTTTTTTCGGGTACTGTTTTGTTAGAGGCGTGTAAGGATAGGCGTAAATTCCTGTCCATGTATTACAACCCTTTTTTATCATCAGAGTCCGAAAAAATGTTTCAACGTTACTGGTTTTTCTGGATGGAGTCCCTGCAGATTACCCCGGGCGAACGCCGCCTGTTGCTCGGGTTGATGGCTATCAGTCTTGTGTTGTCCGGCTATCGTCTTTTGGGCCCTTCCAAAACGGTTTATGACAAGAGCTACTATGAACCCTTCATAGCGGAGTTTCACCGACTCTCCCTGGAACAGGAAGAACAGCGCCGCGTGAAGCTCGCCCGCTATGACCCTTTGAATCAACACAAGGAAAATTTCTGGGCCTCGCTCCATGACCCTCGATTGTCTGCGGACACACAGATGTTGCAGACTTCGTCATTTGCTAATGGATTACATGAAACGCATTCCTCCGGGAGTACGGCCGATCCACCCACGGAATCCGGCAAAAACGGCGGGGATAACCCCCATTCACCGGATTCGGTAGATGATGATCAATCAGATATCGAAGCTGTTTTTATCCCGGAGGCGGGCCGGGAGGCATTGATGACATTGCCGGGCATTGGACCGGTTACAGCGGACCGGATCGTCTCTTATCGTGAGGGTGGAGGGCGTTTGATGGAGCCGGAGGATTTGTTGAACGTCAGCGGGATTGGCCCCGTGACACTCGGTAATATCCGGGAATATATCTATTTTGAGTGAACCAGAAAGGTGAGTTGGTGTTGTATTTGGTTCCTTTTTGGATACACATACTTCCAGGGAACGGGATGCGTTTCATTGATGTAGGTATGACAGACTATCGCAGGCTTCCGGTGCCGGATCAGAATAGTGCGGATATCGGACCAGCGGACCCGTCACCAGGTCAGGATAAATCCAAAACAAGCTATTGTATGAGTGTATCCATTTTATGGGTGGATGATGAGATTGATCAACTGAAACCACACATTATTTTTCTTAAAAATAAAGGGTATGATGTTATTCCTGTTACCAATGGAGAGGATGCACTCTCAATGGTTGGTGAAAAGCAGGTGGATATCATCTTTCTGGATGAACAGATGCCGGGAATGGACGGCCTGGCCACTCTTACGGAGTTGAAAAGGATCAAGCCCGGTATTCCGGTGGTCATGATCACCAAGAGTGAGGAGGAGGAGATCATGGAAGATGCTATCGGAGGCAAGATATCGGATTTTTTGATCAAGCCGGTTAACCCCAACCAAATACTGCTGACCGTAAAGCGTATTCTTGACCGACGACGCATTCGGGATGAAAAATCAGCACAAAGCTATCTGAAAAGTTTCAATGAAATTACGGAAATGATCAATGATCAGCCGGAGTGGAATGACTGGATCACTATTTACCGGCGCCTTACCGATTGGCAGCTGGAGTTGAGTGGCTCCGAAGAAGGATTGCAGCAAGTGCTCGAGGATCAGTTCGAAAACGCCAATGTCGAGTTCGGCAAATTTGTAGAAAATGAGTACTATGATTGGCTGCGATCGGCTCGGGAGGATCGGCCGATGCTGTCACCGGATCTGATCAGTGAAGTGGTAATGCCGGTCATTGATCAGGGGAAAAGCACATTTCTCTTCTTGATCGATTGTATGCGCTATGACCAATGGTTGGTTTTTGAGAAAATGCTGGCGCCCTATTATTCCATTCAGACCGATTTCTATTACTCCATATTACCTACGGCTACCCCCTATTCGCGAAATGCCATTTTCGCCGGACTCTATCCTTCGCAAATTGAAAAACATTATCCCAAACTCTGGATGCAGAGTGACGAGGACGAAACATCCCTGAACCGGCATGAAAAAGAACTGCTGGCCGCGCAATTCGAACGGAAAAAGAGTAAAGTCAAACCCAAATACGAAAAGATCCTTCATTCGGCCGAAGGGAAACGAATATCCGAGCGAATACTGAATTATACGCAGTCATCTTTCAGCGCATTTGTAATCAATTTTGTCGATACCCTGGTGCATTCAAGATCCGATTCTCAAGTCCTTAAGGAGATTGCCCCCGACGTTCCTGCTTTTCGGGAGCTTACCCGGACCTGGTTTGCCCACTCTTCTCTCTTCCAGATGCTTAAAAAATTATCCGATCAGGATGTGAACATCATCATCACGACCGATCATGGCTCCATAAGAGCGATGCGTGACACCAAGGTGCTGGGTGACCGCGATACTTCCACCAGTTTGAGGTATAAGTTTGGCCGCCATCTGCGGTGCGATAATGACGCCGCTATCTATATTGATAAACCGGGTGATTATTTTCTCCCGCGGGCCAACATGAATACTAATTATATCATTGCCAAGGAAGATTACTATTTTGTCTATCCCACGAATTACAACAAATATCAGAATAAATACCGGGATACTTTCCAGCACGGCGGAGCTTCCATGGAAGAAATGATCCTCCCCATCCTGCAATTGCAGCCAAAATAACGCAACGATATATCATAATCTGAAACGTGTCTTCGTCAGGTGAAAAAAAATTAGTGTTCCGCATTACATCCAACAGTGTTTCCGAAACGATGCACGCCGCTGAGGAATTTGCCGCTCAGTTACGCCAAGGTGACACCGTTTTGCTTAAAGGTGATCTTGGAGCGGGTAAAACGCACTTTGTGAAAGGGGTCGCCCGTTTTTTTGATATACCGGAGGACGAGGTGCAGTCTCCTACGTTCTCGCTGATCCATGAGTATCCGGGTACGATACCCGTTTATCATCTTGATTGCTATCGCCTGCAGCATCCCGGCCAGGCTGTAGAGATCGGACTTGAGGAGTATCTTTACGGAGATGGAATTTGCTTGATCGAATGGCCTGAAAGGATTGAGAGCCATTTGCCCGATTCTTCCTGGGATGTTGAAATCCGACACGGGGGCGAAAATCAGCGGAAGATTATCATTCGCCAATCGGTGTGAATTTTGTATATTAACATCCTGATTTTAATATGGAAACGAAACCACTGCCATATCGCTTCGACCGTCTGCCGGTCATTTTACCGTTTCATCGCCGGGCTGTTAACGATCTTAATGCCGGAGATCTGGTGTACTACGGACCGAGTCCGGAGTTTTACGGAATTGGCGAGGTGCTGAAGGTCGTTGACCGGTTTTGTATTGTCGATTTCAGGGGTACCGGCGAATACGGAGTGCATAAGGATGCCTTCGAGTTTAAATATCTTATACCCATCCATAAGCTCAACCTCTCTCATCTCCTGAAAACATACAGGTAGAAAGGGCAACGGTTGCATAGCCTTTGCCGGTCATTTTCACGGGCCGGAGCGATCTGGTGAAGAGCCACGTCCGAAGAACCAGATAAAAATCGCCGTCAAAATTCCAGGGTAAAATGGCTCCAACCCCAGGAAAATATACTGATAGATATCATCTCCGGTAAGGGTACCCAAAATCAGCCAGATCGCGGAAACTACACATGGCAGGATCAGGGCCGGGAGGGCCGCGCCAGGTTTCAATCTGAAAAAAGGCAGATAGATGCCCAGTACCGGGATTAGTAATCCGGGTATCAGCACCGACCCGATGACATACCACAGAGCAATCACGCTGGGGTAAATCATGATGAGCAGAATCCCAAGTATGGCGGAAATCAGCATACACCACCTTGTGATGGCAACACTTTTATCGGCCCGCCAGTAACGTGCAACCAGGTCACGGCCCAACGTCTGCCCGGATAAGAACAAAAAGCTGTCAAGTGTGGACATGATGGTAGCCAGCAAGGTAAGAAAAAACAGTCCGCTTAATCCAACGGGAAGCAAGTAGCTTCCCAGTTCGGGATACACCAGGATGGGATTGTCGATCTCGCCGAGTATTACAAACCCGTACAAGCCGGTCATCACCGTAAACAGGTCAAATACGAACCAGAATCCGACCGAGTAAAAGATACCTTTACGTGCGGTGGCCGGTGTCCTGGCAGCTGCCGCACGCTGATGGAAAGCGGGGTCTACAAAGGTCCAGAGCGCGATGAAAAACCACACCAGCAGGTATTGTACGTTGTGTCCGCCCAGGGGATGGGTGTGGGTTTCGGTAAGATGGCCCGTTATCTGCCAGGGAGCCCCGGCCTCATTAACAGCCAGGATCAAAATAATTACAAAGCCCAGATACATCAGGATCACCTGAAACAGGTCGGTGCGGATTACCGCACGAAATCCGGAAATACTGACATATACGACGGAGAACAAAGCCGTAACAATGGTAAAAAGGAGGATATGCTGGTCGGAGCCGGTCACGAACTGAAAAAGCAGGCCCAACATCAAAATATAAGGCGCCGGACTCACAAGGAAGAATATGATCACAGCGGATGCCAGGCCGGCTTTTGGGGAATAGGTGTTGGAAACGGCCTCGGGAATGGTCAGTGCCTTGTTATTTCGAATGCGTCCGGCGAGAAATACAGCAAATAAGATCGCGAATAGATAGTAGGGCAAGCCGAAAAGCACCCATTGCGAGATACCGAACTGATAGCTGTACTCGCCAACGCCGAGAATACCTCCGTACCAGGTGGACACCAACGTTGCGACAAATGCCGGTAACGACAATGTTCGGCCGGATAGCAAGAAATGGCTTTCAGTCTGGCGCTTTTCCCGTTTATACAGGCTTAGCACAAGCAGGACAACAAAGTAAGAGAGAATGATAATCAGGTCGAGCCAGTGCACAGGAAAAGGGTTTGGAGTTTTACTCGGTAGAAGACGCTTTCACAAAGGGAACGGTTACAGCAGTTCGATTGAGAAACGACGATCACGATATATCGGTATTTCAAAAAAAATGATCCAGATGTCTGGTCATAAAGAGCAGGGCGCCATTCTGGTGGCGAATACGCACGTCGTTTTGAATGGCTTCATTGGAGGAGCCGTCGCGGACGCCGTTTTGAAGTGATTCCCCATACAGCGGAAATCGAAGTCCTTCGGTTACGATCCCATCCACGGTTCCCGATAACGGAAACAGGGAGACCGGGTGTCCCGGTGCCAAAGTAATCTTATAGTCACGGGGCAGAATCCGGGAATAAAATACTTCATCAAAAAAAGCAATCAGTTCAAAACGTTGGTGGAGTTGCTGCATTACGGAGAGGTTTTTCAGGGTGTGATCCAGCTTTTTGCCCGTACCGCCTAAGACATCCACCCTGGCAGCTTGCCTGGCCTCGGCATGAAGAAAAGCCTTTTCCAGGTCGTTGGTCTCCTGGTCAGGGTCGAAAAGCACCTCTCCCTCAAATCCATCAACCGCCCGATAGCTGTCGAGGTCACCTATGATTAGATCCGGCGGATATCCCATATCAATGGCCGTATTACCTGCGCCATCAGTGGCAATAAAATAGGTGCATTTGGATAATAACTTTTCGAGAAGTTGGGCTGACGGTTTTTCGCCGTTGGCCAAAACAAGGATGCGCATTTTTGGAAATTGACCTTATTTGGTGTTTTGAAAAGAGACTGGAAAGCGTGATAATATGTTGATGTTGCAACACAAATTAAAATAAACAAGATGGCAAAAAAATTTATCGGTGAATTGCTGAAGCACAAAAAGCTGGGTCTGATCTCGCATGTGAGTCCGGATGGGGATGCGATCGGTTCCCAGGTTGCTCTTTATCATTGGCTGACAGGACAAGGGGTCGATGCGTTGTTGTTCAATGACGATTCGGTCCCATCCAACCTGGAGTGGATCGAGGGATCGCGGCACATAACCGTTCCGGAAGAGAAACTTCTGGAAAAGTGCGATGCATTTGTATTTATAGATGGAAATCATCCCATTCGTTTTGGAAACAGCAGGGATTGGTTCGAGTCCACCGAGAAGCCGATATACCTGATCGATCACCACCTCGATCCCCGGGGGGACTTTTTTTCTGCCATGTGGTGGAACCCGAAGGCGAGTTCTGCCGCTTACCTGGTTTATCAGATATTCGAAGCTACGGGTTTGGAAGGATTGAATCGTTCCGCGGCCGAGGCTATCTACAGTGGTATTGTGACCGACACCGGGTCTTTTCGCTTTCCAACGGTTACGGCCGAAACGCACTACGCGATAGGAAAAATCATCGAGGCTGGAAATCTGAATACGGCAGAGATCCATCAGCGGATATATGATGACAAGAGTGTATCCGATTATCATTTGCTGGGGTTGGCATTGAACAATATAGAGCTGCATTGCGATGGCCGTCTGGCTACCATGTACATCACTCATGAAATGCTCGAACAAACCGGAACCTCTTACCAGGATATTGAGGGTCTTGTAAATTACCCGCTGAGCATAAGAGGCGTTGAAGTCTCGGTAATGTTCTCTGAGCGGGATGACCGCATCAAAATCAGCCTGCGTGGAAAATCGGTGGTAGATTTAAATCAATTCTCCAGAAAATTTGAGGGCGGGGGACATTTTAATGCCGCGGGTGCACGGCACCCTGGTCCGATGAAAGAAGCGATTCAGGATATGGTATCCGAGATGAAACGGTCACATTTTTGACTTAAAAAAATTAAACTGATATGAAAACGTACCTTTTTTTGCCGTTTATGCTGTGGTTTATAGGATGTGGCGGGGGAACCAATGACGGTCATGATACTGTCGAAACGCAAGCGGAAGGTGAGCAGACGCGCTTGCTTGGATCGATAGAAGTTTTCGATGAGGAGCTCCATGATATCCTGGATGTGGATGCTGCTCCGGCCATTATTGGAGAAGGCTTTCAATGGTCGGAAGGTCCGGTATGGGTCGATAGTCACGATTTTCTACTATTTTCGGACGTGCCGCAAAACCGTATTTATAAGTGGACGGAAGAGGCCGGAGTTACCATCTATCTGGAACCGTCCGGATACACAGGCGAAAC
>CAYMBG010000001.1:25181-44707 GCA_964388615.1 uncultured Chitinophagales bacterium | reverse complement strand
GAAACGCATCTGCTCACAGACGAGCTGACCCGTCCCAACGGACTTGCTTTTTCTCCGGATGAGGAGTTGCTGTATGTAGCTAATTCCGATCCTGAAAAAGCCCTTTGGATGGTGTATGATGTCATGGAAGATGGGAACATTGCCAATGGACGTGTTTTCCATGATGCAACAGATCAGGTTGGCGATGCACCGGGGCTTCCGGATGGTATGAAAGTAACTCGTGAGGGCAACATATTTGCAACGGGTCCGGGAGGCGTATGGATTTTTACTCCGGATGGCAACGTTCTTGGCAAAATCACCACAGGTGAGTTTATATCGAACTGCGCATTTGATGAGGAAGAGCGTTTTCTGTATATGACCGCTGACTCCTATCTGTTGCGTTTGGCGTTATAACAGCGTTGGGGCAGGATGACTTGCCCATTTGTGAAAACCGCGAATGCGGCTTCACTCTTTCTTGTCTTTTAATCGATCGGCAATTCGCTGTTGATGTTCAGGTGTAGCCCAGAAACGGGAAAACTGTTCCATTTCACGATTTAAAGAGGTATCTCTGGGCCCGTCCAGGGCGAAACGGGTTCCCTTTTTGAGCTCCTCGATCAGGTCGGGATGGCAGCGGGACAGTTCCAGAGCCCACTCCCATGTGCTTCTGCGAAGTTCTGAGGTGATTGAAAGCTTGTTAATCAAGCCGGCATGCAAGGCATCATCGGAACTAATAACCTGGTTGCTTCCCAGCCATTCCAATGCGCGCGATCGGCCGACACGCTCAACCAGCCGGGTGATGCCACCCCATCCCGGAGGAACGCCGAAGCGTGCCTGCGTAAAAGAAAATGTGGCGGTTTTGCTTGCTATCGTGAAATCGAAAGCCAGCAACAGTTCGCACCCGCCGCCATGAACCTCCCCGTTTACACATGCCATGGTCCAGAATCGGTTATTCTCCAGGCGGTGCAAAATATTTGCCATACGGGATGCCATTTCCAGGCTTTGTTCTTCGGTTTTAAGTTCCGAGAAAGCCTTGATATTCTGACCGGAGGCAAAATAACGGTCCCCACCGCCACTGAGGACAAGAACGCGAATCTTCCCATTATTCTCGATTTCATCAAGAAGCTCCTCCAGCTCCTTCATGACTTCGAAATCTATGGCGTTATTGGATTCCGGACGGTGAATTTCAGCCCAGTAGATGTGTTTCTTTTTTTTAATTTCGAAGACAGCCACGGTATGGGAATCAGGAGTTTCTTGTTTTATTGATCAACTTCCTCATCAATCCAGGATAGATAGTCCGCGTTGCCTAAAGCAATGGGGAGGGCAATGATACACGGACATTCGTAACTGTGAAGCTCTTTAACCCGTTTTTCCAGGGCAGGAAAAGCAGAGGCGGTAGTCTTGGCGACGAGTGCAACTTCCTGCTCTTGCTGTACATTGTTGTCCCAGTAAAAGAGAGCCGACATCTCTCCCAGTATGTTGGTACATGCCACTAAACGCTCTTGAATGATGTTTTCACTGATTGCTTCCGCTTCCTGCCGGTCGGCTGCAGTGATGTAGACAAATATGTATTTCATGAGAATCAGACTTTGTTTCAAGAAAAAAGGTAATCAGCTACTAAATACACGGAGTCGCTTGTCCACTTCGTGGAAAAGTAACCAATCCCGGAAAAATAGAAAATAATTATTATTGTCGGATGAGGGTAAGATTATTCAAATAAACATATAAACATAGCCTGTCACCTAACGGACGTACCTGGTATATGCTTACAGAACGTTGTAGTGATAATTATTTATGACATTTTTGAACCAATAATATCGCATGGCTTTCCATCGTTCTGTTCGTTGAAAAAAAGACACATTTTCAGTATATTATAAAGCTTAAATGTAAAACAGTCTTTGGTGTTTTCATATCACGGAAGAGGTTTTACGTTTAGGCATGGCCAATGCGAGAGTGGTGAAATTGGTAGACACGCTAGATTTAGGATCTAGTGCCGAAAGGCTTGGGGGTTCGAGTCCCCCCTCTCGTACGAAAATTGAGCGGGTTGCGTTAAACCGGCTACCAGTTAAGGCCCGCTGTTCGTATTTACATACAAACCCAAAACCACAGTCACGTGAATATATCCGTCGAAGACAAGAGCAACGTTGATAAAATTCTCACTATTTCGGCAACAAGTGAAGATCTTGAGCCACGGTTTGAAAAAGCCTACAAATCTTATCGGAAAAAGATCAATATGCCCGGGTTTCGTCCCGGACAGGCTCCCAAGTCGATTGTAAAGAAACGATTTGGCAAGGAGATTGAAACCGAGGAGATCAACAACTACATACAGGAAGTATTTCGCGACGAGATCGTTCCGAAGTACGATCCGGTAGGTGAGCCGCAGTTTGAGGATATGAAATGGGAAGATGGTGAGCTCGAAGTAAAATTGGCCATTGGTGTCAAGCCGGAATTTGAACTCAAGGACCTCTCCGAATTTACCCTTGATAAGATGGTACATGACGTCACTGATGAAGAGGTGGAGGAGGAGGTGCAGCAGAGCTTGCAGCGCGGCGGCACCTGGAAAGAAACCGAAGAGCCGATTGATGAAAAGAGCCGTGTGACGGTAGATGCCGTGCCGGTTGATGATGACGGGAATCGAAAAGAGGAGGAGGCCGATACCGACAAGGAACTGGATCTGGGTGATGAGCAGAATAAAGAGTTCCGGGAAGCCCTGAAAGGAGCCAAAGTTGGTGATACGGTGGATCTGACACTTGGTGAAGGGGATGACAAAGAGACTTTCAAGCTAACGGTCAAGCAGGTGATGGCACTTGAAGTCCCTGAATTGAATGAGGAGTTTGTCAAAGAGGCTACCAACGGCGAGGTTGACACCGTGGAGGACTACCGGGCCCGGTTAAAAAGCCAGATACAGAATTATATGGACCAGATTTCAGGGGATATGGTCAAGCAGGAAGTTATGGACAAGCTCATCGAGGCGCACCCTGACGTGGAGATCCCCGAACCGGTTCTTGCAAAATTTCAGGATGCTTTGCTGGATCGTATGAAACAGCAGCAGCAGGGGCAGTCGCTACCCGAGGACTTTGATGAAGAGGCCTACAAAGAATCGATTAAGGAGGATGCGAAAAAAGAGGCACGGTGGGCATTTATTATTGATGAGCTTGAGAAGAAATATGATGATATTGAAATTACAGAGCAGGATGTAGACGACCGGCTTGCCACCGAGGCGGCCCGCTATGGATTGCCTGTTGAGATGGTAAAGAATTTTTATTCACAATCGGGGGATCAGTTGGAAAACCTCCGCCGCTCGATCCGGACAGATAAGCTTTTTGAACGGATCGTGAACGATGTTAAGCTGAATGAACTTTCTAAAGAAGAGTATCAGGAAAAAAAGAAATCTGAAAGTAACGACAAGAGCGATTCATGAACGACTGGAAACAACCTTTGATTGACGAAAAAAACTTTAGCGAGCAATCGACGCAAAACAGCCTTATTCCCATGGTTATTGAGACAACCAGCAGGGGAGAACGGGCATTTGATATCTATTCCCGGTTGCTTAAGGACCGGATTATCATCCTTGGAACCCCGATCAATGATGCTGTCGCCAGTACCATTGTAGCACAAATGTTGTTTCTGGAGTCGGATGATCCTGAAAAAGATATTAATCTTTACATCAACAGTCCGGGGGGGGTTGTGTCATCCGGATTGGCAATTTATGATACCATGCAACATGTGCGGTGTGATGTTTCGACAATCTGCATGGGAATGGCGGCCTCCATGGGTGCGGTCTTGCTGGCCGCGGGGACCAAGGGGAAACGGACCCTGTTGCCTCATTCACGGGTGATGATCCATCAGCCTCTCGGAGGAACCCAGGGTCAGGCCAGTGATATCGAAATCGAGGCTCGCGAAATCATCCGCATTAAACAGACGCTTGGCGAAATTATGGCTAAGCACACCAATAAGAAACCCGAGCAGATCATACAGGATTCGGATCGGAACAAATGGATGGATGCCAAGGAATCATTGGATTATGGTTTAGTCGATAAAGTTCTTGAAAGTCCGGTCGAAAAGTAGAAAATGATCATTATATTAAATCCAGATTGAATCCATTATGAGCGATAAAGAAAAGAAGATTCGCTGCTCTTTTTGCGGGCGGTCCAGTCATGAAGTCAACAGTATGGTGGCCGGCCCCAATGTCTATATCTGTGATCAATGCATTACAGACGCTTCCGGCATTGTGAACAAGGATCTGTCCGATGAAAAAACGGTCGAAAGGGATTTCCGTAACGATCTCAAACCGGTGGAAATCAAAGGATATCTGGATGAATATGTCATTGATCAGGAAGAAGCGAAAAAGACACTTTCGGTGGCGGTTTATAACCACTACAAGCGTATTGCCAGTCCTGATTTCGATGATGATGATGATGCCGAAATCGAAAAAAGCAATATCGTGCTTCTGGGTCCCACAGGTTCGGGCAAAACCCTGCTTGCGCGAACGCTTGCGGGCATCATCGATGTACCTTTCTGCATCGCCGATGCTACTGCGCTGACCGAAGCGGGGTATGTCGGCGAAGACGTGGAGAGCATCTTGTCGAACCTGCTTCAATCCGCCGACTATGATGTCGAGCGGGCCCAACACGGCATTGTCTATATTGATGAGGTCGACAAAGTAGCTCGCAGAGGGGATAACCCATCTATCACCCGGGATGTTTCGGGAGAGGGTGTGCAGCAGGCCCTGCTGAAGCTTCTGGAAGGGACCACTGCCAATGTTCCGCCCAAAGGCGGCAGGAAACACCCGGAGCAGAGTTTTATCACGGTTAATACCAAAAATATACTATTTGTCTGCGGTGGAGCTTTCGAAGGGCTCAATGAAATTATCTCCCGGCGACTCTCTACGACCAACATGGGCTTCAATGCCGATCATCTGGACAAGTTTGACAAGGATGATCCAAAGATTTTTACTCATGTGGAGCCGGAGGATCTTCAAAAATACGGACTTATCCCCGAATTAATTGGCAGGCTTCCTATCATATCAGGCCTTGAGGAACTTTCCGAGGAGGCGATGATCAACATCCTGTTGGAACCGAAAAATGCGATCATAAAACAGTATCAGAAACTGTTCCGCATGGAGGGTGTTGAGCTGGAGTTTCAGCAGGAAGCCCTGCAGGAGCTGGTCAGGCAGGCTATGAAACGGAAAACAGGGGCCAGGGGACTCCGTTCTATTATTGAGCGTGCCATGCTGGATATCATGTTTACCCTGCCGACCATGGAAAATGTTGAGCGCTGTATCATTACCAAAGACACGCTTACTTCGTTTGCCCCACCTATCTACAAAAAACGGAAAGCTTCGGCATAGAAGCACGGTTTGTCCGCCGAAGGGGTGAAACGGAGCAGTAATCGTGCCGGCAGACCGGCGTTGTCTCCGTTTGGGAATGTCCGGTGAAATAGGCCAAGATGTATTTGCGTTACATGCTAATATACCTTGGCGCTCGCTGTCTGCGTAGCAGCAACTACCACTAATTCCAACAGGCTATGTTTTTTAACAGCACCTCAAACCGGATCAAAGGGACACTGGTTTTTTTACTGGTAATTATAGCAATCGGCTCCTTTGTTTATACCCAATTTCTTATTGATCAGATACGCGAAAAGGAAAGGTCAGGTGTGGAACTTTGGGCCATGGCCATGGAATACAACAGTAAGCCCCACTATCAGGAGACAAGAGATGAGTTGACTCATGTGATCAATGAGGTGATCACGAACCAACAGATCAGTGAGTCCGAGCGCAATCGCTGGATCTCGGTTATTGAGCGCGCGGAGTCGGATCTTTCCAATTCATCACTTGATTTTGTCGCCTCGGAACTCATAATCAAAGACCGGTTTGATATCCCTTCGGTGGTGGTTAATGAGGAAAGGGAGATTCTTCACTCACGCAATACCGGTGACCGTGAGCTCGACCAGGATATTATCGCTGAATATGCCTCTCTGAACGAACCGATACGTATCGAATTGGGGGCCGGTGAGATGACCCAGGAGCAGTTTGTCTACTATGGTGACAGTGGGATTATCCGCACCCTGCGTTTTTTCCCCTATATTCAATTCGGTTTGCTGGCCTTGTTTCTGGGAATGGGATATTTAAGCCTTAGCAGCATCAAACGTAACGAACAGTCCAATTTGTGGGTTGGGATGGCCAGAGAGGCGGCACATCAGCTCGGAACGCCTTTATCCAGTTTGTACGGCTGGGTGGCACTGCTCAGGGAATCGAATAACGACCAGCAAACCCTTCATGTGGTCAACGAAGTTTCGAAAGATCTGCAGCGGATGCAGACTGTCGCCGAACGTTTTAACAAAATCGGCTCCATCCCGGAACTTAAGCCCAAAAAGGCGGCACCGATTATCCGGCAGGTCATGGAGTATCTTGAAAAACGCATGCCCCAGCTTGGCAAACATGTCACTTTGAGTTTGGATATTCGCTCTGAAAAAAGAATACCGATTAATAAGGAGCTTTTCGCCTGGGCTCTGGAAAATTTGCTGAAAAATGCGCTTGATGCTATCGACAACAAGAGTTCGGATGCCCGTGTGCATATTGAGGCGCATGAGCATCATGGATACTATGTCATTGATATTACCGATTCGGGTAAGGGTATTCAAAAGAAAGTGCGTAGCGAAATCTTTAACCCTGGCTATAGCACGAAAAAGAGAGGTTGGGGATTGGGACTCAGCCTGACCCGCCGTATTGTCGAGGAATATCACCAAGGCAAGGTGTTTGTATATAAGTCAGCGCCAGGTGAGGGGACGACTTTTCGCCTGATGTTTCCAATCGCCGCCGACAGCGATTCCTTGAACGGCCATAATGGCAAGCGAAGTACGAAGCAGCTAAAAAAGGTTCAGGCTTAAAACCTCAGGAATCAAGCCGGCAACATACTATTTACAGCCGGTATCTATACCTGTTCACAAAATACGGTTACCAAGCCGATCGCTGTCAATAGCCGCGCTGTGACGCATAATCCGATAGTTCGGTTTTTAGTAAGCCTCTGCCCCGGTGAAGCCGTGAACGGATAGTGCCAATAGGAACATCCAGCATGTTGGATATTTCTTCATAAGAGAACCCCTCAACATCACACAAGAGCACAACGGTCCGGAAGTCCTCGGGTAGCCGTGTCAACGCATTACTCATCTTATCATCCATCATCGAGCCATACATATTCGATTCAAGATCGGTTGTATTGGATTGCTCGCTGCGGATGCTTTCATAAAAAGGCTCGATTTCATTGTAATCTGACATGGAGGGCTTCTTGGATGCTTTCCGGTAGTTGTTGATGTAGGCGTTTTTCATGATCCGAAAAAGCCACCCTTTGGCATTGGTACCTTTCTCGTAGCTGCTGAAAAAACGGTAGGCTTTTACAAACGTATCCTGTACCAAATCTTCTGCATCACTCTGATTGGCAGTAAGTTTCAAAGCAAAATTGTAAATGGCATCCAGATGAGGAAGAATCTCTTCATTGAAATCCTGCTGTTTCTGAATCTCCTCTCTTGTAAGCTTGTCCATTAATTACGTGTTATTTGGATAGATGAGGTTGCAAGCCGATATCCGGCAGGTCCTTTCGACAACCGGACCGCATCAGTCGTAGTCGCTGTATGTGACTATAAGTCAATGACTTTATTTTCAAAGTAACAAATTGGAGCTAATATCCATAAGTGATTTATGAAGTTTTATTTTTTTTATACGCTAATGCTTGGGTCTGTCATTCCTGAGTATCTTTATCGATGGAGACGACGAGCCGGGATTCATCGGTAAAGTTCAGCTCTTTGAAAGCGGTATCGGATAAGATCAAGCGGTTTTCGGAGGTACGATCATTGACAAGTACATAAATGCCACGGTCGTTATCGGGATTTTGCAAGTGAATCACCGAGCCGAGCGGGATTTCCGGGTGAGCCGCCGTCAGAGCATCCGGATTATAAAGTTCGCCGCTGGTCGTTGTAGTACCCCGCCTGCTTTGGGGATAGCGGGTCACTTCCATGGTGGACAAACCATTATCTGTCTGGTTCACACGAAAGGGGTTTCTCCGGTTTGCTGTTGCTTCCAGGAGCAAAGTGACTTGATCGCCGGGGCGAAGTTCCGCGGTAGAGACACCCGGATTTAATGCGCGAAAATCATAGCGGTCCATTCCGTGATAATGCAACAATAGCGGGATAGAGTCCTGTTCTGTTACCGTGTGGCTGACAAATTTTCCTTGAGGGGTGCTTTCCCTCTCCCATTCGGCGGCGACGGAAGGTGGCGCGGATGGCAGTCTGCGTATTCTGAGCTCTTGTCCTACCTGCAAAGTCGTATCATCCAGTTGGTTAAGCTCTATCAGCTCATCAGCTTCCATGTTGAAGCGAGCCGCTATACGATAGAGGGTGTCACCGGGCCTGACTTCGTAATATGCCGGTTCAGGGGAATCAAATGCCATGGCATCTTCCGGCTCGCCGGTCGGTAATTCCTCGGCGTCGGAGTCTGAGGGCGCCGTTGTCGATGCTTCGTCTGAGCTTTCATCGGCACGCTCCGCGGCTTCGGTTACGGCATCCTGCTGTCTTGTGATAATGACCAGTTCCTGTCCAATGGAGATAGCCGTTGATGCAAGATCATTCCAGTCACGTATGTCTTCCACAGGGACATTGTACATTCGGGAAATTCGAAACAGGGTCTGCCCGGCCTCTACAACATGAATGGTAGTGTCGCCTTCAGAGGGTGTGATCCCGGTTGTTTGATGCTCACGTTCCGGGTCATCGGCAGCGGGGGCGGATTCACCGGACGCGGGCGACAGGTAAAGCTGCCGGCCAATTTGCAGTTCTGTGTCTTCGATATCATTCCATTCACGAAGCTGATCCAGAGACAGATCATACTGTTGGGATATACTGTAAAGTGTCTCGCCGCTACGGACCGTATGTGTTTCACGTCCGGCCTGCGATACGGCGATGGCAGGAATGATCAGAAAAGCAAGGAGAAGGGTGATTCGCATCAATTGAGAAATTTTATTCGGCTTCAATAATAGCTTGGAGTATTTCTATTCGATCATGATTCATGGAACTGATTGAAGAAGTCATCGGAAAATACAGAAAATAAACGCTCAGCAAAGGTTTTTCATTGTCGCTAATCAGGATTTCTGATATCGTTCGGCTATTTCCCCGATAGAATCCCCGCCATATTTTTCAAGAAACGCATTGGCAAGTACCGGAGCAATTACATTTTCAACAACAACCAGTGCACGCGGTAATGCGCAAACATCGGAACGCTCGTAACGGGTATCCTGAACTCGTTTTTCGATGATATCCACTGTTTTGAGAGGCTTGAGCATAGTGGGAATAGGTTTCATGACGCCACGAATAATCAACGGAAGTCCGGTGGTAACCCCGCCTTCAAGGCCTCCGGCACGATTGGTACGGCGACTGTAATGTCCATCCTCCCAGGTGATTTCGTCGTGCACGTCATGTCCATGCCGCCTGCCCGATTCAAAACCGAGTCCGATCTCCACACCTTTCATTGCCTGGGTACTCATGATGGCGTTTGCCAGAAGGCCCTCCAGTTTGCGATCCCAGTGCACATAACTTCCGAGACCGGCAGGCAGTCCGGTGACAACAATTTCATAGATGCCACCCAGTGAGCTTCCTGCTTTCCGTCTCAATTTGATCTCTTCAA
Organism: uncultured Chitinophagales bacterium; assembly: GCA_964388615.1. GTDB lineage: Bacteria > Bacteroidota > Rhodothermia > Balneolales > Natronogracilivirgulaceae > SLLW01. Next base: position 35,061 of record CAYMBG010000001.1, on the reverse strand, counting down.
CCATTTCAATACTCAGTTCCGGGTCAAGGCAACGGACCTCAGAAGTATCGGCTTTTTCAGAAAGCTGATCAGCACCCTGAGTCAGGATAGGGTCGGCGGCTTTGCGGGTCTGCTCCCATGATTCATAGCCGCGTTGACCGATCTGTGTAACATGTCCACCGATCTGAATGCCAAAATGTCCAAGCAGCACTCTTGTCGTGGCACAGCAAGCGACTCTGATGGCGGTTTCACGGGCGCTGGATCGTTCAATGACCGGCCGGATGTCATCAAACCGGAACTTTTGTGTTCCCACAAGGTCGGCGTGTCCGGGACGAGGAACCGTGATCTTTTCAACATCTCCGGTTACGGGTTCGGTTGACATTACCCTGGGCCAGTTATCGTCGTCTCTTTCGTATGCCCTGTTAATGAGCTTCAAGGTTACCGGATGTCCCATGGTTTTTCCGAAACGAACCCCGGATGTGATTTCGGCAGCATCTTTTTCAAAAGCCATCCGGCCCCCTCTGCCATAACCTTGTTGCCTGCGCGCGAGTTGTTTTGCTATGGTATCACGGTCAATGGGAAGTCCGGCCGGCAGTCCCTCTACGATGCCGGTCAACTCCTGTCCATGTGATTCCCCGGCTGTTAAATATCGAATCATCGAAAGCTCATCATTGAAGGTTTCATGGAAGTAGAAAAAGGTATCCGCAAAGCCAGAAGCACGGATCTCCGGGATACCCGGTAAAGTGCAATAAATATAGTAAAAACCTGCAAGAAGTTCGTTCTCATGTTGGTTTCAAAAAAGCAAATGAAGTGTGATGCGGTGAAGCAACGATTAAAAGCGGTGAGTCATGCTCAATTGGACCCATCCGCCGCTTTCGCTATAGGAAGTGCGGCTGATATCAAATCGGAAATCACTAAGTGCGATGCCCAGGCCGATTCCGGCACCGGAAAGATCAATACGGCGATCGGTTTTCAACTCCTCGCTGGTGAGCCGGTCATATCCCAGCCGGAGGTGGACCTGTTCGGAAAAAAGGAGTTCAACCCCAAGGCGCCCGTGACGCAGGAGGTTGTCAAAAAAGCCGGGATCTTCCACATCGTCAAATACAGGCATTTCCCATCGGTCCAATGAGTGCAGGGCGAGATTGAAACGGAGGGGCAGGTGTTGCAGCTGGTGGGTAATGCCGGCGGTGATGGTAAAAGGCAGCTCTTCGCCGGTTTCGTCGAACGTGCTCAGTTGGAATCCCAAATGTTGGAAAGAGAGTCCGGCATGCGTGTAGTTGTTATTAAATGAATAACGTATGCCACCAAAAAGAGCCAAAGCGGTTGATTGGTAAGAGTCATAGCGGCTGGATATAAACTGCACGCCAAGACCGCCTTGCAGTCCCTCGAGCAAAGGCCGGGACAGAGCGGTACTCCATGAGAAATCATAAGAGCTGAAAGACCCGTGTTCCGCTCCGTCGCTATCGGTCCTGGTAAAATCACCGTAATTAAGAAAGCGAAAGCCACTTGCTATGGTACCAATCCCGTCAAGCTGATAACCGAAATCAGCTGTCGCCAGATAGATGTCGGAAAAATGATTGAGGTAACTTACAGAGAGTTCTTTATGCACGGACTCATTCAAATAGGCCGGATTGGTGGTAAAAAGAGCCGTGCCGCCTTGTTCGAGAGAGACGTGATTTCCACCAAGAGCGGCGGTATGGGCGGATGCCGGTATCTTAAGGAATCCAAACACCTCGTCATTACCCATTTGTGCCATGGCTGCAGAGCCGAAGGCGAAAAAGCAGAAAAAAAATAGGAAGAAAAAAAATTTCACAATCAGAGGGAAAGTTTTATTTGTTAACTTATGTTACGAAAATATCACAATACCAGAAATTTTGGCAGCAATAATTTTAAGATCCTATTTTGCCGTCACATATAGCATCATAAAAAACAAACGTCGATTACATGCAATTATTTGTCGATGTCGGGCGCTACTGCAGATTAATTTACGAGGCGATTCGTTCATCCACTGAGTTCGGGATGTACTGGAAGAGTCTGATCAATGAGATGGTCAAGACCGGTTATGATTCGCTGCCGATTATCGTATTGGCGGGATTTTTCACCGGTGCGGTAATGACGATACAGACTTCCTATCAGCTGGTGGCCGGCTTTATCCCTCCATCCACTATCGGTGCCATTGTCTCTCAATCCCTTTTGATCGAGCTGGCGGCGGTAATCAGTGGGCTCGTTCTGGCCGGGCGCGTAGGTGCCCGAATTGCAACCGAACTGGGTACGATGGCGGTAAGTGAGCAGATTGACGCGCTGGAGTCAATGGGATTTAACTCGGTCACGTTTCTGGTCATGCCCCGGGTTTTGGCCGGTGTGCTTATGTTTCCGATTATCTATGTGACCGCGGCCCTTTCCGGGATTATCGGCGGACTGCTTAGTGGTATCATGTCCGGTGTTCTTCCTGTGGCGGATTTCATGCTGGGCGCGCGTCAGGTTTTTTCTCCGGCAGATGTCAGTTTCGGTGTCATCAAGTCGTTTGTTTTCGGCTATATCATCACCTCCATTTCCTGCTATAAAGGATATTTTGCAAGCGGTGGTGCCGAAGGGGTAGGTATGGCAACAACTCAGGCGACCGTACTAAGCTGTATCTTCATACTGGTGGCAGATTTTGTCCTGGCTTTTGTGCTTATATAGGAGTAAAGCTATGATCGAGATAAAAAATCTTACAAAAAGTTTCGGTAACAACCTGGTCTGGGAAAACGTGAGTCTGACCATAGAGGAAGGTGAGACCCTGGCTGTAATTGGTAAGTCCGGGTCTGGCAAGTCTGTGTTAATGAAACACTTGAATGTGCTAATGACACCCAACGACGGGGCTGTGCTGATTGACGGCGTCAATGTTTTTAATATGCGGTATGCGCGCCTGAGAAAATTGCGTCAGCAATTCGGGGTGCTTTTCCAGGGGGCTGCTTTGTTTGACTCTATTACGGCTTATGAAAATGTGGCATTCCCGCTCCGTTACTTCTCTGATTTACAAGAGTCACAAATTCATGAGAGAGTTATGGAGTCACTTGACCTTGTGCATCTGGCGAATATCGGGAATAAAACTCCCGCGGAACTTTCCGGCGGCATGAGGAAACGGGTAGGGCTTGCACGGGCAATTGTCCTGAAACCCGATTATCTTCTGTATGATGAGCCCACTTCAGGACTGGATCCCCAGACATCCGACGAAATCAATGACCTGATAATTAACATGGCCGAAACCCTGGATATCACTTCCGTGGTTATCTCCCATGATATGCACAGTGTACTGCGTGTTGCCGATAAGGTGGCATTTCTGGATGAACAGAAACTTAGCTGGTACGGCACTTTGAAGGAGCTTAGGAACAGTGATCATAAAGCGCTAAACGCTTTTACCAAAGCAAGTGAATATTCTATTTAAGATGAATAAGATGAAGAGGAAACCGGTTTGAGAAAGATTCAGAATGAAATCAAAATTGGGTTGACGATCGTCATTGCGATGCTGATCGCTGTGATCGGATTTCGATTAATGCAGGACGTGCCGATCTTCCGGCCCAGCTTGCAGGTCCACACCGCATTTGAACGGGTGGATGGGATTTCACCGGGAAGTTCCGTGTTTATGTCCGGTGTAAAGATCGGGGCGGTCAACCGGGTCACACTCGCAGGGCCCGACAGTGTTGAAGTGGTCATGAACATCTCCGATACCGATGTGATCTCCGTGGGATCCATAGCGGTGATTGAATCGGCTGACCTTATTGGCAGTAAACGTATACGGATTGAGGATTCCGGCAGGCCCGAAATAATTAGTGATGGTGGTTATATTGAAGGGCATTACGAAATCGGGGCTATGGATCAACTGGAGGATATGGCTGAGGATCTTCAACCGGATGTAAAGCAGTCTGCGGAAAACCTCGGCCAGGTCCTGCAGCAAGTGAATGAGTTACTGCGGGAGGGGGGTAAGGAGGATCTGCAGCAATCATTGACAGCATTGCGAGGCTCCTCCCAGGAAATTAACAACTTGATTCAGCAAAGAAGTGAGGATCTTGGCCAATCTATTCAGAGTCTCCAGCAGTTCATGGCAAACCTGGATACCCTTAGTTCGGGCCGTCAATCACAGCTGGATGGGATATTAGAGAACCTGGAGTCGACAAGCCGGGAACTCGGAGTAATTTCCGGTGAACTGGGCGGAGTGAGCTCTGAATTGCACCTCATGATGCAGGAGATCAACACCGGGGAAGGTACAATTGGCCGTATGATACAGGACCCCTCTCTTTATGAGAATCTGGACAGCCTGGCTGTCAACCTGAAGGATGCCACAAAAAAACTGAATGAAGACCCCTCCCATTTCCTGAAGCACATGCGGCTTGTAGATATTTTCTGACCAGGTCGGTTGGCGGGTTGACGGTAACTCCGACACGAAATTACGGGAAGGTACGTTATACCTTATGACTTTGTAAATTGCCTTAATAGCCGTATCTTTTCAAGCTATTACAATACTTAATTTGCCACCAGGTACATTTAAAATTATAGGTTTCAGAGGTATTCTATGGGTTTGATGCAAAAACTTCGATCCAGCACCAAATATATTATTTGGCTTGTTATTATTTCCTTCGGTTTACTCTGGGGTTTGTCGGATACCCAGGTGTTCGATGCCATGATGGCCGGACCCAGGGAAATGGGGGATGTTAACAGAGAGTCTATCTCCTATGCCGAATTCAATCAGCGGGTGAACATGCTTACCGAGCAACATCGGGAAGAGACCGGAGCGAGCCCTGACAGCGAAATTCGGGCCCAGTATGAGGAGATGGCCTGGGAGCAGCTGGTGGTAGACAAGATTCTTCAACAGAGGATGGAGGAGATGGGGATTGCCGTCACCGACAGGGAGCTTATTGAAATGGTCACCGGAGAAAATCCTGATCCTTTTATTCGTCAGCAGTTCACGCGTGAAGATGGCACTATAGATCGTGCGGCTTTGCAAAACGCTATTGAATCGCCGGAAAATCGTGAAATATGGCTCATGATTGAACAGCAGTTGCGCGAACAGCGGCGCCAGCAGAAACTGAACCAGTATATTGAGTCATCGTTGCGTGTAAGTGACTTTGAAGTAGATCAATACTACAAGCGCCAAAACAGCAATGCTGATTTCAGCTATGTGCGCTTCCCTTACTCAGATATTCCAAGGGATGAGATTCAGGTAACCGACTCCGATATAGAAACTTACTACAACAACAATCAACACCGTTTCCAGCGGGATAAGGCTTGGGAATTTTCCTATGTAACCTTCTCGATTGCTCCCACGGAGGAGGATACGGCCAGAATTATCAATAATCTTGCTGATCTTCGGGAGGATTTTCGCCAAGCCGATGATGCAGAACGATTTCTGGGGGATTATTTTTCGGAGACCAGCTATTTCGACAGTTATCTGTCACCGGGCGAAGTGCGTTACGAGCACCTGCGGGTGTTTGAACTGGAGGCTGGTGAGGTTACAGAGCCATACCTGCACAACAACCGTGCGCATATGATACGCCTGTTGGAGGAACGTCCCTCTGATGAAACATATGTACGCGTACGCCAGATTCAGCTGCAGGATAACGAGCAGGGTCGTGTACTTGCCAGCGATATTCTTGACAGAGCGCGGCAAGGCGAATCATTTGAGGGCCTTGCAATGGAAAATTCACGTCACAGTGCATCCGCTGCCCGGGGCGGGGATGTAGGATATATCTCCCCTGATGACCGGCCTGAGAATGTATCCAGTGCGATCTTCGGTGCGGAAGCGGGTTCGGTTATAGGTCCGGTTGATGGTGAAGATGGAATATACGTGTTCCAGATAGTGGATCGAACCAACCGTGATGTTCGTTTTGCCGATTTGAGCCGTGATGTCGAAGCCGATCCGTTTGAGACGGTGCAGTTGCTTGCAAATGAAGCCGAGGATTTCCAGTATTTTGCTGAATCAGATGGCTTTTTTGAAGAGGCCGAACGAAGCGAATATACTGTTGAGGAAGCTGTAGCGACCGAAGGCAGCCCGTTTATTCCGGGCCTTGGCCAAAGCAGAGTCCTTGTCAATGAGATGGAGCGGATGGAGGAAGGTGAGGTATCGGATGTAATCGAAACCGAAGAGCGCTTTATGGTTTTTCATATCGATGAGATTATTCCCGAAGGAACAAGACCTCTGGAGGAAGTTCGCTCACAAGTAGAAAACCTTGTTCGTGAGCAGAAACGGCAGGAGCTTCTTACAGAGCGTGTCAGTGAGATGCTTCAGGGTGCCGGTTCTCTGGAGGAGCTGGCTGCTCAAAATGATGCCGAAATAGAGCAGGCCTCGGGTATCAGCATGAACCAATCCAACGTATCCGGTGCAGGGCGTGAGCCTAAACTCGTAGGCGCTGCATTCTCTCTCCCGTTGCAGCAACTATCCCCAGCCATCGATGGGAATAACGCCGTATTTGCCCTGGTAGTCGAAAACAGAACGATGGCAGATCCTGCCGAAATGGCCAGTGCGGAACGGCAAGAGATCAGAGAAGTCCTTCAGCAGCGAAAGAATGAATCTTTTGGAAGCGTTTGGCAGGATCGAATCAAAGCCGGCGCAGAGATACGTGACTTCAGGACGCAACAACGAATGATGCAGCCAACCATGTAACGTGCCGACAGGGGGCTGTTACAAGCAGCCCCCGCCCGGTTATGAGCTTTTCTGCCATAGATAAGAAACGAATGAGGCGGGCTTTAAGGCTCGCTGAAAAGGGGCGTGGATATGTATCGCCCAATCCTTTGGTCGGATGTGTCATCTTCTCCAAAGAGGGTAAACAGATCGGAGAAGGATATCACGAGAGATACGGCCAGGCGCATGCGGAGATTAATGCCCTGAGCAAGGTAAAAGATGTTTCCGATCTTCTGGATGCCACCGTATATGTCACTTTAGAGCCTTGCGCCCATTATGGAAAAACCCCGCCTTGTGCCGATGCGTTGGCCCGATATCCGCTGAAACGGGTTGTTGTGGCGATGAAGGATCCGAATCCCAGGGTCAACGGAAAAGGAATTGATATTCTCAGGAAACATGGCATAAAAGTTGAAACCGGGTTGCTTGAAGAAGAGGCAAAGCAGGTAAATGAGGTTTTCCTGTTCCATAGCCGATACGGAAAACCGTTTGTCATGTTGAAGATGGCTCAAACACTGGATGGATACATCGCGGCACCTGACGGGGACTCGCAATGGATCAGCGGACCGGAAGCGCGAAAGAAAGTACATCAGTGGCGCAGTCAGTATGATGCGGTGCTTGTTGGACGCAACACCGCCATGCTGGATAACCCGCGGTTGACGGTCCGGCATGTCAGCGGACGACAGCCGCGTCGCATTGTAATCGACGGACCCGGAACCCTGCCGGATGACCTTCATCTTTTTAGTGACATCCACGAAGAGAAAACCATCAGGGTGACTTACAACCCGAATCTCCATACCTCCCAAACCGATCCGGCCCTGAGTCTTCTGCAACCCGATCATTTCCGCGGTCAGACGGTTACGGTATCTGAAATTAACGGACATGTCCATCTGGAGCAGATGATCAATAAATTGGGAGACCTGGGTATCACATCCATCATGGTGGAAGCAGGAAGCAGCCTGGCATCTGCTCTGATAAGGGAAGACCTGGTGGATAAACTGCATCTTTTTTCGGCACCCAAACTGCTGGGCGGTGGTACCAGGAGTCTGCTTGGATTGGGTGTCGAAAGAATGAGCGATATTATTCCGTTTCGTGATGCGAAATGGAACAAGGTCGGAGATGATATGCTGTTTACCGGTTATCTCTGATGCAAACGGAAAGTGATTCATTGCTCTGTAGCCGATAAAAGTGGGAAAAGAAATGTTTAATGGAATAGTTGAAGAATTGGGCACGGTTACTTCCGTAAAAGATATCGGAGGTGGCAAAGAAATCGCCATTGCGTGTAAACTCGCATCCTCGCTCGAGGTGGACAACAGCCTTTGCGTCAATGGGGTCTGCCAGACGGTCGTCCGGCAGGACAACGATTCCGTGTCCGTGCAGATGATCGAGGAGACGCTGCGCAAGACCGCCCTGGGATTGCTGGTGCCCGGCTCCAAAGTCAACCTGGAGCGCTCTTTGTCACTTGCACAGCGAATCGACGGACATATTGTCCAGGGCCATGTAGATACCACCGGAAAGGTGGCCGATATCCGCAAGGAAGGCACAAACTGGCTTTGCACCATCGCCTATCCGGCTGAGTGGAAAGATCTGGTCGTCGGGCGGGGCAGTATTGCCATTGATGGTATCAGCCTTACCGTGGCAAGGGAAGCCGACGATCATTTTACGGTAGCTATTATCCCGTACACCTGGGACAACACCGTCATCAAAGAGCGCAAAAAGGGAGACCCGGTGAATCTGGAATTTGATATCCTCGGTAAATATGTGATGCGTTTTATGCAGAACAGGGCGGGGGAGGAAGGGTCCGGTTCGGGAAAAGCTGCTTCCAAAGGGGTTTCGGAACAAATGCTGCGTGATTCCGGATTTGCAAAATAGGCAATAGCGTTATCAACGTGGAAAACGGCTGATCGGGCCGGATCTCCGCTCGAGGTTGTTCAAACCGGGAAGTTTCTGGAACAGTCCCTGCAGCTGAGAGTCATTTACGGTCAGGCGAAACAGAAAAAACTTCATGTCATCGAAGGGGTTCCACTGGAAAGAGAGGTTCCAGCAGTGCAGGTTCCGGGTTACGTTGAAACGGGCCGGTGTCAGTTCACCATCCACCAGATCGTAACCGATTCGGGTGTTGACCTGCCATTGTGGAGTCAGCCGAAACTGGATGTTCCGCGCCTCTATCTGTGCGCTTTTGCGCGAGCCGCCCCCCGGAGTTCTGTTCCATCGATAGTTGAAATTAACCCTGAATGACCATGGAACATCCATTGGTTGTACACGGCCCTCCCGGAGGGCACGATCTACCGGATGGAATACGGATTGGTCCAATGGGTCGTAGTGCTCGGGGTAATCCCAGGAGGCCTGGGGTTGCCTGCCACCGCCGCCACCGCTAAAATCGGAACTTGCGGTTACGGAAAAATTTGTCATACGCATGAATCGGCCGGCGTCCTCCCAGAGGTACTGGTCAATGCGAAAACCTTCATCATCCGTGTCATAAAAGCTAAAATTTGCCCTGGCACTCAGGCTCAGGTTTTCAAAGTAGGAGGTCCGAAAACTGGTAGAAAGATCGGAAAGATTGAATTGGTCGGCTGCGAAATTGTAGGAAAGACTTGCGTTGAGCTGATCGATAAGGCGTACATTTCTTTCGCTGCGCTCTCCTGTTGAGTCCCGGTGCACTTCTTTGGTTTCCAATACATTGGAAAGGTTAAAGCTCATGGTCCGCTGTTCCCCGGGAGACGGTCCACCGGCAATACCTCCTTCAAATATGGAGTACTCCTGTGTACGTCCATCCGCGCTGCTCTGCACTTCGCGGAAATAACCCCAGAAGGGATCGCTGAAATCGGGACTGTAGCTCAAGCTCAGCGAAGGTCTCATGGTATGCCGGAATCCTTCATATTTGCCGATGCGAGCTCCACTCATGCCATAGATGGTAGTATTTGCACTGATGCTGGTGGAGAAATCACGACCTGTTTCAAAACCGGATTCCATTCGCTGAGTGACCCGTTCCTCCTCCGGGTCCCACTCTTTCCGGACGGTTTCGGGATACCAATATTCGCGGAGACTGAAGTTGGTTGTAAGGTTGGCAAAATTGTTGCTTAATATCTGTGCGCTTGCGGAAGCATCATGACGAACACCCATATTGATATGACGGAAATCACCTGTGGCTTCGCGGTGTTTAGAGGGATTGAAAAGGGCGTCCAGAAATCCGATATCGGTGTCGTCGTCCTGTGGCCGGAAGTTGTAGCGTGAATCCAGGCTGCT
>CAYMBG010000001.1:18627-25081 GCA_964388615.1 uncultured Chitinophagales bacterium | reverse complement strand
TTATAGGAGTTGCGGTTGTAAAAATCCTGTGTACGAAGATTGATGTTGGCGCTCAAAGACGAATAGGGGTTGATCGTCTGCCGGTGGTTGATACGAATGCTGCGCTGAATATTCTTGGCGAAGTCAGGATCCGTCGATTCAAGTCCCTGGTCAAGGGAGTAACCCACTTGGATAGACCCGTTGTAATGGTCCGTACGGCTGTAATTCAATCTGGAATCAATGTAAAATGTTCCGGAAGTAAATATATCCGTTGAAATCTGTCCGGTGATGTAATCACTGAAATACTGAAACCATCCCAGGTTTTGAATACCGATGCCCCGATTTTGCTGGTCCTGATAAGTGAACGTTGGTTCCAGGATACCGGATTGTCTGCGGCTGATACTGGATGGAACATACCCGAAGGGAAAGACCAGGGGGTAGGGGATGTCAAGTATGAAAAGACGCGCTCTGGTAAAGAAAAGCTCCTCATCGTCCACCACCTTCATTCTGGAAGCGCGAATATAGAAATGGGGGTGGTCGAGTTCACAGGTTGAGTATATTCCGTCCTCGACAAAAACCACGTGGGGATCGGTTCGTTTAACCTGTGTTCCGATGACATTGCCCTGGTTGATCGTCATCCGGGCGACATCGAATTTCCCTTTATCGGTTTCATAGTTATATGCGATGCGCTTGCTCCGTATCTGATCTTGTCCGCGTTGAAGTACGGGCTGGGACAAGGTGTCGGCATCTTCACCGGCCATGGCGCTCATCTCGTTCATATCCAGGTTTAACACCACCTCGCCTGCCGTAAGCTCCCCTTGCTGATTGCCAACCCTGGCGTTACCGTAAAGGGTGGCTATACGTTCATCGCCAGCAGAAAATACCAGTGAGTCTCTGGAGGAGAAATTAACCGGTTCCTGCGCAGGTGGCTCGGAGGCGTGTGCAGTATGGACACCGGTTATGGTGGTGAGAACACCCGGGAACGTCAAAATGGTAATAAGAATGAGGCTAATACGCGCAAATGACACAAAGGGGTCCCAAATCGATTACGTGCAATATGCTTCAGGGCGAAGTATGAACGCCAAACCGGCATTCCGGGTCATGCCCACGGTTTACGAATCTATTTTTCCTGAATTCGATAAATGGTTTCTCCGGGTTTTCTCATTCCATACTCCTCACGGGCAATACGTTCCAGCATCTCAGGATTGGTATTCAGCTCTTCGAGCATCTCCTGGTAGGCCGCTGTCTCTGACTGAAGTTGCTCGGTCTCTTTTATGAGCTCTTCTTTTTCTTTGGCAAGTTGTACCCTTGTGCGAATGCTGTAGGTGTCAAAAAAGCTGAACCAGAGAGCCAATACCAGAAAGAGCACAAAAAACAGCAGGGATCGGCGCCAACGTAACGGGTTTAGGAGTCTGGGGTTCATGAAACCGGTAATTATCAGAATGTCAGATTACATCAAAAATAAATCATTTTCGGATGGAACGCATCCTAAAAAGAAGAAATTTGTTCACCGGCTGGAGAGTGCGGGATTTGATTGGTGAAAAAGGCAGTTCTACCCCTGTACGTTTCGACCGTATTGGAATACTGAAAATAGCGGATTACATGTACCAGAAAGCACCCTCAATGTGGTTGATTGCTTCATTCGACTGGCCGGGGTTCATCACTGTAACGACATCGAACCTGGCCGGGGCCCCCTCCATGCGCCGTTCGTGCATCCACGCCCCTGCAACCTTGAAGAGTTGTCTCTTTTTGTTGTCATCGATGCTGTCTTCCGGTTCTCCGAAATTTCGGTTACGGCGGGTTTTGACTTCAACAAAAATTATTTCACGGTCAGTTGATGCCACGATATCAATTTCGGCACGCATAAAACGGTAGTTTCTGTCCAGAATAACCATATTTCTGGATTCCAGAAAAGCTACCGCTTTATCTTCTCCAATTCTTCCCAAATCCGTATGGTTCATATGCGTGCCGGGGTTGGGCTCTGCCGGATCGGTGTTGACAAGTTATTTCAGGAAGCGTCGTGCTTTGCCGAGTCGGCAGCAGATGCTTTATTCCCGGAATCGTTGGCTTTAGTGTCACTGTTTTCGGTTTTTCCTTTGCCGGAAGCTTGTTTTCCATCTCCGTTTTCGCTGCTGTGGTCTGCGCTTCCGTTGGATTTGTTTTTGTAATCAGTGACATACCAGCCGTCTCCTTTGAAGACCACGCCACTGCCACCGGTGATCACACGTTTTACCTGCTGACCGGTTTCCGGGCAGGTTGTCAGTGGATCATCCGACATCTTTTGGGTGACTTCAAAGGTGCTCCCGTCTTCTCTTTTGTATTGATATGTTGGCATGATTTGTTACTTGGTGTTATGGTATTCAAATGTGGATACCTGAGAGAAAACGCCGGATCCGGCAAAAAAGTTTACTACTACTTCAGTGCAGCAAGTCCTTCCCGCAGTCGTTTGATCGCTTCCTGCAAATGTTCCATGGAAGCGGCGTAAGAAAGTCTGATGCCGTTCGGTTCTCCGAAAGCATCACCGGGAACCGCGGCCAATCCACGCTCTTCCAGCAAGAAAAGGCACAGATCTGTACTGTTGGAAATTTTTTGTCCCGAAGGTGTTTCCGTGTTCAGGTAGGCTGAGATATCCGGGAAAGCATAAAAAGCTCCACCGGGGTTGAAGCAGTTAACGCCCTCGATTTCATTCAGGGCCTTAACCATGTAATCGCGCCGTTCACGGAATGCTTTGACCATCTCCTTCACGGAATCACGCGGGTTTGAATAGGCGGCTTCGGCCGCTTTTTGAGAGATGGAAGACGGGGCCGAAGTCTCCTGGCTTTGGATTTTCGCCACGGCCTTCACAATTTCTGCTGGGCCGGCGAGATAGCCAAGGCGCCAACCGGTCATGGCAAATCCTTTTGAGAAACCGTTGATTAACAAGATACGGTCGATCAGGTCAGGGGCTGCGTTCGCGATACTTACATGGTCACCGTCAAATACGATGTACTCGTAGATCTCGTCCGAAATGACACCGACTCCGGGATGCTCCCGTAAAACTTCCGCAAGAGCGGTCAGTTCCTCTTTGGTGTAGCAGCTACCGGTCGGGTTGGAAGGAGAGCACAGTATCAGCATCTTGGTTTTGGGGGTGATGGCCTCACGCAGTTGATCGGCGGTCATTTTGTAGTCGTTTTCAAATGCGGTTGATACAACTACCGGGGTACCGTCAGCTATTTTTACCATTTCAGGGTAGGATACCCAGTAGGGAGCGGGAATAATCACCTCATCTCCCGGGTTTATGGTCGCGAAAAGCGAAAACCCGATCGACTGTTTAGCCCCATTTGAAAGCACGATCTGGTCGGGGGTGTAGGAAAGGTCATTTTCCTCTTTCAGTTTTTCACAGATGGCTTCGCGCAATTCCGGGTTTCCGGTGTTTACGGTATATCCGTGGTGCCCGTCGTTAATGGCTTTAATGGCCGCTTCACAAATGTGAGCGGGCGTTTTAAAATCGGGTTCACCCTGACTCAAAGAGATGATGGACTTTCCTTCGCGCTGTAGTTCTTTGGCGCGGCCGGATATTTTCATGGTTTCCGAAGGCGCTATGGCCTGCACGCGTTGTGCGATCATAATAGTAGGATAGGGTTGGGGTTTACAGTCATTGCATTTTTTTGCTCTCAAAAAGCATGACAATATACAAAACCCCGAAAGTATTCGCCATATGATTTCGGAGCGATTTACCGCCAAATTGTTATGGAAACAGGGAGTTGCCGGATCCAGGTCTTACGAGAATTTTTCTTTCAGTGCTTTGGCGACATTTTCCGGCACAAAATGGGTCAAATCCCCATTCCAGTAGGCGATTTCCCTGACCAGCGAGCCCGAGACAAAAGTAAGCTCTTCACGCGGCATCAAAAAGATAGTGTCGATTTCGTTATCCAGTTTCCGGTTCATGAGAGCCATCCGGAATTCGTACTCGTAGTCGGAAAACTGCCGTACTCCCCGAAGAAGTGTCTTAACGTTATTTTTTTGAGCGTAATCCACCAATAAACCGGAAAACAGATGAATTTCCACCTTGCCTGCCCACGATTTTTCAGCAATGGTTTCATGGATCAGCTTGCTTCGCTCTTCCGGGCTGAAGATGCTGCTTTTCCGTGTATTCACTGCGATAGTGATATAAACTTTTTCAAAAAGATTGGTAGCTCTTTCAAGAATATCCAGATGGCCGTATGTGATGGGATCGAACGATCCGGGATAAATAACTTTCACAATCTTCTCCTGTTTGGGGTGGGTTAACAGATAACGGTTTGTTCAACAACTTCCGAAAAGTCGGCAAGTTATTCAACAGGTGCGGGCTCTTTGGTGAATATGGTGACGATAGTCCTGCCGTATGGCTTGGAGAATACGCAATGGGGATGATCTCCGAAAAAATGATATTTGTCGTGTTCCAGTATAAACCAGCCATCCTCTTTCAGCCATCCGTTGTGGATGATGATCTCGGGCAGTTCGGTGAGCAGCTCATAGTCATAGGGCGGATCGGCAAACACCAGGTCAAATCCCTGGGGAGCTCCCCTCAACCAGGACTCCACCGTGCTGCAAATGCCGGTTACCTGGCTCTCAACTCCGAATGTTTTTGCTTGTTTTTCAATGTGGTCCACGGCATTGGCATTTGCTTCCACGAACCGCACCCGTCCGGCGCCCCTTGAAATAGCTTCAAAACCAAGGTTGCCCGACCCGGCGAACAGATCCAGCACGTCCGTATCCTCGAGATATTTACGGACCTCTATAACCGAAAACATACTCTCTTTTGCTCGATCGGAGGTAGGTCGAATATCCGTATTGGCCGGGGCGCTAAAGCGCCTTCCTTTGAGCGTGCCTGTGATAATTCTCATTGCAGATTCAGGATACTGAAAGCATGATTGCCGGAAAAGCTCTTTCCAACTGAAAAGGGAACGACTTCTCCTCGGCTTTCAGGTGTAATTTGTTCAGGTTGTCCATGACAAGCACCTCGGTTGCATCGTCCCAGTAAGCATTCAGGAATTCAATGATGGTACCGGATCGCTCGCCTGTCACCATCAGGTATTCGTGAAGGCCTTCCATCCACGGCAGATGAGAAGCATATTGCAGCCAGAGATAGGGAAGGTCCTGAATGTCATCATAGGTGAAATAGGTTGCCGCCCGTAATTTGCCGAGCAGATAGGACGAAATGACAATGACTCCGTTGTAGGAGTTGACCATAAGAAAGGAGCCGTGAAACCCAGTGTGTTTAAGCCATTTCCCGCCTGTTTCAAAGTCCGAGTAAAGTGTCCCGTTTCCAACACTATCCAAAAGGGTTTGAAAAGATTGGATATGTGTATTTTGCCGGACCGATAACAGTTTGAAATCCCGGTTGCTAAGGGGATGCCAGTTGACTTCCGTTTGATGAATATCCGTTCCCTGCATCAAAATTTCCAGGTGTTGCCGCCGCTCCACCTCTTCGTCAAAGACGGTTTTGGGTACTATACTCCAGCATTCCAGCGAAGGCGGCATTATGATGCGGGCTTCCGCTGCGCCGTGTTCGCGGGAAAGCCTGGAGAGGGTGTCACACAAGCCGGGAAATGTTTCCGGATCTTGCGTGACGATGGATTGGTTCAGGTCAAAGGAGAAGTCGATGTAGCCGACCCGCTTTAGAACATCGGGTTCTGCCGTATGGGATACAGCGTAAAAAAGCTTGTTGGAATCAATGTTAATTCCAAGTTGCGCATCCGCTAACGACATGATGTTCGGGTTAGTTCCAGTTGGTGGCGTTCAACAAATTAGTGCGCTCCAGGGACCCGATATGGTCATCACTGTCGGGATCTTCCAAAAGATAAATATTGGGCCTGATCGTATCGTTCAGTGCGTAATGGAATCGCGCACCTGACCTTGGTGAGTAAATGACGGAATCCGGATCATATTCATTCGGTGGACGGAAGGCAAACAGGGAATCTCCCTTCTCAACCATTTCATCATTGGTTTTCAACCATTCAACCAGATCGTCAAGGTCTTCGGGGAACGACCCTTCCCTGCGGTTGTGTTCAACGAGGGCATCGCGCGTGACCGATAGGCGATGGCGAACTTGTTCGGTGATTTCACGTTGTCTTTCAACTTCTTCGAACGGGCTGGTAATGGAATCGTAAAGCACCCAGGCAAGGCCTATTATAATAACTGCCAGAACGCCACTGATAATCCTGTTTCGGGTATCTATGTCCATGGTATGGGCGTTGATATTTTTAAAGTAGAAATTGTTTGTTGCAATTACATCAAAATTGAAAATACGTTCGGTTATGATGATATGCAACTTAACATTCAATGAAGTGCCGGTCCAAATTGAACCGGGATCTGGAATCGACACGGCCTTCACGGAGTATGGTCGATGACATAATATGATCAGGCCTGTTTCCAGGCGCGGAATGCTATGTTCTGGGATAGTGAAAAAAGTTTTATACCTTGCAGCAGGCAGCAGGCAGCAGGCAGCAGGCAG
>CAYMBG010000001.1:11645-18527 GCA_964388615.1 uncultured Chitinophagales bacterium | reverse complement strand
TAAGCAGTCTTAATCGAATCACTTTCCCTCAGAATATGCAAACTTTGCTTTCAATTCTCCGTGAAATCGCCGAAGTCCCCTCTTTTTCTTCGTTTGAGGAGCGGCTCCACCCCGTCGTGAAGGCCAATTTGGAAACATTGAATCATGTCACCTGGCATCATGTGCCGGATAACAATTTGGTGGCCATGTTGCCTGGAAAAGCGAACCGCACTCCTGTGGCGCTTTCTGCCCATCTCGACAAAATTAACCATTTCGGAGCGTTCCCTCCGGATATCCTGCCTCTGGAAATGGATGAGCACAAAGCGACCGGACAATTGGATGATGCCGCCGGCCTTGCCATTCTTCTGGAGATCGCCCGGATGTCGGAGACCCGGTCTTTTCCCCCCTTGATGTTGCTCTTTTCGGAGATGGAGGAGAAATTCGGTTTAACCCATCATCCGCATTTGTTAAAAAATAAAGGAGAGGGCCTTTACAATGGCATGGGTGCCGTGAGGATCTCCAGGTATCTGATTGAACAGGGACAGCTGCCCTCCTGCGTAATGACGGTGGATACCACTCCGCTGTTCAAAGGGGATCCGGGAGTAGCGTTATACAGCGGACACTGGGAGTTTTCCGGCGAAATGCCCGGCGAGGAGGAGCGGGCCCGGACCGGGCAGGTCGTCCAGCAGATGCTTGCTATCGATCCGCATTTGAAGCTGACCAATAACACCAACGATTACCTCCATTATGGTGCGGAACTGAACCGCGACAAGCAGGCCGCCATTCCATCCCTGGCTATTGAGCCTGCAATCCATCCCTATCATACCCTAAACGAATCGGTCTTCCTGAAAGACCTGGAGCGGGTCCGCAATATTATTGCCAGCTGGCTGGAACAATAACGGCATTTCCCGTACTTTTTTTGTACCTTAAAAAGTTATAGTAATCATTTTCATCTCAGATCAGAAACCAGATACATGCTTTATCAGGACAAATACTACTATCTGTGCCATATCCGCTTGAGTGCCGAGAAGCCGGAAGATGTCGAAATTATCGAGAAAGCCGGTACTACTCATGCGTTTTCCGAACTTTTTGATAAGTACGAGGAGCTTCGCTCTCATGCCTTTAATGAGGATGGGCTCTACAGCGTAGTCCGTGCCGATGACATCTATGTTATCATTCGCACTACTACACCCGAGGAGGCCAGGAAGGAGGCTTATGAGGAGGCGCGACCGGGCATCATCACGAATCTCGAGCACAGGGTGATGCAGCATCAGGATAAAAACGCCGAGCAGATCCTCCGGGATGTCCATAATGTTGATATGAGCCTTTGAGACCTGTGGTTTTTGTTGCTACAGCAGGTTAACCGGATTACTTTTATGGCTGAAAACGACCACCTTCCGGTAAAGCAGAAACTTCTGCATCTTTCAGAGCAGATCGTGGATCTGTCGGATGAGATGGATCGTGCCGACGCAGATGAACAGGAGGATCGCCTGCATCAGGCGATGCAGCAGTTGCGCCGGATCGGGGATCAGCTGGTAGATTATATTGAGCAGACATCCGGGGATGATCATGCCTATGCGCACTTCATGATGGGTTCGGTTTGCAGCTTGCTGGGTTTTTGGCAACGTGCCGAGGAGTCCTACCGCATCGCTCTTGAAAGCTGGCCGGATCATGTCGGCTTGCTGAACGAATTGTTTGACGCCCTGGTGGCCCAGACGAAATATGCCGAGGCCGAACCGGTTATCCGCAGCAGTATACAACATGGCGGCGCAACCCCGTTTATCCTTCGTAATCACGCCGCGGTACTGGTGCACCTGAAAAGGCTGAACGAAGCCCGGATTGTGATGTTCAATTGCATCGCCCGGTTTCCCGGGGATGAGGAAAGCAGGGATTTCCTTGAAAAACTTGAAAAAAACGGCTATCGGTAGACGGGATGAAAAAACAAAAAGGATATGTACGGCTCACCGCAAGCGTACGGGCGGAAGTAATTTTTGAGGATAAGCATCTGATTGCGGTGAACAAGCCGGCCGGAATCCTGTCTGTACCCATATCGGGCATGAAATCGGCCAATTTGCAGGAGTGTCTCGATCTTTATCTGGAAAAGCAGAAAAAAAATGCCTATACGGTCCATCGTATTGACCGGTACACCAGTGGCGTGGTCCTGTTTGCCAAAAGCAGCCGTGCCAAAAGCGGCTTGATCGATCAGTTTCGAAACCACGAGCCCGCCCGTATATACGTCGCATTGGTCAGGGGTATTCCCGACCCGCCGGAAGGCGAGCTGATCCACTATCTGAAGCGTGTTAAGGAGGGATTTCGCAATGTGGTTGTACCTGAAGAGGACCAGGGGGGCACGCGGGCATCCTTGCACTACCGCATATTAGAGAAATTTGAAGATGCCAGTTTGGTCGAGGTAGCCTTGGAAACCGGATTAAAAAACCAGATCCGTGTACAACTGACCGAAGTCGGACACCCAACAGTTGGCGATCGCCACTATGCGGTTGATGAGCAAGAAGAGAAGCTGATCGACCGCCAGGCCCTGCATGCTTCGCGACTCGAGTTTATTCATCCGGTAACCGGAAGTCCCCTCGGTGTGGAAGCTTCCATGCCCAAGGACTTAAAACGTTTGCTGGTCTATTTCCGCAACAGATCAAGAACGAAATAAGAACAGGATTCGTTGGAAATATTGTGAACCAGCTAACATTAAGTAAAAAGAGGAAAACAATATGGATTCTGTTTTAGAAAAGAAGGATATGAATATCGACATAGGTATTTCTAATGACCAACGCGAGCAAATCGCAACCAATCTCGGCCGGTTGCTGGCCGATTCGTATATGTTGTACCTCAAAACTCATAACTACCACTGGAACGTGACGGGAATGAATTTCCAGTCGTTGCATGCGATGTTTGAGGAGCAGTACACGGAGCTGGCAGAGGCTATTGATGTGATTGCCGAGCAGATTCGCTCTCTCGGACACTTTGCTCCGGGTTCTTTTATGGAGTATTCCAAGCTGACCAGCATCACCGAGGAAGAGGGTGTGCCGGATGAACGAACTATGCTTGAACGGCTGCAGGTGGCGAATGAGACCATTATTCGTACCGCGCGGGAGGCACTGCCGGCCTGCGAAGAAGCCGGAGACGAGGCTTCCCTGGATCTGGTGACCGAGCGCATTCGTAACCACTCCAAAGTCGCGTGGATGCTTCGCAGTCATCTGCAATAACGGCGATTTTTTTAGAGTAAACAAGTGGGGCGGGCTATTCATGGCCTGCCCTTTTTACATTATAATCATTGAAGGATATGGATAATATTGTAGCGGATACCAATGAGTTCGTAGCTGAATATGTCATTCCCTATGGTTTGAATGTGCTTGGGGCGATTGTCATACTGATTGTCGGTTGGTTGGTCGCCGGCTGGGTGGGTAAACGTCTTTATCGATACTTTGAAGCTTCGGGACGTGTCGACAAGATTATCGTTCCGATTATCGCCAAGACCGCGAAAATTGCGATCCTGTTCGCAACACTGATCGCTGTGTTATCACAATTTGGTTTTGAAACCACAAGTTTGGTCGCTTTGCTGGGTGCCGCGGGACTTGCGGTCGGTCTGGCGATGCAGGGTATGCTGAGTAATTTTGCCGCTGGTGTGATGCTGCTTTCATTGCGGCCTTTTGAACGAGATGATTTTATTAGTGTCGGCGGCACCCTCGGTATTGTGGATGAAATCGGGCTGTTTGTGACCGAGATGCACACTCTGGAGAATATCTTCCTGATGCTCCCCAATTCCAGGATATTGGGTTCGGAGATCATGAATTATTCAAGAAATGAAACCCGGCGTGTCGATATGGTTTTCAGAATCAGTCATACCGATGACATCGACAAGGCGTTCCGGTTGATCAAAGAAGAGCTGGACGCTGATAAGCGGGTCCTTAAGGAGCCGGAGCCGCTGGTTGCCGTAGGTGAGCTTAACGATAGCTCCGTCGATCTACTGGTACGTCCATGGACCCATACCCCTGAGTTCTGGGTAACCAGACTTGATCTGACCAAAGCTATCAAGCAACGTTTTGATAAGGACGGTATCACCATTCCGTTTCCTCAGCGGGATGTTCATTTTTACAACAGCAAGGAAGAAGATAACAAACAGGAATAGCCGGCCGGCTGAAAAGTGAGCTGCTACACGTCACCCGGGATCTGGTAGATCCTTTTGAGCAGGCTTTTCTTGCTGGCAGCCAGTTTGAGAAGGGATTCCGGATCCAGCTTTTGCATTATCTGGGATTGGGGGTCGGGCAAGGTCCCTTTAATTCCGTCGCAGTGATAGATATGGATGGTACCCCACGGTGCTCTTCGGATCGTGTCCATATGTGAGGTGGAGATGTGGTCGCTGACTTTTTCATAGATAAAATCCGAAACGGCGACCTGGCCCGGATACGACCGGTTTTCCAGATAATTGGCGAGATTCACCGTGTCACCCCACACGTCATAAGCGATTTTTTGATATCCGATAATGCCGGATGTCACCGGTCCGGTTGTGAATCCGATACGCAGCAGCCATTCGTTGTCTTTTTGTTGCTTGCTGTAAAACTGCACAAACTCCTGCATCTTAAGAGCGGCCAGGATCGGATTCAGGTAGAGGTGATCCGGAATGGTATTGATGCCGCCGACTGCAAAATAGGCATCGCCAATAGTCTTGATCCGTTCGAGTCCGAAACTTTCAACAATTTCGTCAAACACAAAATAGATCAGGTTCAGGTGGTTAACGCTCTCCTGGGATCCCAGGTTTTTGGTGATGGTACTGAAATTTTTGAAATCGGTAAACAGGGCGGCGGCCGACTCCACTGACTTGGGTTTTGGAAACGAGCCGTTTTTCAAGCTATTGATCAGGTCCTTCGGCAACATGTTGTGCAGAATGGCGGTCAGATGGTTCTGGTCCGTGTGTAGCTGTTTCCTGAGCAAATTCAGCGACAGATGAGTGTTGATTCGGGCTAACAGTTCCGGTTTTTTGAAAGGTTTGCTGATATAATCGACTCCTCCGTATTCGAAACAATTGGTTACCACCTCGTTGTTGCTTATGTCAGCGGTGAAGATAACAGGAATATGTCCGGTCTTGTCGTTGTTGAGAAGTTGTTTTGCGGTTTCAAATCCGTTCGTGTCCGGCAAATCCACATCCATCAAAATCAGATCGGGGTTAACCTGTTCACAGATCTCAATTGCTTTTTCACTGGTTGTGGCTGAGGCGAGACGGTATTCGCTGTCCATCAGAAAATGCAACAGTAATTCCAGATTCAACTGATTGCCTTCAGCGATCAGTATGAGATATTCTCGGGAGGGGCTATCCATTTTGGAAAAAAATTGTTCAAATAGTAAAAATGTTACAGCTTAGCAATTTGCAAGGGGTAGTAGTAATATGTGTCCGGTGAGGGACAGGTAGTCCGAAATGAACTGAACAAAAATAAAAAGGGTTTCTACTTGGGAACCCGGACCAATACCATCCTCAAAAATAAGAAATAAAAAAATGGAATACTTTAAAAGCAAACAGGTGCTCGTTACCGGAGCCTCTTCGGGAATAGGTATCGCCTTTTCCAGGCATCTGGCCTCCTGTGGTGCATCCTTAATCATTACTTCCCGCAGAAAAGAGCGGCTTGACCAGCTTTCCCAGGAGTTGGAATCGGAGTTTGGGACCGGTGTCACGGTGATTCCATGTGATCTTTCAAAGCCGGATGGGGCTCGTCAGCTGTTTCAGGAGCTTCAGGAGCGCAACCTGATTGTGGATATTCTGATCAACAATGCCGGCTTTGGTTATAACGGCCGGTTTGAGGAGGGGGATGCGGAGATGTATGAGCAGATGATGCAGGTGAACATGAACTCGCTCGTCATGTTGACCCGGCTTTTGCTTCCAGGGATGCTAGAACGCAATCGTGGGGGAATACTGAATGTTGCGTCCATGGCCGGTTTCTTGCCCATACCCTGGTTTGCCATCTATTCGGCGTCCAAACAATTCGTCATCAACTTTTCATGGAGCCTTTGGCGTGAATTAAAACATACCGATATCGATGTCAACGTACTTTGTCCCGGTCCCGTGGATACCGAATTTTTCGATGTGGCCAGGGTGGATCAAAGAAAAGCGGCGTTCAGGGGTGTACAAACCCCCGAAGAGGTGGCCCGGCGTGGTTTGTCCGGCCTTGTCCGAAACCGGGGTTTGACGCTTTCAAAACCCTTTTTGCGGATACCCTACCTTGCCAGTAAATGGCTGCCCGTAAAAATAGGCCTTCTTTTAGGGGAAATGGCCATGAAAAAATAATCCGGTACGTGCTTTTACGTTGATTATGTCGCAAGATGCGATATTTTATAGCTGTAATTTTTTTTATTGTAATAAGCTTAATAATTTATAGGCTTTCAAAAGATATGATGAATCGTAATCCTTCGCCCTCTTTTTCATTTGCTCCGGGGCTGGAAATGATATTATTACCGTTTTACGAAGATTCATGCATAAATGACGACATAAAATGACTGTTGTAGTGGTATCCATGGAAAAAGAACATGCAACGATGACAAGCGACGGACGTATCCGGCAAAAAGACAATCCTTTTTTTTCAGGTAAGGAGCTTACTCAGGTGGAACCGGAAGCGGCCGAAGAGGCGGTGGCGTATTTTGAGAAAAAATTCTCGGAACTGGAAAAGTATGTTGATGCCACCTTACGGGTATTGGATCAGGAAGCGGATAAAAAACAAGCCACCGAGGCGTTGGAAGCATTGCGCCAGGAGGTTGCTTCCGCCCATGCCATAGGTGACTTCCAGTCCCTTCTGGAACGGATAGACCGCGCCGTATCGTCGTTGTCGGCCGGGGAGGATCAAGCGCAATCATCCGCCCCCGATGCCACTGACAACCAGCAGCCGGTAGCGGATACTGCTCCGG
>CAYMBG010000001.1:8331-11545 GCA_964388615.1 uncultured Chitinophagales bacterium | reverse complement strand
GGCCGAAAGTCCAAAAACCATTAAAAAGGAAGATTATCCGGAATCGCTTGCTCCTTTGGTTGAGCTTGCATCCAAAGCATCGGGTCTGGCAGAATCGAGCGAATGGGGTCAGACACAATCCGAATTTGACAATATCCGGCTGAAATGGGAAGCGACGGTAGAAGCGGGGGAGTCCCTGGAGTCAGAGGAAGGATATTCGGAGCTGCTCAAAATGCGGGATGATGCCGAGGCGCATTTCAAAAACCGCAAACAAGCCTGGCAGCAAAAACGCAGCGAGCAGAAGAAAGCCAATCTGGAGAAGCGCGAGCGTATTCTGGATCAGCTGCAGGAGATGATCGACAAAAAGAAATGGCAGGCGATGAAGCAGTTCAACCACATCACCAGCCGATGGGAGGAGATTCGCGATCTTCCCAAAGGGGATGAAGCCGGCCAGCAGGATAAACGTTTTGCCGAACTTGTAAAGCAGTTCAATGACAACAAGGTTGCTTTTCTGGTCAAAAAGGCAGAAAAAGAGGAAGAGAACCTGACCGGCAAGCTCGCCGTACTGGACAAAATGAAACAGTTGGTAGGTTCTTTGAGTCCGGAGACAACCAATTGGGATCAACTTGACGCTGAAGAGGAGGAGCTGGGCAAGCAATGGCGCAAGATCGGCCATGTGCCGATGGATCAATCCGATCAGATTTGGGATCAGTACAAGTCGCTCAGAGATGAGTACGTTAATAAAAAGCTTGAGTATAATGAGGCTTTCCGCAACCATACCACGAAGAACATCCGGAAAAAGACCCAGTTGTGTGAAAAAGCCGAAGAACTCCTGGAGGCCGAGGACCTGACCTTCGCGGTGCGGGAAATCAACAACCTCCACAAAAAGTGGAAGAAAGTCGGGCTTATTCCGAAGGAGAAAAACGATGAGCTATGGGACCGGTTTAACGCCGCGACCCGGAAATTCAACGAGATCAAAAGCGAAAACCAGGAGACCATAAAGCAGCAGGAGCAGGCCAATCTGGATAAGAAAATCGCTCTGTGTGAAAAAGCCGAAGAGCTTCAGGACAGCACGAACTGGAACGAGATCGCTCGTGAGCTCGACGAGCTGATGAAGAGATGGAAGGATATCGGACCGGTACCGCGCAGAAAATCCGGTAAAGTCTGGAAACGGTTTAAAAACGCCATGGATGTATTTTACGAGAATCGCCGTAAACACTACCGTGTCGTCCGTGAAGAGCAGAAGGAGAACTACCGTAAAAAACGCGAAATTGTTTCCGAGATTGAAAAACTGGGTGAACAAGAGAATCCCGAGGAGGCCGTCGCTGGCACCAAAGAGTTGCAGGAGCAGTTTAAGGAAATCGGATTTGTGCCGATAAAAAAGAAAGCAAAGCTCGATAAGGATTACAAGGAAGCGTGTGACCGGGTTTATCAAAATTTCCGCAGTTCCGGACGGCGGTCATCCTCATCGGAAAAACCTGTTCAAAAGGGTTCTGATGACAAATCGTTGCGTGAACAGTATTTCAAACTGAAAAAAGAATGTGACAAATTGAATGAAGAGATCCTCCGCTCCAAGGATACCATGACTTTCATCAATCCCGGCGGCAAAGGAAATGCCTTGATTGATGACATTCAAAAGAAAATTGACAAGGAGCAAAAGAAGCTGGATAAAAAACTCGAAAAACTGGAAGAGATCAGGGAGGAATTGGATAACTGAGCTTTTGTCATACTTCAAGTGTTTCTTACACGCGGTATCGGCAAAATCCTTGTAACCCATAACTCCTGTTTTGCAGTTGTAATTTTATAAACCTGGCGATAATCCGCATTGATGACTAACCCTGAGAAGGATATTACAATCCTTATGATTGAGGATGACCTCACCCTTTGTGAACTCATAGGGGCATTCCTTGAAAAAAAAGGGTATGAGTTTTTTCATCACAACAGCTTTGAAGGCGCAATCGAGCGTGTGAGGGAGGTAAAGCCGGACCTCGTCATCATGGACCTTCATTTTCCGGATGGCAACGGCCTGCACTTGTGCAAGATCCTCAAAGACGACAAGGAGCTTAATGGTGTGCCGATCCTTGTGCTTACCACCCGCGACTATCCCGTAGAGAAAGAGATCGCCATGGCTTCGGGGGTGACCGACTTTTTCCATAAGCCCATGGATTACAGCCTTTTTTCCGACAAAATCGATGAGATTCTGGGCGATGCCATCGAAGTGAAATTCTGGGGCATTCGCGGCTCTACGCCCTGTCCGGGTAGTGATTTTGTCTATTATGGCGGCAACACTTCATGTGTGCAGGTAAAAATTCCGGGACAAGACAAGCTGCTTATTTTTGATGCCGGCTCGGGAATACGTGTCCTGGGTAATGAACTGGTAGATTCGGAGGGGCCATTAAACGGACGGATCTTCTTCACTCACGCTCACTGGGATCATATACAGGGTTTCCCGTTTTTTAAGCCACTGTTCTCCCCCAATAACCGTTTCGATATCCATATGCCGCCCCAAATGGCCGGCTCCACCAGGGAAGTACTGCTCGAGCAGATGTCCTATACCTATTTTCCGGTGACCTCCCAGATGTTGCAGGCGCGCCTGGAATACCATACACAAACTCATCAGAAGCAACAATTCGAGGGGTACAGTATTGAGTATATGTCAGCCAACCATCCGGTTGAAACCGCCATATACAAGCTGCAAGTTGGCAAAAAGAAGCTGGTCTATTGTCCGGACAATGAGCTCAACGCCATCAATGTCGACTCCCGGGAGGATCGCGACCCGTTCCTGAAACAGTTTGATGACTTCGTTGCCGATGCGGATATGCTGGTTCACGATGCCCAGTATGACCTTGAAACCTACAAAAAGAAACGAAACTGGGGACATTCCGCCTGGGAACTGGTGGTCGAACGAGCGATCAACAACCGGGTCAAGCACCTGATGATGATGCACTTTGATCCGGAGGCCAAGGACAGGGATCTTGACGATATCGCCAGAAAACTTGAAAAAAAGGTGGCGGGCACCGGCATCCACGCCGAACTGGCCCGCGAAGGCGACATCCTGCGCCTGCCCGCATAACCACGTCCGCATAGCCCTGTCTGCTGGTAAAATCCCGCCCGCCTGCCCGCATAACCCTGTCTGCTGGCAAAATCCCGCCCGCCTGCCCGCATGACCCTGTCTGCCTATCGCCGGCGTCTGCTCTATTCCGGCCTCTTATCCATCCCGGCACCTGTCCCATCC
>CAYMBG010000001.1:3715-8231 GCA_964388615.1 uncultured Chitinophagales bacterium | reverse complement strand
GGCCTCTTATCCATCCCGGCACCTGTCCCATCCCGGTTATTTGGATTGAATCTGACTTTTTATACCGATATGTTTGACTTTGTAGCAAGAGGTCACTACTTATAGGCATACCGATTGTAACCGCTTTTTGCAGATTAGAAGCAGATCAAGCAGATCAAATAAGAATTAGAAACCAAGCAAGGAACAAAGTAATGACGTACGTAGTAGCAGAACCCTGTATTAATTGCAAGTACACGGATTGCGTCACGGTTTGCCCGGTGGACGCATTTCGTGAGGGCCCCAATTTCTTGACGATTCATCCGGACGATTGCATCGATTGTGATGCCTGCGTTGCCGAGTGTCCTGTAGAAGCCATCTTCCCGGATGATGAAGTACCTGAAAAGTGGGAGCACTACATCGAGCTCAACGAGCGGCTCGCCGAACAGTGGGATGACAAAGTCATCAACGAACAAAAAGATCCGCTTCCGGATGCCGATGAATGGGCAGAGAAGGAAAAGTCCGCGGATTTGATTAAGGAATAGGATCCGGAGGATCACGATACAACGAGGTACAACGTGTCCCAAAGGAAAACCGATTCGAATCAACAAGGAAATGAGCGCTTTGTCCTTCAGGGCAAGGCGCTTTCTGTTTCCACCCCTTGTGTCATGGGGATTTTGAATGTCACGCCGGATTCTTTTTCGGATGGTGGCCAACACGACAGTCTCACCACTGCCCTGAAGCGGGTCTCCCGCATGGTGGCGGAAGGCGCCGCCATCATTGATGTGGGCGGTGAATCAACCCGTCCGGGTGCCGAGCCGGTTCCGCTGGACCAGGAGCTTGAACGGGTGATTCCGGTCATACGCCGTGCCGTGCCTGAATTTCCAGGTGTTATGTTTTCGGTGGATACCACCAAGCCGGAAGTGGCGCGGCAGGCACTGGAGTGCGGGGCGCAGATGGTCAATGATGTGAGCGGCCTCCGCGCCGCGCCGGAACTGGCCGATCTATGCGCCGATCATGATGCGGCACTGGTCATCATGCATAGCCGGGGCACCCCGAAGACGATGCAGAAGCAGACCGGCTATGAGGATGTGGTCGGCGAAATATACCGGTTTCTGAAAAAACAGGCGGAATGGGCCCGCAGTCGCGGCGTTGGGCAGATAGTAATTGATCCCGGCATCGGTTTTGGAAAAACCCTGGAACAAAATCTGCAAATTATCCGTCATTTGCCTACCTTTAGGCAAGCCGGATATCCGGTGTTGACCGGGACCTCCCGAAAGTCCATGATCGGACAACTGCTTGCCGATGACAACGGCCCGAGGCCGGTGGGGCAACGGCTTGCCGGATCGCTGGCACTTCAGTATCATGCACTTGCCCAGGGGGTGGCTGTCCATCGGGTGCACGATGTCCGCGAGGCCCGGGATGTATTGGATATCCATCAGGCATTGTCCTGACCATCCGTTTTTTCGTCATCCATCCCCCGACAACATGACCTTACCAACTTTCTAAAAGAGCAACGGAACAAGGTGGAAATCTTACCAATCGGATTTCTGGAATTCGGTCTGACCGACCTGATTGAAACGCTTATTATAGCGAGCGTGATTGTTTTGCTCTATCGTTGGATCCGGGGCTCTTTTGCCGTTCCGGTCGTAGTCGGCCTGCTTATCGTTTTTGTAATCAACGCGCTGGTAAGTTTGTTCGGGCTGACCACGATCAATTTTGTGCTGCATCGTTTGCTTGATGTCACAATTATCGCCGTCATCATCATTTTTCAGCCCGAAATCCGCAAACTTCTCTATAATATTGGCCAAAACACCCGCCTGCACCGGTTTTTTGATCGCGGAGGATCGTATTCGGTCATTGACGAGGTGATTGAGGCGGTCAAACTGTTGTCGCGCTCCAAAACCGGCGCTCTGATCGTATTTTCCAAAGGAACTGCCCTGAACGACCTGGTGGATAAGGGCGTGAAGATCGACGCCAACGTAAGCAGTGAACTGATTTTAACGATCTTCAATCATGACACACCCCTGCACGATGGGGCCGTGATCATACGGGATAATCGTATCGTGGCTGCGAGTGCCTATCTTCCCATCAGTCAGAATCCCAACATCTCGACCGTCTTCGGAACCCGGCACCGTGCCGCGCTCGGGGTGAGCGAAGTGAATGATGTGCTGGTTGTGGTGGTTTCAGAAGAGACAGGCCGTGTTTCCGTTGCCAATAACGGTTCCCTGACCAGTGGCATGACCATCCAGAAATTGCGCAATGAAATGCAAAAGCACCTGGGTGAAAAAAAAGAAGATGAACCGGAGACTACCAGTTTTCGTCAGTCCGAACGCGAAAAGACATAGGTTGTCCATACCGTTTCTTTCATTTTTTTTAAGAAAATAAAAATCATGGGAACGATTTGTTTTCATGAGCGTTTACTCACTGAATAGAACGTATCAATACGCTATATTGTAATTGTAAATGGGACTAGAAATAACAGGCGCTTGTGACAAGGTGCTTGGAATTACAAGATATAAATATAAGTAAAAGATAATATGGATATTATGGAAGCGATGCGTGTCATACGTGAGCACGCCAAGGACGAAACATCGACAAATGCCCTCAAGGATCTGGTTGAACAGTTGATTGAAGAGAGGGATAATGCGAAAAAGGAGCTCTCCCTGCTTGAGGCTGCCATTCGCAACGACTATGACTCCATTGTGATCACCGAACTCACGCTGGAAGAACCGGGCCCGCGTATCGTATATGTGAATGATGGCTTTGAGAAAATGACCGGCTACGAAAGGGAGGAGGTGATCGGCAAGACACCGAGAATCCTGCAAGGGCCGAAAACCGAGCGGGAGACCCTGGACCGGCTGCGCGAATCGTTGATTGAGGGCAAGGCGTTTTTCGGGCAGACCATCAACTACCGCAAAGACGGTTCGGAGTTTGTCAATCAATGGGATATCCATCCTCTGGTGGATCATGACGGCAAAATCACCCATTGGGTCTCCTATCAGCATGATATCACCGAGCGCAAGCGCGTGGAGCAGTCGCTGGTGGACAGCAAGGTTGATGTGGATGATTTTTACGAAACTTCCAAACGCACCGTACTGGATGTCGCCGCCGACGGCTCTATCCGTTTTGCCAACAAGTCCCTGCTGGAGCTTATCGGCTACGAGAAAGAGGAATTGCAAAAGATGAAGGTATGGGAGATCATGCCGGACAAGCACGGCCAGATCCTCAAGGATCGTTTCCAGGACCTGTGGGATGAGGATTTCTCATCCCAACCGGATTATCGTTTTATTCTGCAGCACAAAAGCGGATTGCCGGTTCAGGTGGAAGTAGGGGTCAAGCCGCTGGAGCTTAAGGAGGAGAAGGTGATGCGGATGGAGATCAGCAACATCTCGCTTCGAAAGAAAGTGCTCAAAACGCTTTATCAGCGCAACCAGGATTTCAACCGGATATTCAACACCAAGAGCGACTTTAAGTATGGCTTGAGTTTTAATGATGAGGAGCTGCCGGAATTCCGCTGGCTTTCCGAGGATGTGTTGAAGATCACCGGGTATCATCAGGGCGAATGCGAAGGGCACGAAGGCTGGAAGAGGCTGGTGCATCCGGATGACCGTGAAAAAGCCACCGACCACCTGAAACAGGTCAAAGAGGGCCGCTCCCGCTGTTCGGAATATCACATAATCGCCAAGGATGGCTCCGAAATCCCGGTAATGGATTACGCCAAGCCAGTTGACATCAACACGTTTGACATCAAAGGCGCGGTGGTGGTTACCCGTGTCTCCGACCCGGCCAAATGATCTCCACGGTGTGTTGTCCCGTTTTCCCGGTGCCATCGGAGATCTGATGCCGGCATGAAAAGCCGTGTGAGCAGATCAGCTCGCGGTCGTCCAGCTCCCGCAGTGCCGGGAACAGGGTCTGTTCCCCAATCTGCATGGACACCTCGTAGTGGTCTTTGTCATATCCGAAGCTGCCGGCCATTCCACAACACCCGGTATCCAGTACGACCGGCTCAAAACCGGCAAGCCTGAGGGCATCGGCGATCGGCGCGTTGCCGGTCAGCGCCTTGGTGTAGCAATGTCCGTGGACACGCACCTTGCGGCCGTTGCCGTTGAAATGCTCTGCCATTGTTTCCGGTGGTATCTCCTCCGCCAGAAACTCCTCGATCATCCGGGTGGATGAAGCCAGGGTGCGTGCATCGTCGTGCAGCGATTCATCACACAGATCGGGATACTCATCGCGGAACGTCAGGATCTCACTGGGTTCAAGTCCCACGATACGAAATCCGTTTTCGGCATAGGGCGTAAGCAGGCGGATATTAGACTCGCAGCGCTCTTTAGCCTGGTCCAGGAGTCCGCGGGATATCTGGGTGCGGCCGCTTTCGAGCGGACCCATCACGGTGACCCGGCACCCCAATCGTTCCAGGATATCCAGCGCGGCCCCGGCGACTCCCGGTTCATGGTATTCGGTGAACCAGTCCACGAGCAACAACACGTCGGGTAAGGGGTTTTGACCGTCGGCGTCAGTTTTATGGCGCTGGTCG
>CAYMBG010000001.1:0-3615 GCA_964388615.1 uncultured Chitinophagales bacterium | reverse complement strand
TTTATGGCGCTGGTCGGCCGTGTCTTGTTGATGTTGCTGGCCGCTGCCGTCAGCTTTATGGCGCTGGTCGTCGCGTGGACGTTGAAACACTTTGGTCCCGTTGACCCTGGTCACATGAAACGGATCCGGGCCGTGTTTGTGGAGTGAGGCGGTGAAAGGGGAATGGGTGAAGGCGGGAAGCTGACGGTCCGGGTGGATATGCAGCAGCTGCTCCAGCACACCCTTCACAGGCGGCAGGGTGCCGGCAAAATTGACCAGCGGCGCCAGTGCGCCGGCAAGCGGGTAGAAGCGTGCCGGACTGCCGAAAAAGCGGGAGGCGAACGGAACGCCCAGGGTCAGGTGGCGTCCGTGCTGGTATTCGGCCTTCATTTTGGCCATATCGACATTGGCGGGACACTCGGTCTTGCACGCTTTGCAGCTCAGGCAGAGTTTCAGCGCCTCATGAATTTCCCCTGACGTGAAACCGTCAACCTGTCGTTCCGAAAATATCTGGCGGAAGATGTTGGCGCGTCCGCGTGTGCTGTCCCGCTCCTCCAGGGTCGCCCGGTAGGACGGGCACATGGTCCCGCCGCTCTCCGTCTTCTTCCGGCACACCCCGGCGCCATTACAAAGTTCCAGGGCGTTACCGAAGCCGTTTTCGGCACGCCAGTGGAACACCGTTTCCACATCGATCCCCGGATAGGATGGAGAATACCGCAAGTCACGGTCCATCGGCTCCGGATCGATGATCTTGCCGCGGTTAAGCAGGTGATCCGGGTCCCATATCTCCTTCACGCGGCGCAGGAGCTGCATCATTTCAGGCCCGACCATCCGCTCGATCAGGTGGGACCGCAGTCGGCCGTCCCCATGCTCGCCGGAGAGCGAGCCCCGGTAAGAGCGGACCAGGTCGGCCACTTCCACCGCAATCGCCTTCATCTTTTCAAGGCCTTCCGGAGTTTTGATATTCAGAATCGGACGCAGGTGCAGCTCGCCGACAGAGGCATGGGCGTAGTAGACACTCCGGGTGTCGTATCGCTCCATAATTTTCTGGAAATCGGCGATGTAAGCCGGCAGGTCCTGGACCCTGACCGCGGTGTCGTCAACAAACTCCGGCGAGTTGGCATCGGTGAGATGACCCATAAGAAGTCCGAGTCCGGCTTTTCGCAGATCCCATACGCGATCCATCTCTGTTCGCTGCTCCATGATGGTATGGGCGTAGCCATGTCCCTTACGCAACAGACGGTCCTTCAGGGCTTGGGCGCGGTTGCGCAGCTCCTCCAGGTCCCCGCCCTGGAATTCGATAAGCAAGAGCGCTTTCGGATCGCCCTCCAGGAAAAAGCGGTTGCGGTTTTGTTCCACGTTACCCCTGGTGGCATCGAGGATATGTTCATCCACCAGTTCCGCGGCGGCAGGTCCGTAGGACACCGCCTCCACGGCGCTTTCAAGTGCTTCCTGCAGGGAGGCGAACTGAGGGATGAGCAGGATTTTATGCTTTTCCACAGGCACCAGCTGCACCACCGCCTCGGAGATAAGCGCCAGGGTGCCCTCACTGCCGCAAAGCAATTCGCACAAATTAAAAGGGCGTCCGCCGGGTGTAATCGGGTGCATTTCGCAAAGGCGGTCGATGGCGTAACCCGTATTACGTCGCGAAACATCAGGGTGGGGGGATTGCTGCAGGATGAGATCGCGGTTTTTGCGAAGCAATGTGACCATTTCCCGGTAGATACATCCCTCCAGCGAATCAAGCTGCAATTTTTCATCGAGTTCCGGTTCGGAGAGCGGCCGGAAATGCGCGCAGGAGCCGTCGCTAAGCACGACATGCAGTTCACGGACATGTTCGCGGGTCGTGCCGTACGTGATAGAATAGGATCCGCAGGAGTTATTACCGATCATGCCGCCCAGCATACAACGGTTGGTAGTAGAAGTATCGGGTCCGAAGAGCAGTCCGTGAGATGCGGCCTGGCGGTTAAGCTGATCACGGATGACACCAGGCTGGACGCGCGCGAGATGTTTTCGGGGGTCGATCTCCAGCACCCGATGCATGAAGCGGGAGATATCGGCAACGATGCCGCCTCCGGTAGTCTGGCCGGCCAGGCTGGTACCGGCGGCCCGCATGGTGACAGGCATCTGGTAGTGTCGTGCATAGTCGATCAGTAGTTGCAGGTCGTTTTGGCATTCGGGAAAAGATACAGCGGCGGGAATTTGTTCATAGATAGAAGCGTCCGAAGCGTAAAGCCGGCGTGTCAGCGGGTCTTGTGTCATCATTTGGTGCGAGGCAGGAAGTTTTTCAAAAGGAATCATGATAAGGAGAGGACAATATATATTAGGGGTAACATAGGTTCCGAATTGTAGAGATTACAGAAAGCGTAGAAGAAGGGCAAAAATCCGGTGTTATTCGATAAGTTTCCGGTCAGGTGACTTGAAAATAAAGTGTTGATATTATATCATGCCGGGGCGTGTCCGCCTTTTTTAGAGCTGCCGCGATCCAAAACCAGCATCTCGTACAGGAAAAATCACAGATAGTATGTAACCTTTATAAAAGGCGGTCGTCAGATGTTCAAGCAATATGAAAATATCATAATGCTCAGCGTTTTTTTTTCTCATAGCCTGACAAAAGGAGTGAGAGGGAAAAGAAAGTGGAATAAAAAGATGGAAAAAGGAGGATAAAAAAC
Source organism: uncultured Chitinophagales bacterium (assembly GCA_964388615.1). Taxonomy (GTDB): domain Bacteria; phylum Bacteroidota; class Rhodothermia; order Balneolales; family Natronogracilivirgulaceae; genus SLLW01. The sequence goes on along the minus strand of CAYMBG010000001.1, from coordinate 964 downwards.
AGGAAAAGTTGTCCAACTGAATAGGAAAAGGGGAAAAAGATCTATAAAAAAAATTTTATTTCCCGTTTTTTTTGTTATGTTTGTTATTGTTAATAGCTACAGAATGTCGAGTTTTGCCTTGTGCAGTACTTGATAACTGTTTAAATTGGCAAGGAAATCTAATTGTTAGATGATATATTAGTATTTAAAGGCAGGAGGACGTGGTTCGCGGGCTATCTCGTGGAAGATGATCCGATTGTCTGGGTATAAAAACGGAAACAGGACGCTGCGTGTGTCTCACAATTTGAATTTAGCAACAAAATATGGAGTACAGGCCTTTCGAGCGAAACAACAACCAAAAAGCAAATCCATGATGGAAAAAGCTTCAACAATCAACGACGTGGGAAAAACACGTTTAACAAATCAATCATATAAAGAGATACATATGAAAACTTTAATACCAGACAAATGGCTACGGTCGTTTGCAAGCGCGTTTCTGGCGTTATTCGTCGCTATGACGTTGGGCGCGGGATCAGTGCTGGCGCAAGACCTGTATGTAGATGGATCGGCCGGTGATGATTCCTGGGACGGAACTTCAGCTACATATCAAGGTGGTAACGTAGGTCCGTTGGCCACTATATCTGCAGCGATTACAGCAGCAGATGATGATGATGTGATCAGTATTACCGCCGGTAGTTATACTGATGATCTAGATGTTGACAAGGGACTTGAGTTTATAGTGGTTCCGGATGGCGACTTCACCAATGCGAATGTAGATGGCTACCTTGATGTAAACGCTGAAGATAAAACAGTGTCATTTGCTGTTTCGGGAGATGGCGGCTTCTCGTTTACAGGTGATCTTACATTAACTGATGGTGATGTCTATTTTGGTGCTGAGAAAGTTGCATTTGATGGTAATGTGACCAGGACAGATGGTACATTGACCGGAGCTCCGATATTGGACGATGCGGTCAGTGTTACTTAT